>JAYTKJ010000815.1:0-36635 GCA_043730365.1 Acidobacteriota bacterium | reverse complement strand
ATAGGCTGGGACAGGGTCCGCTTGATCTGGCTTTGTGAAAACACACAGCGATTATGCGCCGCCAACCATCTCAATGTCCAGCACTATTTATGGGGGATGAGCAGGGCTAGCCCCTTGGGGCTGTACCAGTCCATCGCGCCGAGAATGGTTCCGCCAAAGACGATGCCAATGCCGAGGCCGGCAGTTATGTACGGCAGCAAGCCAGACTCCTTCTTGGCCAGCCAGCCGAGGACCAACCCCAACGCCGCGTATTCGGCCGCCTTCATGCCCGCCAGGAAGAACGGCGACGGACCAGCGGTGGCAGCGGCCGAGACCAGTCCGAGGGCCTTTTCCGTGCTCTTGTGGATGGCGCGAGCGGTGGCGAAGCCGAGGGGCGCCGACAGGAATCCCAGGAACCCGGTGAGATGGGGCCGCAACTTGGCGGCGGAATTTCCCAGCGCCAAGCCGATGCAAACCATCGACGCCCAGGTGATCTTCTGAACCAGGTCCGCGGCGAACGGCTGGAGCTTAACCAGAGGACCGGTGCCGGCGGCGATCAGCAGCAATAACAGCTCCAGGGTCATCCCCAGCAGGATGGACATCCAGGCTACGTTGACGACGGTCCTGGCTGTGCTAGCGGTTGCTTTTCCCAACGGAAGCTGGACGTTTATGACGGCGGCAGTGGCTGACATCTCCGAATCGGGCTCCTTCCTTGATTTTGAGTATAGGGAGGCGGCCCGCGGAAGTAATGTTGAAAAGGTAAGGAAAACGTAAAAGTAGGGTAACCTACTTGGCCGTTCGCAGACCCTGGCCGGGGAAAACGCCTTCCACGACCTTGCCGGAGTCCACCACCACCGTGCCGTTGACGACGACGAACGGGATGCCTTCCGACGGCAGGTTAGGCTTTTAGCGGATCGCGCCCATGAGCGAGAGGGTCTTGCGCTCACGGACGTAGCGGTCCGAGGACGCAGGCCTCCGTGATGCCGTCGCTGGCGATCACGACGAGCGGGTGGGCCATGTTCTTTTCGATCATCTCTTCGGGTGTTGGTGAAGGTGGCGACGAGGACGCCTCGTCTAATCTAGCGCTCGAAGGTTGCTACGGTGAGGCGCTCCCCGGTGTCGACCCATACAGGAAATTGAGTCGGCGCGGGCGCCTATTGAAGCCGACCGCAGTCGGCACTTCCTTCGAGAATCGCGGCCAAAGCGTGTATCATCTTAGTTTGATACGCCGCCTTTACGTTCATAAGTTTCGGTGTCTGGAGAACTGTGAGTTGCCAATTTCAGGCCACTCTTCCGCTCTGCTGATCGGCAAGAACGGGGCGGGCAAGACCACGGTTGGTCTGGTGCTGGAGATATTGCAGAAGATTGGGCGCGGGACGAACCGGGTCGGCGATTTGCTGAAGCCAAAGGATCTCACGCGCGGACGGACCGACGTACCTGTCCGATTTGAAATCGAAGTCGAGTTGGGAAGCAAGGTCTACGCGTACTTGATCGCTTTTGAGTTTCCGGCCAATTTCAAAGAGTTGCGAATACTCGAGGAAAGGCTTACGGTCAGCGGCAAGGCCGTCTACGCCCGAGACTTGGCGCAGGTTAACCTCGCCAGGACGGACCAAGAGAATCAGGCGACGTTCAATATCGACTGGCACCTGGTAGCATTGCCGATCATTCAACAAAAGTCCGAGCAGGATCCGCTGTTCATTTTCAAGCGATGGCTAGCGCGGATGCTTATCCTTCGGCCGATTCCCGCCTTGATTCTGGGAGAATCGAAAGAAGCGACGTTGGAGCCGAGCCTCCCCGTGGGCGACTTTGGCGCCTGGTTTGCGGGCCCTTTGGCTTACGCGCCTTCCGCATATGCCAGGATTGACGGATAGCTGAAGCAAGTCATGCCAGACCTGAAGGACATCAAGAATCCTCTGGTCGGTACGGACTCGCGCAGTCTGATCGTCCAATTCTCTACCGAACAAGGGAGTTTCCACCTTCCCTTCGAAGATCTGTCCGACGGCGAAAAATGCCTCATGATCTGCGCCGTGGTGCTGGCCGCTAACGACGCCTATGGCCCGGTGTTTTGTTTCTGGGATGAACCCGACAACTACCTGGCCTGGTCTGAGGTTGGTCACTTCGTGATGGCTCTGCGTAAAGGTTTCCAAGCGGGCGGCCAGTTCATTGCGACCTCGCACAACCCTGAGGCGATCCGCCGCTTTTCCGACGAGAATACGTTTTGGCTCTCGAGGAGAAGTCATTTGGAGCCTACTACCGTACGTCCTCTCAGCGAACTTCATGTTGATGGGGATCTGGTGGACGCGCTGACTCGCGATGATATGGGGCTATGAGCGCCAACAAGGATCGACCGCACGTCTTCGTGCTGCCGGAGGACGACGAGAACCGCCAGTTGGCAACCGGCTTTCACCTCCAGCTCGATCAGAATATCTCGCGGCAGTTCGACGTACAGCCCATGGCCCGGTCCAAGGTCCCGGCGCATTTGAGCGACCGGGTCTTTGTTCTCGGCGCCCTCCAAGAACCGAAAGACCTCCGGTCTGATCTCGGCTCCTGCGAAGCAATTGGGCTGGCCTTGGCGAAGGACTGCCGCGAAAAAACGGGAACGACTTGGGGGCACCGGCTACTTCAACACAACGCTGGCGAACTCGCCCGATTGCGGGACCACGTGCGTCCGATCCTGTTTCCGGCTACCTGACCGCAGTTGGCAGCCCGGCCGCTCGCAGACCCTGACCGGGGAAAACGCCCTCAACCACTTTGCCGGAGTCCACCACCACCGTGCCGTTGACAACGACAAACGGGATGCCTTCCGACGGCAGGTTAGGCTTTTCGAACGTGGCGCGGTCTGTGACCGTGGCGGGGTCAAAAACGGCGAGGTCTGCATCGGCGCCTTCCTTGATGCGGCCCTTGTGCCGGAAAGCAGGCGCCATCGCCTCTAGCCGCTGCGCGGGCATGAGAGACGATTTGCGGACGGCGTCCATGAGCGAGAGGGTCTTGCGCTCGCGGACGTAGCGGCCGAGGACTCGCGCGTAGGTGCCGGCGGCGCGGGGGTGGCCTTTGCCGTTCTCCATGATGCCGTCGCTGGCGATCATGACAAGCGGATGGGCCATGTTCTTTTCGATCATTTCTTCGGTGTTGGTGAACGTAGCCACGAGGCCGCCTTGTTTGCGATAGCGCTCGAAGGTTTCGGCGGTAAGGCGCTCGCCGGTGTCAACCCACATCATGTCCTTATAGTCGAGACCGAGGCGTTCACGGAAGCCGGGGGCGAAGATGGCGGTCTCAAGGCGAGTCATGCCGGCGATGTAGGGGTAAGACTCGACCGTAATGTCGACGCCTCGTTTGCGCGCGGCTTCCACCATGCGAATGCCGAGGTCAAACTTGAGAGTGGACGATGCGCCGAGATGCACGATGTGGACGGGCGCGCCGGTGATGACGGCGTAGGCCACCACTTCCTGAATCGATGCGGCGAGGCCAGGGTCGCCATTGGAGCCATGGCGCATGTGGATGAAGCTGGGGCGGCGCCAGTTGGAGGCGATCTGGAATACCTCCTGCAACTCCTCTTGCATGGCGCGCGGCGTGTAGTTGAAGCCGAAGCCCACGCCCAGGCCGCCTTCCTTCAATCCCTGTTCAACGGTTTCGAGGATCGCTTTGCGCTCTTCGGCGGTGGAGGTTTTGTCGACTGCGTTGTCCTTGGGGAGCCACATGGGGCTGGTGTCCTTCATCACGAGCATGCGGGCACCGATGTAGCCGGCGCTGGCGCCAAAGTTGACGAGGGCCTTGCCTTGTCGCTCCTGGTACCAGGGCGCCACCGGGGTGACGCCGATCTCCAGTTCGAGAGCGGTAGTGCATCCGTCGCGCGCCTTGAGTCGATAGTTCTCGTCGGTTTGGCCGTGCTGGTGAAGGTCGATGAAGCCGGGTGAGACGACGTGGTTGCGCGCGTCGATGGTGCGCTTGGCGCCGGTGAGGGGGGCGCGGGAGAGCTTGACGATTTTGCCGCCGCGGATGCCGACGTGGCGGACCGCGTCGAGGTTCGACTCGGGATCCAGCACGCGGCCGCTGTTGATGGCGAGGTCGTAGGGTTGGGCTGCGGCGGACAGCGCGGCGAGGAGCGCGATGCAAGCGATTCTCATTGGAAAAATTCCTTGGCTGCGGAGACCGTGGCGGCGATGTCGGCCTCCGAGTGAGCCGTCCCTAGAAACCCGGCCTCAAACTGCGAGGGAGCCAGATAGACTCCGCGCTCCAGCATGTGATGGAAGAATGCGGCGAAGCGTTTGGTGTCGCTGCGCTTGGCCGTCTCATAGTCGGTGACCGGCTGGTCGGTGAAAAACCACGTGAACATGGAGCCGACCCGATTGATGGTGACGCCCGCCGGCGGGTTGGCGCAGAGGGCGGCTCCGCGGGCTTCAAGCTGCGCGTAGATTTCCGGGTGCGCCGCAATGTGGTCTAACATGACGATACCGGCTGAGACCGCCAGCGGATTTCCCGAGAGCGTGCCCGCCTGATAGATCGGGCCGACGGGCGCGACCTTGCTCATAATGTCGGTCCGCCCGCCGTACGCCGCGATGGGCAGTCCGCCGCCGACGATCTTGCCGATCGTGGTGAGATCCGGCCTGATGTTGTATCGCTCTTGCGCGCCGCCTCGGGCGAGGCGGAAGCCCGTCATCACTTCATCGAGGATCAGCACGGAGCCATGTTTGGTGCACAGCGTCCGCATCGCTTCGAGGAAGCCGGGAGCGGGCGGAATGCAGCCCATGTTGCCGGCGACAGGTTCGACAATCACCGCGGCGATCCAATCACCATGGGTTTTGAAAACCGTCTCGAGCGCTTCGATGGAGTTGTAGGGCAGGGCGAGCGTGGTGTCGGCGAACGCCGCGGGAACGCCGGCGGTGTCGGGTATGCCGAGCGTCGCGATGCCGGAGCCCGCTTTGACCAGGAGCGAATCGACGTGGCCGTGATAGCAGCCTTCGAATTTCACGGTCAGGTCCCGGCCCGTGAACCCCCGCGCGACGCGGAGGGCTGACATCGTGGCCTCGGTGCCGGAGTTGACCAGGCGCACCATCTCCATCGATGGCATGGCCGCGCGGATTTTCTCGGCGAGATGAATTTCACGCTCGGTAGGCGCGCCGAAGCTGGTGCCGATTTCGAGGACACCCCGCAGGGCGTCAAGGACGGGCGGGAAGAGATGGCCGAAGAGCAGCGGTCCCCAGGAGCAAACGTAGTCGATATACGAATTGCCATCGACATCATAGAGCCGCGAGCCCTGGCCGCGCAGGATAAACGGAGGCGTGCCCCCGACGCTGCGAAAGGCGCGGACGGGCGAGTTCACTCCGCCGGGCGTGATCTGACGGGCACGCTCGAGGAGCGCAGTGGATTTAACTAGATTCATTCTCTGTTCAGGCTACCGCAGGCGGACCAGCACTTCGTTGCTCGTTACGGAGCCGATCCGCACCACGAGTGGCTGAGAGCCGGCGGCGAGACCAGCAGGCACGCGGATGTTGATCTGATCGAGGCCCGGGAAACTGGGGGTGGGGCCGGCGAAAAGCACTTCGGCGTCGCGTCCGCCCAGGGTGACCGTGGGGCGCGCGCTAGGTTCGCCCAGGCCGGTCGAGTAGATTTCGAGCACGTCTCCTGCCATGGCCGGCCGCGTCAGCGTGGTTTGGCCGGTGCCGGCAATCAAGACCGCTCCTGAGCGCGCGCCATCAATGACGAAGATGGCCGGGTCGACCGTCTTGAGCGGAACCGTGGTGGTGATGCTCTCGGCGCCCCAAGTCACTACGACCTCGGCGGTGTTGCCGGCCAGATTCGACGGAGCCACCAGGTTGATCTGGCGGTCACTGACGAAGACCAGCGAGGCCGGTTGGCCGTTCATCGTCACGCGCACACCGGAGATTTGATTCGGCAAGGGCACGGTGGTGGCGCCGCCCGTGATTCCTCCAGCCAAGCTGGCGCCGAAGATCGTGACCAGGGCGCGCGGGGCGACACCGGCGATGAACGAAGCTGAGTTGACGATGGCCCCGGAGGAGATGAACGGCTTGCCCACGGCGCTCATGGTCAGCGTGGCCGAGCCGATCGCGGCGCGTAGTTCGTAGAGCGGACCTGCGGCCGGGGTCCACGTGAAGCGGGCGAAGCCGTCTTCGTCGGCGATGGCGCGCGCCGGATTCACGCTGCCGGAGGTGACGGTGGCGTTGACCATCTGGCCCGCGTAGGGGACATTGTTGGCGTCGACAACTCGTATCACCAACGCCTGCGGCAGCGCGGTTCCAGGAGCGGGAACGGTTTGGACATCGCCGGACACCGCCGTCAGACGCAAAGCTGCCGCCGAATTCACTTGCAGGCGCGCGAAGGCGGTGGCGTAGCGTGTATCGGCGGGCTCGGCCGCGAGTTCTTCCACTCCCACGCGCACACCTTGCACGGCGAACGTGGCGCGGCGCTCCCCGGCACGGATGGTTACCGATGCAGGTGCGGAGGCCACACCGTTGGCGGTTCGCAGCAGGACCGTGAGGTCTGCCACCGCCGGCTGTTGGACCGACACCGACGCCGTGGCCGAAGCCCCAGCGAGAATGCCGCCGGTAGGCGCGAGCGAGAGCTGCAGATTCTGCAGCAGAGTGGACTCGGCTGAAGCGCGTCCTCCGCTCGCGCGCTCAAAGAATGCGGGGAACGCCTCGCGATAGGTTTCTACTTGCGACACCTGATCCGCCGTCGGTTCCCGGTTGGCAGCCACGACCAGGACGAAGGCGAAACGGAAGCGGCGCTGAGATACGGTGTGATCTGGAGTGCGGCGGCCTTCGGCGGCGATAATGTCCGCTACCGTAACGTCGCGCCGGTCTCCATTGAAGCTGATGCCGGTCTGGGGAGCACTGGGTAGGAAGCCGGGCGAGCCCGTGACAACGAAAGTGGGTGGCACCTCATCGGGCGCACGGAATCCCATCAGGTACTGATCAAGCGGTGCATAGCCTTCCACCGTCGCCACCGTGCGGAATCGCGGCGAAACCCCCGGGCCATTGTCTTGAATGCGGTTGCCCTCGAGCAAGGACGCTTCGGAATTGAAGTTGAACGCCCAGTGTGCCGTTTGACGCCCAAGCATCGGGCGCGCGGCAGGATTGGCGGCGTCACGCACGCTGGCGAAGGCAAGCCAGAGGTGCCCGGCTTCGTGACCCAGGACCGTGAGCGGCGTATCGCGCGTACTGCCCCGCGCCGGCACGATGCTAGAAGGGTCGCGCGGATACTGTGTGAGTTGACCCATGTTCATGATGGCCTGCAGGCGTCGGGGCGAGCCGTATTCACGTCCGTTGTTGACGAGCGAGTCGCCGATTCCCAATCGGTCACTGCGCACGGAGGATTCAAACGCTACGGCCCCGGGCGCCGCCGCGATGTCGAGATTGTTGTAGAAAACCAGGTAGTCGTAAACATCCTCGTGAGTCTCGTAGAATTTCTGCGCGGCGAAGACTGTGTCGATTTCCTCCACATTTGAGAAGCGCTCGGCCACGGCGCCGTTGTAGTTGGCCGAAGCCGTGGTGTTGAAACTGACTACCGAAGTTTCGCCTTGCACGCTGCCGGGAGCGATTCCGGCGACAGCGCTACGGGTGTTGATCACGTCATAGGCGAGATCGATGCGGCCATCCGGGAAGAGGACAACTTGAAACGTATTGCGCGGGCCGATGAGCGAGGCCGAGTACTCTGACACGCCCACCCAACTCACCGCCAGAAAGCCCGGCTGGCTGGTGACGCGCACTTCGCCCGCCGCCGACGGATCCAGATCCTCAAAGAATGCTGCAATGCGCGGAGCGCCAGCGGTGAGGCGGCCGAGTGAGCGGTCACTGGTCGCGGTGTCGCCGGCGCCGAAGGTCAGATTGCCGTCGGAGTTGACGAAAATGCGGTCATAGGTCGCGCCATAGAAAGGGAAGGCGAAGGGCAAGGTGAAGTTGCGGGTGTCGTCATCACCAAGGCCCTCCAGCCGTGTGCCGGCTTGAGCGATGGAGGCATCGTATCCGCCCGCCGACGAGGCGAATCGGTACGAGCCGGAGTCTCTCGTGAAGCGGACGCTTCTTCCGGCAAGGTTGAATGGATTGCGACGCTCCACCACGCCGTCCGCATCTTCAAGAATGGCAATGTTGCCGATGTCGCGCTGTGCGCGGGCAGGGGAGGCGGCCAGCCGCGCCGCCGACTGCTTGGCCATTCGCATCGGGGCCGCGCGGCGGTGCAGGGCCAACTCCTCGGCGCCACGGGCAGGGTAGGAGCCGCAGAGTTGAATGTCGCGGCGGGGAAACGCCAGCGAAGCGGTGAGGAACAAAACGCCGGCGAGTCTCGTATGTCGGAGCATGAGAAATGAAGTCGCCACGTAGGGTTTAACCCGCCTGAAATGGCATTCGTCTCTCTCATTGTAAGATACGAGGTTGGGGAGGCCAATCGATACCTATGGCATTTTGCACTTCTTGCGGCAACCAGATTGCCGATGACGCCCGTTTCTGCCCGGTTTGCGGCAAGCCGCCGGCGGGAGTGGGGGCGACGACTGGTTTCGGCACTGCCCCATACGCGGCGCCGGCAGCCTTGATGCCGCTGGATTTCACGATCCATGGCGACAACTTGCAGGTGGCTCGGCTCAAGCTCAAGCCGGGCCAGGAGGTCTATGCCGAGGCCGGCAAGATGCTCTACAAGACGCCGAACGTGCAGTGGGAAACCAAGATGCAGGGCGACTCACTCGGCCAGAAGCTGTGGGGCGCGCTAAAGCGGAAGATGATGGGCGAGTCTCTCTTCATGACTCACTTCATTGCCACGTCTCCCGGCGAAGTTGGCTTCGCGGGCGACTATCCCGGACGCATTCAGGCTTTCGAATTGGCGGCCGGGAAGAGTTGGATGGTACAGCGCGATAGCTTTTTGGCGGCGCAGCACACGGTGCAACTCAATATCGCTTTTGTGAAAAAATTGGGTGCGGGATTTCTGGGCGGTGAGGGTTTCATTCTGGAAAAGCTGACTGGTCCGGGCGTGGTGTTCATTCATGCCGGTGGAGACCACATCGAGTTTGATCTGGCGCCCGGCGAAATGCTGCAGGTTGATACCGGGTGCATTGTCGGGTTTGAGGAGACAGTGGCTTACGACATCCAATTCGTAGGCGGGATCAAGAAAGCCATTTTCGGCGGCGAGGGATTGTTTCTGGCGACGCTGACCGGCCCCGGGAAGCTGATCATCCAGAGCATGACACTGGAGAAGCTGCGGCGGGAACTGGCGCCGGGTCGATCGGGCGGCGACGAGCGTGGACCCTTGGGAGCGATTGGCGGGTTGGCGGGCATCCTGGGCAGCGAGGACTAGTTTTACTTTACATAATATCTGTTATCGGATGTAGGCGACGGATCTGTTCCGAGTTCTGCCTAATATATTAGGCATGTGTCTTGAAAAGTGTCGCCGTGCCTAGTATACTAGGCACCATGCCTGCCTTGACCTCGATAGGCACACAGATCGCTAAACACCGTAAAGCCCTAAAGCTCAGCCAAGTCGCCCTGGCTCGCAAAGCCGGCGTCAGTCGCGCCACACTCGAGGCGCTGGAAAACGGCCGCGCCGGTGAACTGGGATTCTCAAAGCTCACCAAATTGCTCGCCGCCCTCGGCCTTGAGCTGAAGGTCCAACCCGCGGGCTCGTTGCGCCCCACCCTCGACGAACTGATGCAAGAGGATCTCGATGATAAAAGTCTGGACCGGCGCGGCTGAGGCCGGGTTGCTTGACCGCCACGGTGAGCGCGGCAGTTCGTTTGCCTACCTGCCGGACACGCCCGCCGCCCGAGCGGTCTCCATCACCATGCCCGTGCGCCTACCGTCCTGGGACGCCCTCTTCGGCCTGCCTCCCATCTTCGAGATGAATCTGCCCGAGGGTTTTCTTCGCGAGCGTCTGCGCCTCGCTTTCGCTAAAGCCACGGGCGCCTTTGACGAACTCGATCTGCTGTCGGTGGTTGGCCGCTCGCAAATCGGCCGCATCCGGTACACCGGCGACAAGGAGCAACTGCAGGAGGAGGTCCCGTTTCAGTCTGTCAATGAGATTCTCGAGCGCAACCGCGGTGGCGACCTGTTTCGTTACCTGCTTGAGAAATTCGCTGCCTTCTCCGGCATTAGTGGCGTGCAGCCCAAGATCCTCGTCCGCGACGAAACAGCCTTCGCAGGCCAACGCCTCTCAAATACCTACCGAGGCGCGACTCACATCGTAAAATTGTGGGAACCGAACGAGTATCCACAGCTTGCCGCCAACGAATATTTCTGCCTTACGGTGGCGCGCAAGTGCGGGCTCGAAGTGCCGCCTTATCGTCTGGCGGAAGGCGGCTTGGCGCTGGTCATTGACCGCTTCGACCTCCGCATCGACGGGACCTATCGCGGATTCGAGGATTTCTGTGTCCTCAACGCCCGCCGGACCGACGAGAAATACCGCGGAAGCTACGAGACCTCGGTGATGAAGCGATTCGCCCAGTTCGCGAACTCCACCTATGTCAACCAAGACATGGAGAAGCTCTATATCCTGATTGTCCTGAACTGCGCGCTCCGCAATGGCGACGCGCACCTCAAGAATTTCGGGGTCGTTTATGACGATGTGCTGGGCGAGGCGCGACTCGCGCCCGTCTACGATCTGGTGACAACGGCCGTGTATCTTCCCAAAGACTGCCTGGCCCTGACTCTCAATGGCTCGACCCGTTGGCCGACAGCGAAGGAACTTCGGAAGCTCGGTGAAACTCGGGCCGGTGGCACGCCCGCCAAGATCAAGCGGATTCACGAGCGCATCGCAGACGCGATTCAGGAGACCACCAAAGAAGTCCGCTCCTACACGAAGGAGCATCCACACTTTGCAGAGATCGGACCACGGATGGTGCAAGAGTGGGAGAGCGGCGTGAGCAACTCGTTGCGCGCTTAAATCACTTCCTCGCCAGCCGGATGTGCCCATTCGAGGTGACGAGGTCCAGCAGCGGCCCGCCCCCGTTGCCGATGGTGCCCTCCAAATTCGTCTTGCTCATGTTGGTGACGTTGTTCAACGGCAAATCACTGGTGATGGTCGAGTTTGAGGTGTGCGCGCGGATGCGGCCGCCGGAACCCTCTGCCAACCGCACGGAGATGTCACCGTTTGACGTACGCGCGCGCACATCCGGCCCACCGGACGAGCCTAGCGTCAGCGTGATGGGCCCATTGCTGCTCTCAAGCTTCACGGCGCGTGCCGGGTCGAGTTCTGCTGTCTCAACTTCAATCGGTCCGTTCGAAGTGGTGGCCTCCAGGAAACCTTTGATGCCCTTGGCCTCGATGGACCCATTTGACGAGATCAGCACGGCACTGCCGGAGAAGCGATCCAGGTCAATCCGTCCGTTGGATGTCTGTGCCTCGATGTCTCCTTTGTAAGATGCCAGGCTGATGGGTCCGTTGGACGTACGGAAGCGCCCGCGCCCTTCCACGCCATCAACCCGTATCGCGCCATTGGACGACGCCAGCCGGTCAAGCTGCACGCGCCGGGGCACGTGAATCCGGTACCTGACGCCTCGATTTCCGCGGCGCAAGCCGCCGCTACCCTTCTGCCAATCCGGCCGTAGCGTCTTGATCGTCAACGAGTCCGGCGTGTGGGCAATGTCAATCTTGATCTGGGCCAGGTCGGCTTTGGAGGAGGCGTGCTTGGTCCCGTTGATCTCCACCTGCTCCTGATCCCAACCGTAGATCTCCACCGATCCGTTGAAGCCTTCTACCTCGATACGCGCACCAGGCTTCATGGCGTGGACGAAGTGAAAATCCTCGGTGTACTTTTGCGAGCCGGCCAAGGCTTCTTCGATATCGCAACCGGCCAGCAGGAGCAGGGCCGCACAGGGCAAGATTCGGCAAGTCATGCAGGGAATACGAGTGCGCTCCCGAGTTCGTTCCGTGCTAGTCTATTTTTTTCGGGCCCCGCATCGCTTCCCCATGAAAAAACTGTTAGCCCTGAACAGGGGCGAAATCGCTATTCGTATTCTCCGTGCCGCCAACGAGTTGGGTCTGCGCACGGCAGCCGTCTATTCGCAAGAAGACCGGCTGAGCTTGCATCGCTTCAAGGCCGACGAGGCGTACCTGATCGGACAGGGCAAGGGCCCCGTCCAGGCCTACTTGGACGTGGACAACATCGTGGCGATGGCGCGGGAGCGCGGCGTGGATGCCATTCACCCGGGCTACGGTTTTCTGTCCGAGAACCCTGCCCTGCCCCGAGCCTGCGAGCGCGAAGGCATCACGTTCATCGGGCCGAGTGCCGAAATCCTGGAGCTACTGGGCGATAAGACGGAGGCGCGACGACTGGCGCAAGCCGCCGGGTTGCCAGTCATTCCGGGTACCGAGCGAGCGGTCAAGAAGCTGGCCGAGGCGGAAAAGGCCGCGGCGCGCATCGGATTCCCGCTCATCATCAAGGCCGCGTTCGGCGGTGGCGGCCGTGGCATGCGGGTGGTGGAGACGCCCGAGACGTTGGCCGGGCTGCTCGAGGAGGCGCAAACGGAGGCGGCCGCCGCTTTCGGCAATGGCGCGGTTTTCCTGGAGCGTTTCATTCGCCGGCCGCGGCACATCGAGGTGCAGATTCTCGGTGACCGGCACGGCAACATTGTCCATCTCTACGAGCGCGATTGCTCGGTGCAACGGCGGCATCAAAAGATCGTGGAAGTGGCTCCCGCGGTTTCGCTTCGCGCCGATCTGCGTGAAGCCATCACTTCGGCCGCCGTCCGGCTGGCGCGCCGAGCAGGCTACTACAATGCCGGCACCGTCGAATTCCTCGTTGACGCCGATTCGAACGACTGGTTTTTCATCGAGGTCAATCCGCGCGTGCAAGTCGAACATACCGTCACCGAAATGGTGACCGGCATTGACATCGTCCGCGCGCAAATCCAAGTGGCGATGGGCCACGCCCTGCATGGGCCGGAAATGAATCTGCCGCCGCAGGAGCGCATCCCCATTTACGGCTACGCGCTCCAATGCCGCATCACCACCGAGGACCCGGCTAACAACTTCACGCCGGACTACGGCAGACTCCAAACGTATCGCTCACCGGCCGGCTTCGGCATCCGGCTCGACGGCGCTTCAGCCTACGGCGGCGCGGTCATCACGCCTTTCTACGATTCGCTCCTGGTGAAGATCTCAGCCTGGGCGCCGGAATTCAAGCATGCCTGCCAGCGTATGGACCGCGCCTTACGTGAGTTCCGCATTCGGGGCGTCAAGACCAATATTCAGTTCCTTGAGAACGTGATCAACCATCCGGAATTCCAGGCCGGGACGATCACCACGCGTTTCCTCGGCGACAATCCCTCGCTGTTCAAATTCACCCCGCGCAAGGATCGCGCCAACCGGCTGCTCACCTACCTGGCCAATGTTTGTGTGAACGGAAGCCCGGAGGTGGCGGGCAAGAAGAAACCGCCGGTGTTTAAGACCGCTCCGGTGCCCCCGCACGATCTCGCCAAGCCGCCGAAAGGCACCCGCGATCTGCTACTCGAACTCGGCGCCGAAGGCTTCGCGCAATGGATGAAATCGCAAAAGCGGCTCCTCATCACTGACACCACGTTTCGCGATGCGCACCAATCGTTGATGGCGACGCGCGTGCGCACGCATGATCTCCTGGCGATCGCCAACTACGTTGCTCATCAGCTGCCCAATCTGTTTAGCCTCGAGATGTGGGGCGGCGCCACCTTCGACGTCTCCCTGCGCTTCCTGCATGAAGACCCGTGGCAGCGCCTCCGCAAGCTCCGCGAAGCCGTACCCAACATCTGCTTCCAGATGCTGCTGCGCGCCTCGAATGCCGTGGGCTATACGGCCTACCCGGACAACGTGGTGCGCGAGTTCATCGTTGAATCGGCGGCGCAGGGCATCGACATTTTCCGCATTTTCGATTCGCTGAACTGGCTGCCCAACATGAAGGTGGCGGTGGAGGCGGCCCGCAAGACCAATCGGATTTGCGAGGCGGCCATCTGTTACACCGGCGACATCCTCGATCCCAAGCGCGACAAGTATCCGCTGGAATACTACACCAAAATGGCGCGCGAGCTGGAGAAGATGGGCGCGCACGTCATCGGTATCAAGGATATGGCCGGCCTGCTCAAGCCCTATGCGGCTACCAAGCTGATCAAGGCGCTGCGGGAGGCGACGGACCTGCCCATTCACTTCCACACTCACGACACCTCCGGCATCAACGCGGCTTCGATCCTCAAGGCGGCTGACGCGGGCGTCACTGCGGCTGACGCAGCGGTTTCATCAATGTCCGGTACTACCTCGCAGCCGAATCTCAACTCGATCGTCGCCGCGCTCAACCACACCCCGCGCGACACGGGCCTTAATGTCGACGCGCTGCAAACCTACTCCAACTACTGGGAGGTGGTCCGCGAATGGTATGCGCCGTTTGATAGCGCTCCCAAGTCCGGCACGGCCGAAGTTTATCTGCACGAGATGCCGGGCGGCCAGTACACGAATCTCAAGGAGCAGGCCGAATCGATGGGCCTCGGAGCGCGCTGGCCGGAAGTGGCGCGCGCGTATGCCAGCGTTAACATGGCGTTCGGCGACATTGTGAAGGTGACGCCTTCCAGCAAAGTGGTGGGAGATCTGGCGCTGTTTCTGGTAAGCCATGGCATCTCAATGGCCGAGATTGAGAAGCTTGGACCGGCGCACAGTCTGAACATTCCCAACTCGGTAGTGGATATGTTCCAGGGCTCTCTCGGCGAGCCCCAAGGTGGCTGGCCCAAGCAACTGGCGAAGGTGATTCTCAAAGGCGGATCGCCTACCAAGGGCCGGCCCGGCGCGCGCCTCGAGCCCGTCAAACTCGAACAGGCGGAAGCCGAACTCGAGCGTAAATTGCATCGCAAGCCCACGCGCACCGATCTCATGAGCTACCTCATGTACCCCGAGGTGTTCCTCAAGTTCGCGCGCAATCAGGCGGCGTGGGGCGACGTCGAGGTGTTGCCGACGCCGCAGTTCTTCTATGGCATGCAGAAGGGCGACGAGATTATGGTGGAGCTGGAGGCGGGCAAATCGCTCGTCATCAAGTTCCTCACCATTGGCGAGCCGCATCCGGACGGCACGCGCACGGTGTTCTTTGAGTTGAACGGCCAGCCGCGCGAAGTGTCGGTTCGTGACCAGTCGCTCGAAGTGAAGGCGCGCGATCGCGAGCGAGCAGACCCCGGCAACCCAGGCCATGTTGGAGCGCCCATTCCCGGAGCCGTCACCAGTATCGCCGTCGAAGTAGGCTCGCCGGTGAAGAAGGGCGACAAGCTGCTCGTCATGGAAGCCATGAAGATGCAGACCACCATCAGCGCGCCGATCGCGGGGAAAGTGAAGCGCCTCTCAGTGCAACCGGGGCAGACTGTGGAGCCCAAGGATCTGCTGGTCGAGATCACCGGGTAACCGGTCTCCCTATTTCGCGGCTACTTCCCTCCCCTCAAACGGAGCTGGCGAGCGCCGTCGCTTACCCCTGCTCCGTACCAGTACTACCACACCGATAGTTACTACCAAAGTAACCAGACTGAGTCAAATTTGAAATTGAAATAGGCAGAATTTACTACCAACCGTGCTGAGAACCACGTAGAATAGGTCCCAAGTCGTCCTAGGCGAGTGGTTCCACACCCATGGCACTTTCTGCCTAGCCAAAGGACGACTTAGCAAAAAGAGGAGCAGCTGCCGAAGAGAGGTAGCGCCATCGGAGGGAGTTCAAGGAATGACGAGTTGGCCGCTCAAGGCCATGGACTCGGCCGTCAGGCGTCAACCTGGGCCGCTGCTGAGCTCGTTCTGTGTCACGTTGCTGGCCTCCAGCTTCGCGCTGGCGACGGATTACTTTGTCGCGCCCACTGGTTCGGCGGCTGGCGATGGCTCCTTCACTTCGCCATGGAACTTGTCCACAGCGCTTGCACATCCACCAGCCGTGCAGCCGGGGGATACAATCTGGCTGCGCGGCGGCACCTACAACGGCCAGTTCACCAGTTCGCTAACGGGAGCATCAGGACTTCCGATTGTGGTCCGGCAGTTCCCGGGCGAGCGCGCCACGCTTGACTATCCGGATCCACCCACCCAATCGCAGGTGCTGCTGATTAACGGCGCCTGGACCTGGTATTGGGGTTTTGAGATCACCGTGTCGCGTGCGGAGCGCATCAATCCGACGGCTCAGCGTCCGGCTGGCGTCAACGTGTTCGGACCCAACGTGAAGCTGATCAATCTGATCATTCACGACACGTTTAGCAACGGTTTCTGGACGCAGGCTCAGAACTCGGAGATGTCCGGCAATATCATCTATTACAACGGCGTCACGCAAGCCGACCGCGGTCATGGCCATGGAATTTACTCGCAGAATCAAGTTGGCACCAAGCGGCTGGTGGACAACATTGTCTTTCAGTCGTTCGATCACGGAATACACAACTTCGCCACCGAGCAGGCCTTCCTGAACAACTTCCATTTGGAGGGCAACGTTCTTTTCAACAACGGCGGCATCGCAGGTTACGGCGACGTACGGAATCTTTTGCTCGGGGGCTCGCACCCGGCTCAGCTTCCCGTGCTGCTTTCCAACTACACCTATTGGTCCAACCTGACCACGACCGGCCAGAACAACATCGGTTACATCGGTGGCTGCAGCCAATTGACCGCGCGTGATAACTACATCGCCGGCGGCACAACCCTGCAACTCATCAACTGCACAGTCGCGGAATTGCAAGGCAACACATTCGTTGGATCGGTTTCCGGCTTCTCCCCGAGCGCCTATCCGGCCAATACCTACTACGCCTTCGGCGCCCGGCCCACCGGCACCCGCATTTTCGTCCGCCCCAATCAATTTGAAGAGGGGCGCGGACACGTCGTTGTCTATAACTGGGATTTGAACGGGCAGGTTCTGGCGGACCTGTCCCCGGTCCTGCGCTACGGCCAGACTTTCGAAATCCGTGATGCCCAGAACTACTGGGGCGCGCCGTTGGTGCGCAGCATCTACCAGAGCGTGCCGGTGCCGATCCCCATGGCTCTCAGCGCGGTTTCGCAGCCGATAGGTACCGTACCGGTTCCGCCCGTGCACACTCCGCCGGAGTTTGGAGTGTTTGTGGTGCAGACGGTGCCGGAAGGTAATCCCCCGGCATCGGTTGATCTTGCCGGCGGAAGCCCACAAAACACGCAGATCAATGCCGCCTTCCCGGCGCCGCTGCAGGTGACGGTGCGTGATGCGGGCGGAACGCCGATGCCGGGAATCGTGGTGGCATTTTCGGCGCCGCCTGCGGGGGCGTCGGCCAATCTTTCAAGTACCGTTACCGTGACCAATTCGTTGGGAGTGGCGCGCGTCAACGCGACGGCGAGACCCACCGCGGGCAGTTACACCGTGACTGCGACAGTCTCTGGGCTGCCGCCTGTCGTATTCACACTGACCAACGACCTAGGCCCGCCGGCGACCCTCACCGCCGCGGCTGGCACGCCGCAGGCCATCTTAGTCAATGGTTCATTTCCGTCGCCGCTGCAAGTGCTGGTGCGCGACGCCGGTGGCAATTCATTGAGTGGGGTGACGGTTAATTTCTCGGCGCCGGCATCGGGGGCCAGCGCCACGCTCTCATCCGCAACGGCCGTGACCAACGCATCCGGGATCGCCAGCGTGACCGCCACCGCCAATGGGATTGCAGGAGCCTATAGCGTCACAGGCAGCGTGGCTGGCGCCAGCGGCGCGATCTTCTCCCTTGCCAACAATGCCGGACCGCCTGCTTCGATAGCCGCCACCAGCGGGATCACGCAGACGGCGGCGGTGGATACGCAGTTCGGCGCTTTACAAGTGACTGTCCGCGATTCGACCGGCAACCCGGTGGCGGGTGCGGCCGTGGAGTTTGGAGCGCCGTCCTCCGGCTCCTTCGCGACGCTCTCGGCCACCACCGCCCTGACCAACAATTCCGGCGTGGCCAGTGTCACTGCGACGGCGCGGGGAGCCGCGGGCGGCTATGCCGTGACCGCCAGCGTCGGCGGCGTAGCCTCCCCAGCTTCGTTCAACTTGACTAACTCACCGGGAGTTCCGGCCTCCATTAGCGTTGCGGCTGGCTCTCCCCAAAGCGCGGCGGTGAATTCGGCTTTCGGATCGCCTCTCCAGGTGACGGTTCGCGATTCAGGCAGCAATCTGGTGAGTGGCGCCACGGTTAGTTTCTCGACACCGGCGTCCGGCGCCCGCGCGGTTCTGTCCTCGGCAACAGCAGTGACGAACGCCGCAGGCTTGGCCACGATCACAGCCACTGCCAACACCGTGGCCGGGTCATACAGCGTGTCGGCGGCCGTTTCCGGCGTCGCAACTCCAGCGACCTTCGCGCTATCTAACCTGGCTGGGGTTCCAGCGTCGATCACGGCCGCCGGTGGAACGCCTCAATCGGCGCCCGTCGCCACGGTCTTTGCCGCCGCTTTTCAGGCACTCGTGCGGGACGCATTCGGCAACCCCGTCAGTGGCGCGACCGTCACCTACTCCACGCCGTCTACAGGCGCCAGCGTCAGCCCGTCGGCCACCACGGCGATCACCAACGCCAGTGGTGTGGCATCGGTTACGGGAACCGCCAGTACGTTGGCCGGAAGTTACAGCGTGATCGCCAGCGTGAGTGGAGTTGCCACGCCCCTAATCTTCGCGTTGACGAACGCTACTGGTCCGCCTGCCTCCGTAAGCATTTCAGGCGGCTCGCCCCAGGCCACCAACACCGGCTTGGTGTTCAGCGCTCCTTTGGCCGTGGTGGTGCGCGACGCCTATTTGAATCCGCTGACTGGATCCTCGGTCACCTTCGCCGCACCCGCATCGGGCCCCGGCGCAACGCTTTCGGCGGCCACGGCAATCACCAACGCAACCGGGAAGGCGAGCGTCACTGCCACCGCCAACGGAACGACGGGCGCCTACACCGTCAGCGCGTCGGTGGCCGGTGTCGCCGCAAGCGCCCCGTTCGCCCTTTCCAACACGCTTCCCGGCGGAGGCACGTCCGTGACGTTCCTCGGCGCCGACACCGCCACGAAGGGCGCGTGGAAAACGCTCTACGGCGGCGATGGATACTTCATTCCCAACGTGGCGACAGCCTATCCTTCCTATGCTTCGGTGATCGTGCGCGGCAATCCCTTCACGTGGTTCACACCTGCCCCGACCGAACCGCGGGCTCTCGATCATCCCACGGCCTCGACGAAATCCGCCACCTCGATCATCGAGTCGGTGTTCGATCAATTCGACATCAATCTAACCGATGGCCAACCTCATCGCGTTGCGTTCTATCTGATGGATTGGAACAACGGCTATGCCGAGTCTGTCCAGGTGATTGATCAGGGCACCAACGCCGTGCTTGATACCCAGACGGTGGCGACCTACAACACCGGCCGCTGGCTAGTCTACACGCTGCGCGGGCGCGTGCTCGTCAAGTTCACACGTACGGGCGGATCGTATGCGCAGGTGAGCGGCGTATTCTTCGGTGGAGCGTACGCGGGAACGGTGGTGGCCACGGGAGGCGCGGCCCAGTCGGCCGACATCAACTCCCCCTTTGCCACACCCTTGCAGGTGACCGTGCGTGACGCGAGCACCAACCTGATGGCGGGAGCCACTGTGAACTGGGTGGCGCCAACTTCGGGTGCCACCGCTGTTTTGGCGGCAGCCACCTCGATCACCAATGCGGCTGGCGTGGCCACGATGACGGCTACGGCCAATAGTGCCGCCGGCGCATATGTGATCACCGCCAGCACGACGGGCGGTTCAACGACACTGGCACTAACCAACGCCCCAGGGCCGCCGGCTTCCGTCGCCAGTTCAGGAGGGCCGGTGCAATCGGCTCCGGTCAATTCGGCCTTCGCCGCGCCTCTCCAGGTGACGGTGCGCGACGCCGGGAACAACCTGATACCTGGCGCGACTGTGACATTCGGCGCACCCGGCTCGGGCGCTAGCGCAGGATTATCCGCCGCCACGACGATAACCAACTCCTTAGGTGTAGCTAGCGTCACGGCAACTGCGAACGGCGTGCCAGGCAGCTACTCTGTTTCGGCCACCGTTGCCGGCGCGGCGCCCGCCACGTTTGCGCTGACGAATACCGCGGGAACGGCGGCCGTTATCTCGGCCACCGCCGGCACGCCGCAATCCACTGTCATCAACTCCCTGTTCGCCACTCCCCTGCAAGCCCGCGTGCTCGACGCCGGCGGAAACCCTGTGGGCGGAGTCACGGTTACGTTCTCGACGCCCGGATCCGGGCCGCGCGCGTCGCTATCGGCGCCAAGTGCCGTCACCAACGCCTCCGGTTTCGCCGCGGTCAATGCGACGGCGAATGGCTTCACGGGTGCCTATAGTGTGAGTGCCAGTGTGGCCGGCGTTTCCCCGCCCGCATCCTTCGCACTGACAAACATCGTAGGTGGAGCTGCCTCGGCGAGCGCCACGGCCGGGACGCCGCAAAGCGCCGCCATCGGCACGGCCTTCGGGGTGCCGCTCCAAGTTACTGTGCGCGACGCAGCCAGCAATCCGGTGAGCGGAGTGACGGTGACCTTCGCAGCGCCCGCGTCTGGCGCCAGCGCGGCATTGTCGGCTTCCACGAGCATCACCAGTGCTTCGGGCGTGGCCAGTGTATCGGCCACGGCGAACCTGACCACCGGCGCTTACAACGTATCCGCAAGTATCGCCGGCGTCGCCACACCGGTTACTTTCGCGCTTGCCAACACTGCTGGCGCAGCGGCGTCGGTCACGGCCACCGGCGGTACGCCGCAATCCACGGCGATCGGAGCAGCCTTCCCCGCCCCGCTCCAAGTCACGGTCCGGGACGCCGGCAACAACGTCCTGGCCGGCGTGATCGTGACATTCGCTACACCGGGAACGGGAGCGAGCGCGGGCCTTTCTTTCAGTTCGGTCACCACCAACGCCTCCGGGGTGGCAAGCGTAACGGCGACAGCGAATTTGACTTTAGGCAGTTACACCATCGTTGCCAGCGCGGCCGGTGTAGCCACGCCCGTCACCTTTGCGCTCTCCAATACGCCTGGTCCGGCGGCCTCAATCGTCGCGACTGGTGGCACGCCCCAGACCGGTCCGATTGGCACCGCGTTTCCCGCCGCTCTACAGGTGACTGTGAGAGATGCGCAGGGCAATCCGGTTCCTGGCGCCGCAGTGTCATTTGCCGCGCCCGGGTCTGGAGCCAGCGCTACGCTGTCAGCGGCCACGGTGGCGACGAACGCCTCGGGCATTGCCAGCGTGACGGCGACGGCTAACAGCACCGCCGGAGCCTTCAGCGTGACCGCTTCGGTGCCTGGAGTTGCTGTCGTGACGCCATTCTCTTTGACCAACACCGCGGGGGCGGCTTCGACCGTAACACCCAGCGGGGGCACTCCCCAGTCTGCCGTATTTGGTGCAGCCTTCACGACACCCCTCCGGGTGACGGTACGCGATGCCGGGAACAACCCAGTGAGCGGCGTGACTGTAACTTTCGCGGCACCACCCACCGGCGCCAGCGCCGCGCTCTCGGCGGCGACGGCGGTCACCAACGCCTTGGGAATCGCCAGCGTTACGGCGACCGCCAATTCGACGATTGGCTCGTACAGCGTGATCGCCAGCGCCGCCGGTGCTTCCTCTGCCGCCTTCGCTCTCACCAACACCGCCGGGGCTGCGGCGGCGATCTCAGCTACTTCTGGCACTCCACAGACCGCGACCGTCAGCACGGCGTTTTCGAGCGTACTTCAAGTGACCGTGCTGGACGCCGCGAGCAATCCGGTAAGCGGCATTTCGGTGAGCTTCGCAGTTCCGTCGACGGGAGCCAGCGCGATTCTGTCGTCACCCACCGCGACGACCAACTCTTCCGGCGTCGCAAGCGTGACAGCGACCGCGAATCCCACCGCGGGCAGCTATAGTGTCACCGCGTCGGTGGCAGGTGTCGTGACTCCGGCCACCTTCGCATTGACCAACTCGACCGGCGTAGCGGCGGCGATCGCAGCGTCTGGTGGCGCACCACAGGCGGCTCCGATCGGCCTGGAGTTCCCGGCCGCCTTGCAGGTGACCGTCCGCGACGCAGGCAGCAACCCGGTGAGCGGCGCGGTCGTGAGTTTCTCCGCTCCGGCATCCGGCGCAAGCGCGACGCTCTCCTCCACGTCAGCGACAACAAGCCCAACGGGAGTGGCAACCATCACTGCCACGGCCAACACGATATCCGGCGCTTACAGCGTGACGGCGAGCGTGGCAGGAGTGGCAACTCCGGCAGTTTTCCCGTTAACCAATACCGCCGGAGTAGCGGCTTCGATTGCCGCTACCGGTGGAACGCCCCAGTCGGCTGTCTTCAGCACCGCCCTGACTTCTCCGCTACAGGTGACGGTGCGCGATGCGAGCAACAATCCCGTGAGCGGAGTGCTCGTGACGTTTACGGCGCCGGCGTCGGGAGCGAGCGTAGTGCTTTCGACCGCGACGGCCACGACCAACGCTGCTGGCCTTGCCAGTGTCAGCGCGACCGCGAACTCCAGCTTGGGGAGCTTTAACGTCACGGCAGCGGCGGCTGGTGTGGCAGCACCGGCTACCTTCGCGCTCACCAACACAGCCGGGCCAGCGGCTTCCATCATTACCACCGGGGGCACGCCGCAATCTGTCGCGATCGGAACAGCCTTCGCCACGCCGTTGGAAGTAACGGTGCGAGACGCCGGCAACAACCCGGTGAGCGGGGTGACCGTGACCTTCGCCGGGCCGGTCTCGGGCGCGGGCGCCGCACTTTCCTCGGCTACGGCCGCCACCAATGCCGCCGGTATCGCCAGCGTCACAGCGACGGCCAACACGACGGCGGGTACCTACAACGTCACGGCCAGCGCAGCAGGCACACCGGCCACCTTTGCGCTCACCAACGCCGCCGGTGCAGCGGCATCGATTACGGCCACGGCTGGCACGCCTCAAACGACGCCGATCAACACGGCCTTCCCCGCGATGTTGCAGGTGACGGTCCGAGATGCCGGCGGCAACCCGGTGGGCGGCGTAACCGTGAATTTCGCTGCCAACGGATCCGGTGCGAACGCCACCCTCTCGTCCTCGACAGCCACTACGACGGCGTCCGGCATTGCCGGCGTGAACGCGACGGCGAACGGAATTGGGGGCGGATCATACACGGTCTCTGCGACAGTCGCCGGAGTGGCCGGAGCAGCCAGTTTCAACTTGACGAACGCCTTCAACCCGCCTGCTTCGGTGACGGCCAGTTCGGGTAGCCCGCAAACGGCCCCAATCGTCATGCCGTTTGCCACCGCACTTCAGGTGATCGTGCGCGACGCCGGCAACGGCCCGGTAGGTGGTGTCACAGTGAACTTTTCTGTTCCTGCTTCGGGCGCCAGCGCCGTACTGTCATCCAACTCAGCCATCACGAACAACTCCGGTCTGGCCAGCATAACGGCCACGGCTAACACGATCTCCGGATCCTACAGCGTCACGGCTGTGGTGAGCGGCGTAGCAGGGGGAGCGTCCTTTGCGCTGACCAACGGCCCCGGTCCGCCGGCATCGATCGTCGTGGTGGCCGGCACGCCGCAGGCTGCGGCCGTCGGGACGCCGTTCGCCAGCGATCTGCGGGCCCTCGTGCGTGACGCCAGCAACAACCCCGTGCCCGGCGTGCTGGTCGCCTTCACGCCGCCTGTCTCCGGTCCCAGCGCGACTCTGCCCGCCCAGGCCAACACCGATGCCTCTGGAATCGCCAGGGTCACTGCCTCTGCCAACGGCACAGCGGGTGGGCCGTATACCGTCGTGGCCACCGCGAGTGGCATCGGCTCAGCCGCCAACTTTCAATTGACCAACATGCCGGTGGGCGGAGGCGCGGCGGCCGTTTTCCTGGGCGAAGACAACGCTTCGCAGGGATCCTGGAAAGCGCAGTATGGCGGCGAGGGCTACTACATCGCGGGTGTCACCGCCGCTTATCCCACCTACGCTACGGTGGCGGTCACCGGCAACCCATTTACCTGGTTTACGGCGCCTCCCACCGAAGTGCGCGCGCTAGAGAATCCGAATGATTCCGGTAGGTCTGCTACGTCGCTGATTGACTCGACGGCGGTCACGCTCGATATCAATCTCACCGATGGCCTACCCCATCGTGTGGCCTTCTATTTGATGGACTGGAATGTGTCCACCGAGACGATCCAACTTTTCGATGGAAACACTAACGCCCCGCTGCTCGGCGCACAGGCCGTTGCCAGCTACACCACTGGCCGCTGGATGGTCTATATGCTGAGCGGGCGCGTGCTCGTCAGGCTGACCCGGACGGGTGGCTCCTACGCGCAGGTCAGCGGAATCTTTTTTGGGGGAGGACCCGGTTCGATGAGCGCCACCGGTGGCGCCACCCAATCCGCACCCATAAATTCCACCTTCGCGGTTCCGCTTCAGGTGACCGTAAAAGATAGCAGCAACGTTCCTCTTCCAGGCGCGCTGGTGACGTTCACCGCCGGCACCGCCCCGGGTGCGCGAGTGTTGTTCCTGGGGGATTCGATCACAGCGACTTGGCCATTCAGCCAGTACTTCCCGGGTCGCGATTTCGTCAAGCGCGCTACTATCGGGCATACCACGGTCGACATGCTCGCGCGGATGACTGACGTGGTGGCCCAGCAGCCGGCCGGCCTGGTAGTGCTGGGGGGAACCAACGATTTTGCGCGCGGCGTTCCGCTCTCGACGATTCAGGCCAACCTCGCTGCAATCGCCGCTCAAGCCATAGCAAACAATATCAAGCCGATTCTGGCGTCGATCTTGCCAGTCCATGACTACAACGTCAACATCAACCCGGAGTACGTAAACTCCATCGAGCGGCCCATCGCCTCCATTCTTGCCATGAATGCATGGATCGAGGCCCACTGTCGGCAGCAAGGGTATCGCTATCTGGACTATGCGTCCGCGATGTGGGACACGGCGGGGTTCCTAAAAAGAGAACTCTCCGACGACGGACTGCATCCCAATGCCGCCGGTTTCCAGGTGATGGCGCCGCTGGCGCTTGCCGCGATCGGCCAAACCGTGCAACCACCGGGTGGAAGTGCGGTTCTGTCGTCGGCCTCGGCTATCACGAATGGCGCAGGCGTGGCCAGCGTCACCGCCACAGCTACCGCGATCGCAGGTTCCTATCAGGTGACCGCGAGCAACAACGGCAAGACGGCGAGCTTCGCCTTAACCAACCAGACGGGGCCGCCCTTCTCCATCGCCGTGTCGGCTGGCAGCTCCCAGTCCGCGCCTATTAACACCGCCTTCGCCGTCCCGCTGCAAGCAATCGTCCGCGATGTTGGCGGCAACCCGATCCCCAGCGTGCCGGTCACGATCAGGCCGCCCCTCAGTGGCCCCAGCGCGTCATCGTTGCCAACGGCCACCACCACAGATATCGGAGGCTTCGCCATCGCCCGCGCCACCGCCAACAGCAGCACGGGCGGACCGTACACCGTTGCGGCTGAAGTGACTGGCCTTTCTGCGCCGGCCAACTTCCTGCTGACCAATTCCGTAGGGTTGTCCACTGTAGTTGCGAACAACGGCGGATCGCAATCCACTGCGGTGCAGACCGGCTTCACGACGCCCTTGCAGGTCCTCGTCCGGAATTCCTCCGGCGTGCCGTTAAGCGGCGTAACGGTGAATTTCTCCGCGCCGGGCGCCGGGGCATCGGCAACGCTTTCCTCCTCCACCTCGATTACTGACGGGGCAGGATTGGCCAGTGTAACCGCTACCGCCAACACGATTCTGGGTTCCTATAGCGTAACGGCCAGCGTGACCGGAGTCCCAACGCCGGCCACCTTCGCGCTCACCAACACAGTGGGCGCAGCGGCGTCGATTAGTGTCACGGGTGGCACGCCACAATCGGCGGCGATCAATATTGCTTTCGCCGCAGGGCTGCAGGTGACGGTGCGCGACGCGGGGAACAATCCAGTGAGCGGGGCAATCGTGACCTTCGCCGCACCGGCAGCAGGAGCCAGTGCGACGCTATCCTCCAACACCGCGACGACGAACGCGTCTGGCATCGCCAGCATAACGGCGACGGCCAACTCGATCAGTGGGGCTTACAGTGTAACGGCGACTGTGGCCGGTGTGGTCGCTCCCGCCGCATTCGCGCTGACTAATTCCACCGGCCCGCCTGTTGCCATCGTGCCGACGGGCGGCGCCCCGCAATCGGCGGCGGTCGGGGCGACGTTTGCTACGTCCCTGCAGGCGACGGTGCGCGACTCCGGGAACAATCCGGTGAGCGGGGTTACGGTGACGTTCGCAGCTCCGTTGACGGGAGCAAGCGCGGTACTGTCGGCGACAACGGCGACCACGAATGCCGGGGGAGTCGCCAGCGTAACGGCTACGGCGAATACGACGGTCGGCAGCTACAGCGTCACCGCGAGCGCAGCCGGTACGCCCGCGATCTTCACATTGACGAACACGGCGGGTGCGGCGGCGGCGATCACCGCGACCGGTGGCACGCCGCAAACCGCGGCCATCAGCACCGCCTTTGCCACGGCCTTGCAAGTAACTGTGCGTGACGCGGGTAGCAACCCGGTGAGCGGTGTGACCGTGACGTTCACCCCACCGGCCACCGGAGCGGCGGCAGCGCTGTCCTCCCTCACCGCCACGACCAACGCCTCCGGCATCGCCAGCATCACAGCGACGGCCAACGCGACCACCGGCGCCTACAGCGTAACGGCGAGCGTGGCAGGCGTGGTCACTCCCGCCAGTTTTGCGCTAACCAATTCCACGGGCCCACCGGCGGCCATCGCGGCAACGGGCGGCACCCCGCAATCGGCGGCGATCACGACGGCGTTCGCGACACCCTTGCAAGTAATAGTGCGCGACGCGGGTAATAATCCCGTGAGCGGCGTCACCGTATCGTTCGCCGCTCCGTCGACGGGTGCGAGCGCAGCGCTTTCGTCCATCACGGCGACGACCGATGGGTCCGGAATCGCCAGCATCACCGCGACGGCCAACACCACCACCGGCGTCTACAGCGTCACTGCCAGCGCGGCGGGCGCAGCCACCCCAGCCGCCTTCGCCCTCACCAATACGGCCGGAGCGGCGGCGAGCATCACAGCCACCGCCGGCAGCACGCCGCAATCGACGGCAATCAACACCGCCTTCGCAACCTCGCTCCAGGTAACGGTGCGCGACGCGAGCAGCAATCCGGTCAGCGGCGTGACGGTGACGTTCGCCGCGCCAGCCTCGGGCGCGAGTGCGGGGCTATCGTCCGCCACGGCGACAACGAATGCCGCCGGCCAGGCCAGCGTGACCGCGACGGCGAACGCCAGCATCGGAGGCTACAACATCACGGCCACTGCCGCGGGCCCACCGGCGACGTTCGCCCTCACCAACACAGCCGGGCCAGCGGCGAGCATCATCGCCACCGGCGGCACACCGCAGTCTGTCGCCATCGGAACCGCCTTCTCGACGCCGCTCGAAGTGACAGTGCGAGACGCGGGCAACAATCCGGTGAGCGGGGTGACCGTGACCTTCGCCGCGCCCGCCGCCGGAGCGGGTGCGACGCTATCTTCCAACACAGCCACCACCAGTGCCGCCGGTATCGCCAGCATCACGGCGACGGCCAACACGGCGGCGGGCAGCTACAACGTAATGGCCAGCGCGGCGGGCACACCGGCTACCTTCGCGCTCACCAACACAGCGGGCGCCGCGGCATCGACTACGGCCACAGCGGGCACACCTCAATCGGCGGCGATCAACGCGGGCTTCGCGACTACGCTGCAGGCAACGGTGCGTGACTCCGGGAACAATCCGGTGAGCGGGGTGACGGTGACGTTCGCAGCTCCGTTGACGGGAGCAAGCGCGGCGCTGTCGGCGACCACGGCCACGACGAATGCGGCGGGAGTCGCAGGCGTAACGGCTACGGCGAATACGATGGTCGGCAGTTACAGCGTCACCGCGAGCGCAGCCGGCACGCCCGCGACCTTCACGCTGACGAACACGGCGGGTGCGGCGACGGCGATCACCGCGACCGGTGGCACGCCGCAAACCGCTGCCATCAGCACCGCCTTCGCCACGCCGTTGCAAGTAACTGTGCGGGACGCGGGCAACAACCCGGCGAGCGGTGTGACCGTGACATTCGCCGGGCCTGCCTCGGGCGCGGGTGCGACGTTATCCTCCCCCACCGCCACGACGAACGCCTCCGGCATCGCGAGCATCACAGCGACGGCCAACGCAACCACCGGCGCCTACAGCGTAACGGCGAGCGTGGCAGGCGTGGTCACTCCGGCCACGTTCGGGCTGAACAATTCTTCAGGCCCACCGGCGGCCATCGCGGCGACGGGCGGCACCCCGCAATCGGTGCCGATCACAGCGACCTTCGCGACACCATTGCAAGTGACAGTGCGCGACGCGGGCAACAACCCTGTGAGCGGCATCACCGTCACGTTCGCCGCGTCATCGACCGGCGCAAGCGCAGCGCTTTCTTCCACCACCGCGACGACCGATGCGTCCGGGGTGGCCAGCATCACGGCGACAGCCAACACCACCACGGGCACTTACAACGTCACCGCCAGCGCCGCGGGGGCAGCCACCCCAGCCACCTTCGCCCTCACCAACACGGCCGGGGCGGCGGCGAGCATCACAGCCACCGCCGGCAGCACGCCGCAATCGACGGCAATCAACACCGCCTTCGCCACCTCGCTCCAAGTGACTGTGCGTGACGCGAGTAACAATCCGGTCAGCGGCGTGACGGTGACGTTTGCCGGGCCAGTTTCGGGTGCCAGTGCCGGACTATCGTCCGCGACGGCGACGACGAATGCCGCCGGCCAAGCCAGCGTGACCGCGACGGCGAACGCCAGCATCGGAAGCTACAACATCACGGCCACTGCCGCGGGCCCACCGGCGACGTTCTCCCTCACCAACACAGCCGGGCCAGCGGCGAGCATCGTCGCCACCGGAGGCACGCCGCAGTCTGTCGCGATCGGAACCGCTTTCTCGACGCCGCTCGAAGTGACAGTGCGAGACGCGGGCAACAACCCGGTGAGCGGGGTGACCGTAGCGTTCGCCGCGCCAGCCGCCGGAGCCAGTGCGACGCTATCTTCCAACATCGCCACCACCAATGCCGCCGGTATCGCCAGCATCACGGCGACGGCCAACACGACGGCGGGCACATACAACGTAACCGCCAGTGCCGCGGGCACACCGGCTACCTTCGCGCTCACCAACGCCACCGGTGCAGCGGCATCGATCACGGCCACGGCGGGCACCCCCCAGTCAGCGGCAATCAACACGGGCTTCGCGACTACGCTGCAGGCGACGGTACGTGATTCCGGGAACAATCCGGTGAGCGGGGTGACGGTGACGTTCGCAGCTCCGTTGACGGGAGCAAGCGCGGTGCTGTCGGCGACCACGGCCACGACGAATGCGGCGGGAGTCGCCAGCGTAACGGCCACGGCGAACACGACGGTCGGCAGCTACAGCGTCACGGCGAGCGCGGCCGGCACACCCGCGACGTTCGCGCTAACGAACACGGCGGGCGCGGCGGCGTCGATCACCGCGACCGGTGGCACGCCACAAACCGCGGCCATCAGCACGGCATTCACCACGCCCCTGCAAGTAACGGTGCGGGACGCGGGCAACAACCCGGTGAGCGGTGTGACCGTGACATTCGCCGGGCCTGCCTCGGGTGCGGGTGCGACGCTATCTTCCCCCACCGCCACGACGAACGCCTCCGGCATCGCGAGCATCACAGCGACGGCCAACGCAACCACCGGCGCCTACAGCGTAACGGCGAGCGTGGCGGGCGTGGTTACTCCGGCCACGTTCGCGCTAACCAATTCCACAGGCCCACCGGCGGCCATCGCGGCAACGGGCGGCACACCGCAATCGGCGGCGATCACAGCGACCTTCGCGACACCATTGCAAGTGACAGTGCGCGACTCCGGCAACAACCCCGTGAGCGGCGTCACCGTCACGTTCGCCGCGCCATCTACCGGCGCAAGCGCAGCGCTTTCGTCCACCACCGCGACGACCGATGCGTCCGGCATCGCCAGCATCACGGCGACAGCCAACACCACCACCGGCGCTTACAGCGTCACCGCCAACGCGGCGGGAGCAGCCACCCCAGCCACCTTCGCCCTCACCAACACGGCCGGGGCGGCGGCGAGCATCACAGCCACCGTCGGCAGCACGCCGCAATCGACGGCAATCAACACCGCCTTCGCAACCGCGCTCCAGGTAACGGTGCGCGACGCCAGCAACAATCCGGTCAGCGGCGTGACGGTGACGTTCGCCGGGCCATCGACGGGAGCGCGAGCCACGCTGACGGCTCTCACCGTCGTCACCAACGCGGCGGGAGTCGCAACCGTGACCGCGACGGCCAACCCGACCATAGGCGTCTACAACGTTACCGCCGGCGTTGCGGGTGTAGCCACCCCGGCTAGCTTCGCCCTCAGCAATACGGCCGGCGCACCGGCATCGATCACGGTCGCGAGCGGAACGCCACAGAGCACGGTAGTGAGCACAGCTATGCTCGCTCCGTTGCAGGTGACGATTCGCGATGCAGGCGGCAACCCCGTGAGCGGAGTAACTGTGACGTATGCGGCCCCGGCATCGGGCGCGAGTGCAACGCTATCGGCCACAACGGCCACGACCAACGCCGCAGGCTTGGCGAGCACTACCGCCACCGCTAACGCCACGACGGGAAGCTACGCCGTCATCGCATCGGTGGCTGGTGTCGCCACGAGCGCCTCGTTCGCCCTGTCCAACACACTCGCCGGCGGCGGCAGCACGTCGCTGGCGTTCCTCGGCGCCGACAATGTCACACAAGGCAACTGGAAGTCGCAATACGGCGGCGACGGATACTACATTCCTGCCGTAGCAACGGCGTTCCCGGCCTATGCCTCGGTAGTCGTAACCGGCAGCCCATTCACATGGTTCACGCCAGCCCCATCCGAAGTTCGGGCCCTCGACAACCCGGTTACTCCTGGCAAGTCCGCCACCTCGCTCATCGATTCCGCCGTCGATCAGTTCGACATCAACCTGACCGATGGTCAATCGCATCGCGTGGCGTTCTATATGATGGACTGGAATTCAGGCTACTCCCAATCCGTGCAGATCTTTGACAAGAACACCAACGCGTTGCTCGACACGCAGAACGTGGCCAGTTACAACACCGGCCGCTGGCTGGTCTACACGTTGCGCGGGCGCGTGCTCGTTAAGTTCACGCGCACCGGGGGATCGTATGCGCAGGTAAGCGGCGTCTTCTTCGGCGGGGCGGCCGCGGGCACAGTCTCGACGACCGCAGGATCAGCACAGTCGGCCACCATCAATACGGCTTTTGGAACGGCACTGCAGGTAACCGTGCGCGATGCCAGCAATGCACCGGTTTCCGGCATGCTCGTCACGTTTGCTGCTCCCAGTAGCGGCGCCAGCGCAGCGCTGTCCTCCACCACCGCGACCACCAACGCCGTCGGCGTTGCGAGTATCACGGCAACGGCCAATTCAGTAGCCGGCGCCTATCAAGTTACGGCGAGCGCCACCGTCGGAACCGCCAGTTTCTCGCTCACGAACAATCCCGGGCCGCCTGCCGCGATCAGCGCCACGGCGGGGACACCGCAGACGACAGCCGTCAGCACGGCCTTCGGCTCTCCACTCCAGGCAACAGTTCGCGATGCAAGTAACAACCTGTTGAGCGGCGTCACAGTAACATTCACCGTGCCGGGGTCAGGCGCGTCGTCAGCACTGTCTGCGCTCAGTGCCCTGACAAACACGTCGGGGGTGGCCAGTGTGACCGCCACGGCGAATGCCTCCGTAGGCAGCTACAACGTGAGTGCGTCCGTCGCCGGGGTCAGCCCAGCAGCCGTCTTCGCCTTGACCAACACGGCCACCGCACCCGCGTCGATCAGCGTCACCGGCGGGGCGACGCAAAGCGCCACCATCAACAACCTTTTCGCAGCCCCGCTGCAAGTAACTGTGCGCGACGCCGGCAATAACCCGGTGAGCGGAGTGACCGTGACGTTCGCGACTCCGCCCAGCGGCGCGCGCGCCACGCTGTCGTCGACCTCCGCAGTCACCGGCCCCACCGGCATCGCGTCCGTGACGGCGACGGCGGGTAGCGCGTCCGGCACCTACAACGTAAGTGCGGCGGTGACCGGAGTAGCCACGGCCGCCGTATTCACGCTCACCAACAACCCTGGAGGCCCAGCCAGCATCGCCATTTCGGCGGGCTCACTGCAGACCACCGTCGTGAGCACGGCGTATGCGGCGCCATTGCAGGCCGTAGTGCGGGACGTGGGCGGCAACCCAGTGTCCGGAGTGACGGTGCTGTTTGCGGCTCCCGCCAGCGGCGCCGGCGCCACGCTTTCGGCAGCGTCCGCACTCACCAATGCCTCGGGCATCGCCGGCATCACGGTAACGGCGAACGCGACGGCCGGCAGCTTTAACGTGGTCTCCACAGTGTCAGGCGTGGCGGGCTCAGCCACCTTCTCCCTGATCAGTACAGCTTCAGGAGGCTCGGGGACCAGCGCCACTTTCCTCGGAGCCGATAACGTGACGCAGGGAAATTGGAAGTCAGTCTATGGTTCGCAGGGCTACTTCATCCCGAACCTTGCCACTAGTTATCCGGCCTACGCAACCGTTACTTACACAGGTACACCCTACACATGGGACCCAAATCCGGCCGGCACCGAAAGTGTGCGGGCGCTGGAGCGCGTCGTGCCGCCCGGCCGCTTTGCCTCGGCGGTGATCGGCGACACTCAGGTTCAGTTCGACATCAATTTCACCGATGGACTGACGCACCGTGTGGCGTTCTATATGACCGATTGGCAGAGCAGCACCTCCAGTCAGACGGTAACGATCCTTAATCAGGCCAATAACTCAGTCCTGGATAGTCAAACAGTATCCGCCTACCGGGCGGGCCGATGGCTGGTCTATTCCATCCGAGGCCGGGTCCTGGTGCGCTTCGTCAGGACCGGGGGCAACTGGACTCAAATCAACGGTATCTTTTTCGGCCCCTGAGGTCCGGCCATTGGGGGGCTTGCGCTTGTGGGTCGGCAGGTGATACTGTGCTGCAATAATGCTTTCCAATTGTTTCAGCCGATTCTTGGGCCTCGCTGTTGGTCTCCTGGCCATGAGTTTTGTCCTCGCGCCTCACGCGCTGGCGCAGACCACCTCGACGCAAATTTCCGGTTTGGTCAAGGATTCGTCTGGCGCCGTCGTCGTCGGCGCCAAGATCACCATCACGCGCGCAGCGACCGGGCAGACGTCGAGCAAGGTTACGAATGACGCCGGCGAGTATGCCTTCCCGCTTATCGATATCGGCGAGTGGACGGTCCACGCCGAACTGCAGGGATTCCGCTCCCAAACCGTCAACGGGCTGAAAGTCGAGACCCAACAGAAAGCGCGCGTCGACTTCGTTCTTGAGGTAGGTTCGGTGGCCGAAACGGTAGAGGTTACCGCCACCGGCGCCGTCCTGGAGACCGAGAACTCAACGGTGGGACAGGTCATCGAAAACAAGCGCGTCGCCGATCTCCCGTTGAATGGGCGCAACCTGATCCACCTCGCGGCGATGGTGCCGGGCGTGCAGTATGGCAGCCGAAGCGGCGGCGCCGATGGCCAAGGTGGTTTTCCGATTCCGGGCGGCGGCATGTCCGTCATCGCCAACGGACAGCGCGAGGTACATCAGAGCATCTCGCTCGACGGCGTGGAGTCCATCACGCCGCTCTACAATATTTCAAGCTTCTCGCCCTCGATCGACGCGGTGGAGGAATTCAAGGTGCAGACCGGTTCCTATTCGGCCGAGTTCGGCCAGAGCTCAGGTGGACGCGTGGAAGTGTCGATGAAGTCCGGCACCAACAAGTTGCACGGCACGGCTTGGGAGTTCCTGCGCAACGACGCGCTGGATGCCGAGACCTACTTTCTCAACTTTCAGCGGCCGGTCAGGCTGAAGAAAGACCGCTTACGCCGCAACCAGTTCGGTGGCTTTGTCGGTGGCCCGGTGATCAAGAACAAGACTTTCTGGTCTTTCAACTATGAGGAACGGAAGCAGACCCAGGAGGCGCTGGCAACGGCGTGGTGGCCCAATCAGGATTTTCGCAAGGGCGATTTTTCGCTGCTCCTGAATCCCCCGACTAATCCGGCCACCGGACGTCCAGTGCGTGCACCGATCGTCATCTACGACCCGGTTACAGGCATACCGTTCGATCGCAACATCATCCCGGCCAACCGCCTGCACAAAGGCACCCAGAGCGTAATTGACAAGTACCTTCCGCTGCCCGATTTCCAGCAACTCGATCCGCTGGACTTCACCGCGAGCCGCGCGGTTCCCAGCATCATCGGAGCGCGCCAGTATTTTGGCCGGGTCGATCATAACTTCAGCTCCAGAGACAAAGTGTTCGGCCGCTTTGCTCTCGACAAATCCAAGTGGACCGCCAACCAGATCAATCCCAACTTCCCCGAAGATCGCTACTCGGACGCCTATAACGTCGCCACGCAATGGATCCACACCTTCAGCGCCAACGTGCTCCACGAGTTCCGGTTCGGCATCAACAACTGGGGCGACAACTACATCAACCCTCGCTCGAATTCCAACTTCGATGTCGACTCGCTCGGCATCGGCCAGTTCCGTGTAGCCGGTGACGGCAACCGCAAGTTCACGGCCGCCGAGACGGGCATTCCGGGGATCGGCTTCACGATCGGAGATCTCAACGGCCGCACCGACGATACCTATAGCTATCAGATAGCCGACAACCTCTCGGTGATCCGCGGCAAGCACACTTTCAAGACCGGATTGCTGATCGTCCACGCAGCCATGGATCGACGAGCGGCGAATCTCACTCGCGGAGCGCTGGCTTTTTCGCCCAACGAAAGTGGGCACGAGTTTGCGTCGTTCCTACTCGGTTATCCGACTCGGACTCAGACCGCCGAAGGTTACCCGTCGGTCAACATGCGGTCTCGGCGCGTGGGAGCCTATGTTACCGACGAGTGGAAGGTCGCGCGAAATCTGAGCGTCACCGCCGGCTTCCGGTTTGACTATATGGGCAACCCTTACGACAAGCTGGGACACGTGCGGACCGTAAGCCTCGAGCGCCCCTTCAAGACGGCTGACGGGGCGAGCATTCCCACGCTGTTCCCCAACGTGGAGAGCGCCGAAGGTAAGCAAAAATTCTGGAAGCAGGTGGCGCCGTTCTGGCAGCCTCGCCTCGGCATTGCCTATCGCCCGACAGCCAAGTGGGTGGTCCGCACAGGAATCGGCCAGTACACCAGCCCTCAACACTTCGTGCAGATCAGCACCGCCAACCTCATGCCCCCGCTGTCGGGCTTCCAGCAGTACGATGCGGTCACCGACCCGGTGGCGGGCTCGTCCACGCGGCGTTTCCGCCCGGGTGAGCCTATCCTCACCCTCGACGATCCCTTCAACGGTAGGAGCGCCAATCCGCCGGTAAGCGTGTGGCGTCTGGAACCCGACCGTCGTGAGCGCGACGTCTGGCAGTGGAGTTTCGATATCCAGCGTGAACTGCCGGGGAGCCTTTCGCTGACCGTTGGCTACGTGGGCAGCAAGACCTCGCACTCGGCCAACTCGTATGAGAACTTCAACGGCGCCTTGCCTTCGGCCGACTCGAACTTCCAATTGCGGCGACCGATTCAACAGTTTTACGATCCCTCGACGCCGGCCAAGGGCATCCAGACGTTAGGTCGCATTTTCGCCTTCGATTCCTATTCCAATCAGCACTACCATGGCCTCCAGACCAAGCTCGAACGCCGCTTCTCACGCGGCTTCACTTATGGCGTTTCCTATACTTACAGCAAGGCAAATGGTGACGGTGAAGATGGCGGGAACGAAGGCGCCCAGCGGCAGGTGGCGTTGGACCGCGCCGGCTCACGCGCCCGGACCGCTTTCGATTTGACCCACAACGCGGTAGTCCACTTCGTCTACGAGATCCCGTTCGGCAAGAGTCTTAAGGGACCGGCTGGCATGTTACTCAAAGGCTGGCAGTCGAACGGTATTTTTTCGGTTCGCACCGGCTTCCCGTGGACACCCACCGTGGGCGGCAATGATCTGAATACCGGCGGCGACGGCACGCCGATCCGCCCGGACCGCTTGCAGGATGGACGGCTCGCCGACACTCGCACGCGCGCGCTATGGTACGATCCCAGCGCCTTCCAGCGCGTCACTTGCCAGAACCGCAATCGTCCCGATCTATGCCACTACGGCAACTCGGGCCGTAACATTATGGACTCGCCGGGCCAGCGCAACCTGGACTTCTCCCTGTTCAAGAACTTCGCCGTGACCGAAGCCGTCAAGATCCAGTTTCGCGCCGAGGCCTTCAACGTGTCCAACACGCCCTATTTTGGACAGCCCACCAATCTGGGCTTCGTCTCGGCAAACTCCGTAACTCCAGATGCGCCGCGCGTGGGCGAGATCCGCAGTCTGCGAGCAGCGATGCGTGTGTTGCAGTTCGGACTCAAGGTTAGCTTCTGATGGCTTGGCATTGTTACTACTTTCTCTTGCCTGCCTGACGTCGCAGCTTCCGTATGTTGGCGCCAGCCGCATCCGGGATCGGTTTCTCCCCGAGGGCTGCCGCCGGTGACAGATGAATATGCACGACGGTCTCGCCGCGCGAAGCGCCGTCCGCGACTTCGTCGCAGCCCTCCAATGGGGATGACAATTCCGGCGCGAACTCAGAGGGGAAGACCGATGGGTCCCGTATGCAGAGAATAGGCGATCGGGACAGCTACTCTGGAATCCAGTTTGCTCCAGACTGCGGGTGGCTGCGCGTTCGTGGGTACCAGATCACGCAAGAGTCTCAGGCTCATCTTCTACACCATGATTTCGGAAGCTACCC
>JAYTKJ010000814.1:0-5751 GCA_043730365.1 Acidobacteriota bacterium | reverse complement strand
CGAAGTGGTGCGGCGCATGAGGAAGGCGTTTGGCGACGCGATCCCAATCATCGTGGTCCATGACTTTCACGCCAATGTGTCGGAGGAGATCGTCCGTCTCACCACGGCGCTGATTACCTACAAGGAGTGCCCGCACCTGGACGCGAAGGACCGCGGCGTGCAAGCGGCCAAACTGATGGGGGACGTGGTGGCCGGACGCGTGAAGCCGACGCAGGCGTTGGCCAAGCCGCCCATGCTCTACAACATCATGTTCCACAACACCTATGCGGCGCCGATGAAGCCGATCACCGACGCCAGCAAAGCGCTGGAGAAAATGCCGAAGGTGCTGGCCGCGTCCGTGCCGGGCGGCTATCAGTATGCCGACATCCCGGCCATGGGTCCGAGCGCGGTCGTCGTGACCGACAACGATCCGGCGCTGGCGCGGCGCGAGGCCGATCGTCTGGCGGCCATGCTGTGGGACAAGCGCGAAGAGCTGACGCTGAAGCTTCCTACGCCGGCCAACGCGGTGCGCGACGCGATGCGAGCCGACAAATTCCCGGTGGTTTTCATGGACACGGGCGACAACATCGGCGGCGGGTCATCGGGCGACGGCACGTTCATTCTGGAAGAGCTGGTGGCGCAAAAGGCGGTGGGCTGGGTGATGGTGATGGCCGACATCGACGCGGTGGCGGCGGCGTATCGCGCTGGCATTGGTGGGGCCTTCGACATGCCGGTGGGAGGCAAGACCGACAACCTTCACGGCAAGCCGGTACAGATCCGCGGCCGCGTCAAGACGCTGACTGACGGCAAGTTCGTAGAGCCCGAAATGCGGCACGGCGGCGGCAGATACTGGGACATGGGCAATTCCGCGGTCATCGAAGTGGAAGGCTCCACACGCGATCTCCAGAACCTGTTGCTGCTAACCCCGAAGCGAGTGATTCCCTTCAGCCTGAATCAGCTCATCAGTTGCGGCATCTATCCGGAGCGGCAGCGAATTCTGGTGGCCAAAGGCACGGTGGCGCCGCGTGCCGCCTATGAGCCGGTGGCCGCCAAGATCGTAGAGGTGGATAGCGGCGGCGTCACGGCCGTCAATCCGGCGCGCTTCACGTACAAACAAATTCGACCGTCTTTGTGGGGAGTGAAATGAGGCGCTGGCTGCCAATAGCCTTGCTGCTGGCCGCCACGGTGTTCGCAGCCAAGGATCAACCCAATATCGTCCTCATTATCTCCGACGATCACGGCTGGAGCGACTACGGCTTCATGAATCACCCGCACGTGCAGACACCGAACATCGATCGGTTGGCTCGCGAGGGGCTCACCATGACCCGCGGCTACGTGCCCACCAGCCTGTGCCGGCCCAGTTTGGCCTCGATCATGACGGGCCTTTATCCGCATCAGCATCGCATCACGGGGAACGACCCCAAGGGCGACGCGAAAGACATTGCCGCGCGCGCCCACATGGTCCGGATCTTTCAGGAATCGAAGTCCATGGCGGCGCTGCTCGGCAAGCAAGGCTACGTCAGTCACCAATCCGGCAAGTGGTGGGAAGGCGAATGCAAGTGCGGCGGCTTTGACGAGTGTGAGACCCATGGCGATGTCGCGCGCGGCGGTCGTCACGGCGACGAAGGGCTGAAGATCGGTCGTGAGACCATGCAGCCTGTGTTTGATTTTATCGATCGAACGGGCGACAAGCCGTTCTTCCTTTGGTATGCGCCAATGCTCCCGCACCTGCCGCACAATCCTCCCGCGCGGATCCTGGCCAAGTATACGGTGAAGCCTGGCGTTTCTCCGGCCGAGGCCAAATATTACGCGATGGTGGAGTGGCTGGACGAGACCATCGGCCAATTGATCCAGCACCTCGAAAAACGCGGGAAGGCGAAGAACACCATCGTGGCGTTTCTCGCCGACAACGGCTGGACGCAACTGAGCGACGGCCGCCACTTTCATCAAAGCCGCTCCAAGCTTTCGCCCTACGACGCCGGACTGCGCACCCCGATGATTCTCTGGCAGCCGGGGAAGATCAAGCCAGAGCGCGATGAAACGCATCTGGCCTCGAGTATCGACCTCGCCACCACGCTCCTGCCGGCGGCCGGCGTCAAGGCGCCGAAAGAGATGCCCGGCATCGATCTCCGCAGCGCGCGTGAGCGGGCCGGCCGCAAGGCAATTTTTGGCAGCCTGTTCCTGCACACCTCCGAAGACGTCACGCGGCCGGCGTCAAGCTTGAAGTATCGCTGGATCATCAGCGGCTCTTGGAAGCTGGTGGCGCCTTACGCTCCCAACGCCGCGCTGGAGATCTGGCCCGGCGCCAAAGAGATCAGCTGGGCCCGGCCGGAGACCGAACTGTTCGAAATCGGCAAGGATCCCGGTGAGCAGTTCGAGGCCTCCAAGGCGAACCCTGGCGTGGTGGCGCGGCTGCAAGCGGAGTTGGACCGCTGGTGGACTCCTGGCCGGTAGATGCGTGTCTCGGACTTTGACTTCGCGCTGCCTGAAGAGCTGATCGCACAGGAGCCGCTGGCCGATCGCGGGGCGTCTCGCATGCTGGTGATTGACCGCGCGACGGGTCAACTTAAGGACCGCGTGTTTCGCGACTTGCCCAGCTACCTGCGACCGGGCGATTGTCTGGCGCTCAACGACACACGCGTGTTTCCGGCGAGGCTGCTGGGGCATCGCGCGGGCTTCACCGGCCAAGTGGAGGCGCTGCTGATTCGCGCCCTGCCCGGGGATGGGCTGACGTGGTTGTGCCTCGTGCATCCGGGTCGCAAGATTCGCACCGGCGAGAAGCTGGTGTTCGGAGAGCGGCTGCAGGCCGAGGTACTGGGCCGCAACGAGTTCGGGCAGCGCACCATTCGCTTTGCCTGCGAAGGCCCGCTGTGGGACGAGATCGAACGCGTTGGGCATGTGCCGTTGCCGCCCTACATTGAGCGGGCCGACACGCCGGCGGATCGTGAGCGATACCAGACCGTTTTCGCGGCGCAGCGAGGATCTGTGGCCGCCCCCACCGCCGGTCTGCATTTCACGCCGGAGATTTTGCAGGCTTGCCAGAAAGCAGGCGCAGGGATCGCGCATTTAACGTTGCATGTCGGGCTCGGGACATTTGCGCCACTGCGGACCGGCGAAATTGCCGAGGTGAAGCTGCACGCAGAGCGCTTCGAGTTACGAGCCGAAGATGCTGCGCGGCTGGCGGCGGCGCGGCGGCGGATTGCGGTTGGTACAACTTCGGTGCGGACGATGGAGACGGTGATGCGCCGCGGCGGGTGGCAGGCGATGGCGGGCGAGACGGATCTGTTCATCTCGCCGGGCTTCGAGTTCAAGGCCGTGGGCGCGATGGTCACCAACTTTCACTTGCCCAAGTCAAGCTTGTTCGTGCTGGTGAGCGCACTGATGGGCCCGCAATTGGCGCTGGAAGCTTACCAGCACGCCATCGCCTCGCGCTACCGGTTTTACTCCTACGGCGACTGCATGTTGATCATTTGACGATCAGGCCGCGCGCCGGGGTTTGTTGTAACGCTGAACCTTGATGTCGTCCGCATGGAGTCGCGCCTGAGCGAGATCGTAGGATGCCTGCAGTCGCATCCAGTGATCGGCGTTCGACCATCCCATCTTTTCAAAGCGAATGGCCATTTCGGGAGAAATGCCCGACTGTCCGTTGAGGACCCGCGACAATGTGTGGCGGGCTACACCCAGGACCTTGGCGCCTTCTGTCACGCTGAGTCCCAGTGCGTCAAGGCAGGCGTCCTTGACCGAGCGTCCAGGGTGGGGCGGGTTCTTCATTGGCATAGCTTTTGCTCCTCAAGGGTCTGCGAATCCCAGGAACCGCTTACTTACGTGCAAGGCTCAGTAGTGTTACCGAGCCCCGACCGCTAGGGAGGGGTCTCTATAAATAGAAACGTACCGTGTATCGGTACAGGTGTCAACCATCATTCGCCGCGGACGAGATCCTCAAGCGACTCACGCGCTCGCACGACACGCCACTTGTCGCCCTCAACCAGCACTTCGCACGGCTTGGGCCGGGAGTTGTAGTTCGAGGCCTGCACAAAACCGTAGGCTCCCGCGGTACAGACAGCGAGCATGTCGCCAGAGGCCACGTTGGCGACAACGCGATCCTTCGCCAGAAAATCTCCACTCTCGCAAATGGGCCCGACGATATCAGCCGTCCCTCGCCGCGCTCGGGCGATTGGCGAAGCGGCATGTTGATCGTTTGACGATCAGGCCGCGCGCCGGGGTTTGTTGTAACGCGTGACCGTGATGTCGTCTTCATGGAGACGCGCCTGAGCCAGATCGTAGGCGGTCTGCAAGCGCAACCAATGGTCAGCGTTCGACCATCCCATTTTTCCCAAGCGAATGGCCATATCCGCAGACACCCCGGCCGCCGCATTGATGAGCCGCGACAGGGTTGGGCGGGTCACGCCAAGCGCTTGCGCCCCGTCGGTCACGGACAGACCCAAAGGCTCAAGGCAATTGATACGCACGGACACCCCTGGGTGGGGCGGATTCTTCATCGGCATAGTATTCCTTTCACTAATGGTAATTCAATAGGTCAATATCGTAGGCAGATCCATCCTCGAAACGAAAAGTGACTCGCCAATTGGCATTCACCGTTACAGACCACTGCCCTTCCAACTCCCCCGTCGAGGTGACCAAAAATCGTCTGGACCTTCTCGACGGTGTCAGGTCGAATCTTGCTGGCGTCACCGTACAAGTAGAGCCGCCTGAGGCCCCAGGTGCCGAAAGGTAACTACCACGATGACACTGCAGCGCGTAGCGACACGCGCATCCAGAAACCAAACTAAGGCATCCAACCATCTGTCACTTTCAGAACGTAGCGCACTTCCGTCAGCGCTATTTGGCACGTCGCCAGGGCAACGGGCAGTTCGACTGATACGGAAACGCGGTGCGTGCTACGCTACGCTACTTCGAGGAGTTTCGGAAAAACAAGTTTCGATGCCAGCCAAAACCAAGGGGCATAGGACGGCCCTAGAGGCGGAACGACAGGATCACCCAAACGAGCCCCCACTTATCGTTGCGGACTGAAACAGAGTACCCGTGCGATTGAAGATCCTCGGCGCGGCTTCGGTCGTACCCCGAAAGATTTCTAATGGCCAGACACTTTGTCTTGACGTCGCTGGGGTGCATATCATTTCCCCAAAAGGTTTTGATCCGCTGATTGGCCTGAAAAAGGAGAAGTTCGGATTTTCGCAGCTCCCGCGCCGTTTTGATCAACTCAGGAAGAGCGTTGCGTGCACGGTCAAGGTGGCTCCGTTGTATCTGGCTACCCGCCTCGAACTCTGCGGTGTCATAGACGAGGTTGTGGGATACCGCAGCTGCGCCATAGCCATCTGCTGAGATGTCCAAACATTGATTTGCTTCTATACACCGCCGCCGTCTTCTTTTTAGGCACGCTTCGTGAATCCATCCTTTCCAATCGAGGTATGACTCGCCGTAGCGATAGTGATGGCTGGCCGGTGGGATTGGGATGCGGCATTCCGAGCAGTACCGAACTAGCAACGGCACCTGTGTGCCACATTGCGGACAATCGCCTTGACGAGGGCCGTATGCGTCCCAACACTCAACTACTGTGGCGAGGGAAAGTTCTAATCCACATTGCCTGCACGGAAGGCTTGACGGTAGAGACTCGCGAATCAGTTCGCGTAAGCACCCCTCATGGAATTGAAAAGGGTGTGGCTACTTTAGAACGACGAGCAACTGCCACAGAATGAGAGAGTTGCCTGGAATAGGGTGGCCGTCGAGCTCTGGTTAAACCGGGGATATCAA
>JAYTKJ010000813.1:0-1673 GCA_043730365.1 Acidobacteriota bacterium | reverse complement strand
GCCGGCCGTCCGAGCATGGGCGCGTGGCTTTCGTACGGGCTCGGCAGCGCCAATCAGGATCTGCCGGCCTTCGTCGTGATGGTGTCGCAGGGCAAAGGCGGTTCACAGGCGCTGGCCGATCGCGCGTGGGGTTCGGGCTTCCTCCCCACCAAGTTTCAAGGGGTGAAGTTTCGCGCGGCGGCCGATCCGGTGCTGTATCTCTCAAATCCCGAAGGCTACGAACCTGCCGCGCGCCGCCGCTTCCTCGATGACTTATCCAAACTGAACACGCTCAAGCTCGATGAGGCGCAGGATCCGGAGATTTCCACTCGCATCGCGCAGTACGAAATGGCGTACCGCATGCAGACCTCGGTGCCGGAGTTGACCGATCTTTCCAAGGAACCGCAATCGACTTTCGATCTGTACGGCCCTGACGCGCGCACGCCCGGCACCTACGCGGCCAACTGCATTCTGGCGCGGCGCCTGGCCGAGCGCGGCGTTCGTTTCATCCAGCTTTTCCACCGCGGCTGGGATCAGCACGGCAACCTGCCGCGCGATATCCGCAAGCAATGCGAGCAGACCGATCAGCCGTCGGCCGCGCTGCTCACGGACCTGAAGAACCGCGGCATGTTGGACGACACGCTGGTAATCTGGGGCGGCGAATTCGGGCGCACAGTGTACTCACAAGGCGTCCTCACCGAGACCGACTATGGGCGGGATCATCACCCGCGCTGCTTCAGCATGTGGCTCGCCGGCGGCGGGATTCAGGGCGGCCGGACCTACGGCGAGACCGACGATTTCTCCTACAACATCGTGGAGAATCCGGTGGACGTGCATGACCTGCACGCGACCTCGCTGCACCTGCTCGGTGTGGACCACACGCGGCTGACTTACAAGTTCCAGGGCCGCCACTATCGCCTTACCGACGTGCATGGGCGCGTCGTGCGCGGGTTGCTGAGTTAGAGCAATTTCAGGCTTATTGTATACCGCTCCCTCTCGGTCACGGCTCGGAATCGGTGCTGAGCCGTGACCGTAAGGGAGCGGTTTCTTGATCTACGGGATTCCTGCTGTAGTTGGCGCGTCCCACCGATGATGAGGCCGTCGCGTCATGGCTTTTGCCGTGGCATCTGCCTCCACTCCCTGGTCGAGCCGACATTCGGATTGGAGCTGGGATCATCGCTGCCGAGGTAGTTGCCCTGGTTGTCGCTCCAATAGTACTTGTAAGTGGTGGGCAGTTGAACCGGCGGCGCGCTGGTCCCAAACGGATTCGCGTAGGTTTGGACACCACCCAGGTTCTCACGCACCTGGTAGGCCCTCCGGTCCGTAGAGGCGTTCCGGTCATCGGTTACCTGCTGCCAGTTCCGCTGGGACCAATCGCGGTATTGGCGGGCCGCCTCGGCGTACGCCATCGAGTTCTTCAGGTTTTGCGCCATGATGCCGCGCCGGCCGAAAGCTGCGCCGCTGGTCGCCGAGATTTGTTCGGCCACCAGAGGCAGCCAGGAAGCATAGCCCTGCCATTGGCTCGCCTCAGAAAGAGCCGCAGTCATGGCCATCACCGCCGAGTCATAGGCGGGAAAAATATGGCACTTGACCGTTCCGCGACAGGGCACGCCGCCGATGGCATAAGTCACATCGAACTGGTAGGCCTGCGTGAAGCCGGCAATCGGCGCCGCTTGCCGGGGCTGCCCAACCTG
>JAYTKJ010000812.1:0-6369 GCA_043730365.1 Acidobacteriota bacterium | reverse complement strand
CGTGCCGGCGGGGCCGGGGCTGGGCGTGGAAATCGATCGGGAGCGGTTGGAGAAATACCACCGTTTGTACCTGGAACAAGGCTCAGTCAATGAATTCTATGATTCGCGGCGGCCGGGTTGGGTTCCGGCGCTGCCGCTGTTCTGATCGCTGCTCTGATCGGGTTGACGGCGGTTTACAGCCGTGTTAACCTCTGACAACCGGTAGTGCCTGGTATGACCTCGTGGTCAAAGGGGAGTTGGGTGATTCAGGAGTTTCCATGCAACATGTATCTTCAGGCTTTCGTCAACTAGCGATTCTCGCAGGCTTTCTCTTTGCGAGCGTCCTTCCCCTCCCAGCCCAAAACTTCGGGCAGATCAATGGTCTTGTAACCGACCCGTCGGCTACCCCGATCCCCAGCGCCAAGATCTCGGTGAAAAACCTGGGTTCGGAAGCCGTCCGCGAAGGCGTGACGCAAAGCAATGGGTCGTTCTCGATCCTGTCGATGCTCCCCGCGCGCTACAGCCTCACGGTCACGGCCAACGGTTTCCAAACCTATGTTGTCCAGGATTTCCGGCTGCAGGGCGGGGAAGCGCGCACCTTTGAGATCAACCTGAAACTCGGACAGGTGACCGAGACCGTGGAGGTGAATGCCTCGGTCGTCGCAGTGAACCAAACCAATGCCACCATCAGCACCGTCATCCAGCAGCAGGAAATTGTCGAGATTCCTCTTAACGGTCGAAACTTCGCGCAGTTGATTCAACTGTCGCCCGGTGTGTCGCCGGCGGCGGTGGGCCAGCAGACCACGTTTGGCATCACGGGAGGCAATAGCCCGGCGGTGAACGGCATGCGCCACATGATGAACAACTTTACGCTCGACGGCGTGGAGAACAACATGCGGTTCACCAATTCCTTCGGCACGCCGCCTCCGCCCGATGCGCTGGAGGAATTCTCCGTCTCCTCGCACCAGTCCGACGCTGGTGCTTCGCTGGCCGCGGGCGCGAACGTAAATCTGGTGACCCGCGCGGGAACCAATAACTTCCATGGCTCGGCGTGGAACTTCCTTCGCAACGAAAAGCTTTCGGCGAATGGATTCTTCAATAACTACTTTGGACGCGGACGGCTTCCGTTCCGCCAGAACCAGTTCGGTTTCTATCTGGGCGGACCGGTGTATATACCGAAATTGCTGAACGGCAAGACGACCGGCACCTATATCATGGGCTACTACGAGGGCTCGCGATTCCGCCGCAGCTCCACTACGACGGCCACGGTGCCGAGTGACGGAGTGCGGTCGGGCGATCTTTCCGAATTCCTCGGGCCGGTGGTTGGCACGGACTGTCTTGGCCGCTCGGTGCGGCAGGGGCAGATCTACGATCCACGCACCACGCGCGCCGACGCCGCCTGTCCGCAGGGCATCGTTCGCGATCCCTTCCCGAATAACAGGCTTCCGGCCATTCACCCGATCGCTCAGGCCTGGCTGAATCAGATCTACCCGCGTGCCAACCGTGTGGGGACGCCGAATCTGATCCTTGCGCAGAGCACCCAACTGGACTCCGATCAATGGGGCGTGCGCGTCGACCAGAACATTTCCAGCCGGCAGCGGCTGTTCGGCCGCGTGTCCAAATACAGCTTCGAACGCTTTTCGCCCAACCCGATCCCGAACAACCGGTCGATCTCGACGAACAAGGGCGCGAACGTCGCCATCAACTATAACTTCATCTTCTCGCCCACCGTGCTGTACGAGTTCGTAGGTGGGTACAACCGGGCGACGATCCCCTTCGGCAACGAGCCGCGCGGACAGGAATTCCGCGATGCCGTGGGCGCCGATCTTTCGCCGGAAGTGCCGTTGGGCTTCCTCCCTTCGAGCCAGAATCTCGCCGGATCCCGTTATAACTCGGCGTCGTTCGTCAGCTACGATCTGGCCAACCCCGACGACTCCTTCCAATTCAACAACAGCATCAAGAAGGTGAAGGGCTCACACAGCCTCAGCTTCGGATTCAATCTGCTGCACTGGCGTCACTATGTGGGCGTACAGGGCACCTCGAATCTGCAATATTCACCGCTGACTACCGGTCTGCCGGGCTTCACCACCACCGGGGAATCGTCCGCGAGCTTTTTCCTCGGACTGCCCACCGCGACCACCTATGGCTTCGGACTTCCCAAGAAGACCTACGGCGATATCTTTGTCGGCTACGCGGGCGATACGTGGAAAGTCTCTCCGAAGCTTACGGTGACGATGGGCTTGCAGTATGTGTACGCCACGCCTCCAGTAGGAAATCAGGTTTCCGCCATGAACGTGGAACTGGCCCGCACCCGGCCCACAGCGACCGACTTCACCTTCGCCTACGTGTGGGCGGAGAAAAATCCCATCACGGGCGCGGACGCCAATTCTTCACGCGGACTGTTGCACCCGGACAGGAACAACTTCGCTCCCAGGCTCGGCATCGCCTATGTGCCCTTCAAGAATACGTCGATCCGGGCCGGGTTCGGACTGTTCTACGACTACAACACGAACCTGATTCAGAACAACAATGCACGCGGCTTCGCCTATCCGTTTGCCGTGTCGCGCGGCATCACTGGGCAAAACCTGACGACGGTCAATCCGAATATCAATCTCAATACTCCCTATGTGCCGTTCACGCCGAGCATCGCGCAGTTCGGCAGCCCGCTCGATCCCTATCGCCGCGATCCCTACGCTCTCACCTGGAATTTCGGTGTGGAGCATATGTTCGGCGGCAACCTGCTGCTGGGCGTGGACTACGTTGGCTCCGGCGGACGGAAGCTGTCCACTAACGTGCAACTCAATCAGGCGCCTGTGGGCACCGGCGACATCAACGCACGCCGTCCGTGGCCGAACGCCGGCACCAATCCGTTCATCATCAAACACATCGGCAACTCGAATTATCACTCGTTGCAGACCAAACTCGAGCGGCGCTTCTCGCGCGGCTTGACGTTCCGCAACTCCTACACCTGGTCGCGAACCCTTGACTACGATAGCGATCCGAACTCGGCGCAGGTTAGCTACGCCTACAACCTTCGCTACAGCTACGGCCCGGCCACGTTCCACATTCCTCACGTGAACACGACGTCGTTCCTGCAGCAGCTTCCCTTCGGCAAGGGCCGCGCGATCGGCGCAAACTCGGGCAAGCTGGTAGACGCGATCATCGGCGGATGGCAGCTGTCGGGTATCATCAGTATCCGCTCGGGCACTTCGTATCACATCCTCTCGGGCGTCGATACGGGGCAGACCGGCAACTCAATCGCCGCTTCCACCGAGCGCGCCAACATCGTGGGGAATCCCGTTCCTTCGGGGTTCGTGCAGAACCGCGAACATTGGTTCGATCCGGCCGCCTTCGCCGTGCCCGCATTCGGCACGCTGGGCAACCTGAGCCGAAACGCAATGATCGGGCCGGCCTTCCAGAACGTGGACGTGAACTTCGCGAAAGACTTTCCGATTCACGAGCGGCTGCGGTTGCAGTTCCGCGCAGAGATGTTCAACCTGGTCAATCACGTTAACTTTGGTAACCCGAACGCGACCCTTGGTAACCGGGCGCTGCTGGGCCAGATTACTGGCGCCTTCGCCGCCCGCGATATCCAGTTCGCGCTGAAGTTGCACTGGTAGCCTTCACCGGCGGGCGAGGTTTTTTTCGTAGGGATAATTGAGTGTGATGCGATTGGCTCTGCTTACGATGTGCGCAACTGGGCTGCTTGCAGCCGCGCCGGCGCGAACTCCGGTGATCCTCATCTCCGTTGATACTCTGCGCGCCGACCATCTGAGCAGTTACGGATCGAAGGGCCGTCTCACGCCTTCTATCGATCGCCTCACCAGGGGCGGCACGCTCTTTGCGAATGCCAATACGCTCGTTCCTCTCACGCTCCCATCACACGTGGCAATGCTGTCGTCGCGCTATCCGTTTCAATCGGGCGTACGCGACAACGGACAACTAGTGCCCGCGAACTTGCTGTTGTTGCCAGAAGTGCTCCAGTCGCAGGGTTACCGCACGGGGGCTTTCGTGGGAGGCTTTGTGCTGGACCGCCGGTTCGGCATGGACCAGGGCTTCCATCATTACGACAGCCCGTTTGACGCCGATGCCAAGGATCTGAAGCGCCTGGGCGGTGACGTAACAGCGTCAGCGCTGGCGTGGATCGACAAGAACTCGTCCAGTCCGTTTTTCGCCTTTCTGCATCTCTTCGATTTGCACACTCCGGAGAACTTGCCGCCTGCCGTACGGAAGCGGTTTCCTGGTCCGCGCTACTCCGCGGAGCTCGGTTATGTGGATGAAGTGCTGGGCCAGTTCTTCGATGCGCTGGTCAAGCGCGGGCTCTACGACAAGGCGCTGATCGTGTTCGTGTCTGACCACGGCGAAGGGCTCGGCGACCATGGCGAGAATTCGCACGGATTCTTTGTGTATCAGAGCACTATGGCGGTTCCGTTTATCTTGCATTGGCCGGTCAATGTCAGGGCCAATCACGCCGTCCGGGTGGAAGAGCCGGTGAGCCTGCTGAGTCTCGCGCCGACTATTCTTGACGCCCTCGGCATTCCCAAGCCGGATTCGTTTCAAGGAGTGTCCGGAGAAGTGTATGGCGAGAGCCTCTACGGAAATCACCACTTTCGAACGAGTGGTTTATGGACGCTGCGCAAGGGTCGCTACAAGTACATCCAGGCGCCGCAGCCCGAGCTGTACGATTTGCAGACGGACCCGAAGGAGACGCGGAACCTTTGGATTACGCAGCAATCGTTATCCGCGCCATTGAAGAAGCGGCTGGATGAGATGGGTGCGCGGACACAGGCTCCCGCGGCGCAGCCGATTCCGGAAATTGTGGCGCGGTTGAAGTCCTTGGGATACCTGGGAGGCGCTGCGATGCCGTCGGGGAATGGCCCTGATCCGAAGAACCGCGTTGCGGACTACGAGGCGTATAGACGCGCCATCACTATGCGCGGCACCGGAGACTTCGCGGGCTCCAATCAGTTACTCGCCAAGGTTCTTGTCGGCGATCCCGCTCTCACCGAAGTGCGCCTTCTCCAAGCGATGAATTTCCAGAAGCTTAACCAGCATGACGCGTCGATCGAGGCGTTCGGCAAGGTGCTGGCCGCCGATGCAGTCAATGTGCCCGCGCATTATCATCTGGCTAACAGCTATATTGCGGTGAAGCGCGTCGATGAGGCACTCCGCGAGCTGGATGCGTCGTTGGCAGCCGCTTCGGATCGGCCCGCTGCGTGGAAGCATATCGTGATCCCGGCGGCAGAGACGGCTGGCCGGCTGCGGATGGAAAGTAAGGAATACGACAAGGCTGCCGCAGAGTACAAGCGCCTGCTCACGCTCGAGGCAGGAAACTACGAGGCGAACTACAATCTCGCCTGGCTCGCGGCTCGCGAGAATCGTCTCGCTGACGGGGTCGAGTATCTGAAGAAAACCGTGACCGCGCGGCCCAGCGATGCGGCGGCGCGCAATGCTTTAGGCGGGCTTTATCTGCGGTTGGGCAAGTTGCCCGAAGCGGAAGCGGAGCTGAGCGAGGCCGCGAAGCTGGATCCGACGTCTCCCTGGGCTGCCTACAACCTTGGGCTGGTGCGCGACAAGCGTGGCGACCGTGCCGGCGCCGTCGCGCAATTCCGCCGGGCGCTCCAGATCGACGCGTCATTCGCTCCCGCACGCGCCAAGCTCCTCAAAACTAAGTAAGAATCGGTTTCACTACGTTGCCGGCGACGTCGGTAAGCCGGAAATCGCGTCCGCCATAACGATAAGTGAGGCGCGTATGATCCAAGCCCAACTGGTTGAGAATCGTCGCGTGCAGATCGTGCACGTGGACCGGATTCTCCACAGCGCGATAGCCGAAGTCATCCGTCGCGCCGTAAGCTGCGCCGCCCTTCACGCCGCCGCCTAACAGCGCCATGCTGAAGCCGAGACTGTTGTGATCGCGGCCGTTCTGCACCTTGACCAGGCCGCTCACCTCAGCCGCCGGCGTGCGGCCGAACTCGCCGCCCACAATCACGAGCGTTTCATTCAGAAGCCCCGACGTCTTGAGATCACGGATCAGTGAAGCAATGCCGGGATCGGCGTCCGCGCAAAGTTTCTTGTGATCCATGATGTCGTCGTGGTTATCCCACGGCTGCCCCGGACCGAAGAAGATCTGCACCATTCGTACGCCGCGCTCCACCAGCCGCCGGGCCAGCAGGCAGCCACGCCCGAAGTCGCTGTTGCCGTAACGCTCGCGCGTGTTGTCCGATTCCTTGCGAATGTCGAAGGCATCCATCGCTTCGGTCTGCATTCTGTATGCCGTCTCCATCGTCGAGATAGCGGACTCGAGCTGCGGATCGTTCGCGAGGCCCCGGCTGTGGGCGCGGTTCATCTTGCCCAGTAGGTCAAGCTGCTTGCGCTGCGCCTCGACGCCGA
>JAYTKJ010000811.1:0-9842 GCA_043730365.1 Acidobacteriota bacterium | reverse complement strand
ACCGAGCGCACGACAATCGGGAAGCGCCCCACCGCCTGATCTTGCGGGATGTAGGCGTTGATCTGATCGGGCGAGGTGAGCAGGAGTGGCAAAGCCACGTTATTCATGGTCACGCAGACGCCGCCGAGGCGCGTCGGGAAAGGCGTTGAAGAGGCCGTGGCTTGATCGGCCAGGTTGCGCCCGAAGATCGCCAGATAGCTTCCCTGCGCGATCGACGGCGTGTAGCTGACGCTATTGACGAGGCCGCCGTTGTTCAAGGTGGGCCGGGTAGTGGGCGCCTGCACATCGAGGGCGACAACGCTGAGGCCGCTCGAGGTGATGACGTAGGCGGTGTTGCCGTCAACCGCCATCGTGCGCCCGTTGACTGCCACGCCGGCGTTGCCAACCGCGGTGCTCGCAGGGCGCTCAAGCGCGCTGGCCGTGCGAACCGTGGCTCCGGTCGTGGCGTCCACCAGTTCCACGGTGCCCGCATCGGTAAGCGCGGTAATCGCGTTGGCGTTGACGATGGTGGGCATGATGAAGCGGGCAAACTGCTGCGCGCCAACCGACGTCACCGCCGCGACGGGCCTCGGCGTGATGGCTCCGCCGGCCGTGCCGCCTCCTGGAGCGCCGGGACCGCCCGGTCCGGGAATCGCGCCGGCCGAATTGCCGATCGGGGTCAACGATTGATTGAGGATCTGGTCATTCACCACAAAATACTGGCCGCGCGGGCCCACCGAAACCGGCCCACGGTAGCCGGCCACGTTGTTGGCGACAATCTGGCGAGACTGTACAAAGTCGTCAATCGTTGAATCGTACAGATAGCCTGTGCCGTTCGCGCTTGAAAACACTAGTATCACTTCGCCGTTGGGCGAGGCCGACATCGTGCGAGGCGCATTGATGATCTGCCGGCCGTTGGTAACCGGGATCACCCCGGCGTTGAACGTCCGAGGAACGATCTCATTACCGATGACGCGCCATAGCGAACCGTCGCTCATGATCACCAGCGGGCCGCGCTGTCCGGCCGCGATGAGTTGCGGTGTGAGCAGCGCCGCAGTGCCGTTGAAGGGCAGGGCCGGAAACTTCACGCGCCCGATCACTTCACGCTTCTCAAGATCAATGATGGAAATAGACTCGCTACCGGAGTTGGCCACGTAGAGCGTCTGTCCGTCGGGCGCGAACGCCAACGAGCGCGGCAGTTGCCCGACGCGAATAGGCGCCATCAAGGTACGAGTGCGCGTATCGAAGACCTCCACGCGGTTCTTGCCCGAGTTGGCGATGTAGAGCCGCTGGCGCGTGCTATCGAGCACCATGTCGATCAGTCCTTCATTCGCCGAGAGCCCGACGTCCATCGTCACGATCTCGCCGCGCGCCTCGGCGTTGCGGTTGTTCTGGTAGATCTGAATCGCCGGGGGGATATTGATAGCTTCGTTGGATTGCACCACATACTGATGCACAGGCGCTACGGTACCGATGCCTCGATTGACCGGGTTGTATCCCAAAACCAAGGCGGATCCGTTGGCGGTGTTCTGGGTTTGCAGGCGCGGGGCTGTATTGGCGACGCCGAGGTTCTGGCCGGGCGCACCGCCCCCTGGGGCACCCGGAGCGCCTGGCTGGGGAAACGGCGGAATAATGATCACGATCACTCCCCCCGGCGCGCCGCCACCGGGTGCGCCAGGAATACCACCCAAGCCGCCCGGGCCATTGTTGGCCTGCTGCAGGAGCGCCGTCGAGGCGGTGAGCCGTCCGCCGCCGCGATTGCGGACTTCGAGGCGCGCCGTCTGCTGTTCGGCCGTGACACCGCATTGATCGTTGGCCAGCAGCACGACCGTCTGATCCAGATCGGCAATCGGATTCTGATTCATCTGGCCAAGCGGAATGGTGATGAATCCGGACTCGGAAATCAGAAAGGCATTGGCGCCGTCACCACTGACCACCATCTTCCCGGCGAGATTTTCGGGCATCTGGAGCGCGGTCTGAATCAGCAGGTTGTCCGGGTCATTGATCATCAACTGGCTGACATTGGCGCGGGAGGCCGGATTGGTGACCGGCGCAAAATTGAAGGCGCTGTAGATGCGGCGCCCGTCTGGGGAGAACGCGCTGCCGCCCTGATTCTGCTGGGTGTTGAAGTTGGTTCCGTTGGCGAAAGGATACGGCGAATTGGCGGCGTTCTGCTGGGCCAAAATCGTTAGCGTTTCGGTTTCGAAGAGACTCAGGCCCGCCATGAACTTGCTGCCGTCCGGCGCCACCGACAGCACCGACGAAACGCCAGCCACAGTGCGGCTGCGGAGCACGGTTCCGGAGGAAACTTCGTAAACGAAGACGGCGCGATTGACGGCGTTAGGAATGTTCACGCCAATAATGAAGCGCCCATCCCGGCTGGTTTCAAGGAAGCTGCGATTTGTGAGCGCGGGCCGGTTGAAGTTGTTGGGGGGCGCCAGCGGATTGGCCGGCGGCGGTGGGGGCACCGCGACGGCGATCAGCGAACTGCCGTTGTCGGCGGCAAACGGATCGTAGATCAGCAGGACATTGTTCAGGTTCTGGACCCCCGTGCCGACGGTGGTGATCACCACCCGCTCGTCGGCGCCCACAGCCACGCCCTCGGGCCGGGCCGGCAAGGCGATGCGGCTGGTGACGGCGAGTTGATCGAGGTCAATCAAGTTGAGCGAGGTGCCCAGATGCGAGGTGACATAGAGGAGCTTGCCGTTGCGCGAGATCGCGGCGGCCAGCGGCTGCTGCTCCACCGGAACGGGCGTGAGGAAGCGCCGCTGCGGGATCGAATAGACTTCTACCTGGTTGCGGTTGGAATTGACCAGATAGAGGCGCTGGCGCGGTTCGTCGAGCACCAGATCGGCCACGCCGCCCACCACCGGCACCACCGTGCCGAACGTGGCGCCGTAACAAGCTGAAAAGACGTGAATAAGGAACAGCAGCGGGAGAAGACGCATCGACGTACTATTCTAAACCCGGCGAAGGGTCTCCGAGTTTCGGTCATACTCCTGACACGCGCACGCGCTACACTTTGCAACATGACTAAACTGCTTCGTCGAATCGCTCCATTGCTGCTGACGCCGCTGGTCCTGCTCGCCCAGACAGACTCCGCCTCGCTCCGAGTGCTCGTTCAGGACGCCTCCGATTCTGTCGTGTCCGGCGCGCGCGTTCAGCTTCGTAGCGCGGGAACCGGCATCCAGGCAGACGCCACTACTTCCACCGACGGCTACGCTGTTTTCAGCCCTGTGCTGCGCGGCGCCTACGAGATCACCGTATCCCAGTCCGGCTTCAAGTCCGTGAGGCTTACCGGCATAGCGATCAATGTCGACGAGCGCCGCCTCCTGCGTGTGAAGCTGGACGTGGCGTCCGTCAGCGAGACCGTAGAGGTGAGCGCCAGGCAACTGACTACGCAGACCGAGCAAGCCTCATTGGGGCAGGTGATCGGCGGGCGAACCGCCGTGGAATTGCCGCTCGCCGGACGGCGTTACACCGAATTGGCGCTGCTGGCGCCCGGGGTGGCCAATGCCAACCTGAATCCGGTGACGCGCGGCCCGGGCTGGTTTGTCTCCAATGGTAACTACCACACTCAAAACAACTTCCTGCTCGACGGTGTGGATAACAATCAAGGAACTACTAACGCCCAGGCATTGAGCGCCCAGGTTGTCCAGCCGTCGCCGGATTCTATTGCCGAGTTCAAGGTCCAAACCAATAGTTACTCGGCTGAGTTCGGACGGTCAGCGGGCGGCGTAGTCAACGTGTCGATCAAGAGCGGCTCCAACCAGAGTCATGGCTCGGCATGGTACTTCAATCGCGACTCGGCCCTGGCGGCGCGCGGCTGGACTAACAACCTGCTTAACCTGCCTAAGTCAAACCTGGCGTGGAACCAGTTTGGCGCCACTTTCGGCGGCCCCGCCGTGAAGAACAAGTTGTTCTACTTTGGCGACTACGAAGGCTTTAAGCAAAGCTTCGCCGACACGTTCCTCGTAACCGTCCCCAACGCCGATCAACGCCGCGGGGTGTTTGGGCTCGACATCCTGGACCCCGCCAGCAACGCACTGTTTCCCAACCGTACAGTGCCCGCCGCGCGCATCGACGCGCTGAGCCGCAAACTGGTGGACCTCTACCCGGAAGCCAACCAGACCGGCCAGGTTCAAAGCGGCCGGCCCGCGAACAACTTCGGCGCCCAGCGCGACGGCAAAGAGAACACGCACAAGTTCAACACGCGCTGGGACTATTACCTGAGCGCCAAGGATCAATTGATGGGGCGATTCAGTTACCTGCGCCAAGCCTTCTCGCGCGTGCAGTTATTCCCGGGCATTGGCGACGGGGTGGGCAACCAGGGCACCCAGAGCAATAACAACCAGTCGCTGGCCCTCACGTGGACCCGGCTGATCTCGCCGTCGGTAGTCAACACGCTTCGCTACGGCTACAACCGCACTTACGCCACGTTCGCCCATGCCACGGTAGACGGGGAGAAGGCCGACGCCTTCGGATTCAAGGGCATTCCGGCTGACCTGCTGCAAGTAGGCGGGCTACCGTTGATCTCGGTGACCAACTACCGCGAACTCGGCACACGCAATTTCCGCCCTCAATTTCAGCGCCCGAAACTCAACCAAATCGTGGATTCGGTTTCCATCCAGGCCGGCCGGCACTTTCTGCGCACGGGCTTTGAGTTGCGCCTGAAAGACAACACCTTCATCGACATTACGCGCCGCACGCCGGCCTACAACTTCCTCGGCCGCTACACTAATGACGGCATGGCGGACCTGCTGCTGGGCTTGCCGGACAGCGTTCAACTCAACACCGTCCCGGAAGTGAACCAATTGCAGCGCGCCCTGAGCTTCTTCGTGCAGGATGACTTCAAAGTCCGGCCCACGCTCACGTTCAATCTCGGCATGCGCTACGAGTACACGACGCCCTACTATGGTAACGGCAAGAATGTAAACATCAACTTCAATCCGTCCAACCAAGGCCTCCTTGTCGCGGGCAAGGACGGTAATGACAAGTATCTGGTTACGCCGGACCGGAACAACTTCGGACCGCGCCTCGGTGTCGCCTGGCAGCTGCGTCCGGACAAAGTAGTCTTGCGCGCAGGATACGGCATCTTCTATAACTCGGAAGATATGTACGGATCAGAAGTAAACCTGCCTCTGAATCCTCCGCAGTTGACGCAAGCCAATCTGATCCGCGTGGGCAACGGGCCGGCGCCCGTGCGCATCTCTGACGCGATTCCGTCCGGCGTCTTGAGTAACTTCGATTCGCGCCTCGTTACTTTGCGAACCCGCGAGTCTAACCAGCGCTCCGGCCTGATACAACAGTGGAACCTCGCCCTGCAGTTTCAGGTGAGCCGCGCCAGTGCCTTCGAAATGGCGTACGTTGGCAACAACGGCCGGAATATGTTCGGGCTGTATGAACGGAACCAGACGCCGTTTGGCGTGGATGGCACCGTGGCCGCCAACCGCCCGTTTCCGCTCTGGCAGGGTATCCAGACCGGAGCCAGCCGGGCGCGCAGCCGATACAACGCGCTGCAGACTAAGTTCGAGCATAACTACTCGGGCGGGCTCTACGTTCTGGCGGCCTACACGTGGGCTTCCGGTCTCGATCAGGTGGGCGCCTGGGATGCCGGCTCATCGCCGCAACTGCTGGACCGGTTTGATTCCGAGTGGGGCCGCCAATCGCAAACACCCGTGCAGCGCTACACCACCGCCGTCACCTACGATCTGCCCGTGGGCCGCGGCCGCAAATGGGGCAATGGTTGGGGCCGTCCGGCCGACTTCGTCCTCGGTGGCTGGAAAATGTCGTCGATCGTCTCCTTCCGCACCGGCATGCCGATCAACGTCAGTCTGAACGCCAACGGCATTGATTCGGCCACCGGTCAGACCTACCGGTTCCTGGCGCGCAACGGCGGCGGCTTGCGGCCTGACCGGGTCGGCGAAGGCAATTCGGGCGTGGACCCCAAGGAAAATCGCTTCAACTTCCTGAGCGCCAGCGCCTATCGCGTCCAGACTCTCAACACGGCCGGCAACGCCGCGCGCAACTCCGCCTACGGCCCGCGCCAGTTCAATACTGACTTCGCCTTGCGCAAGGAGTTCCGCATCAATGACCGCCACGCCGCCGAATTCCGTTGGGAGTTTTTCAACTTCCTCAACACTGTGAACTTCGCCAACCCGGCCACCACGATCGGCACGACCAACTTTGGCTGGATCACCGGCGCCGGCGACGCGCGCGTGATGCAACTGGCCGTTCGCTACCAGTTCTGAGCTGAATCCAAAAGCCCCGTGCCCGCATCTGTAGGGCAGTTGCGCTAACATGGGCTTTCACGCCGGGACCGTATCATCGACAACAATGGCAGCCGTCCCCATTCCGCTACAAGTCGACCCTGAAGCCGCCCTGGTGGCCTTGGCCAAAGAGGGTGACGAGGCCGCATTCACGACCCTGGTCAACCGCTACAGCGGCAAGATCTTCCGGCTGGCCCAGCACATCACGCAAAATCAGGAAGATGCCGAGGATGTGCTGCAGGAGGCGTTCCTCAAGGCCTACACGCACCTGAGCTCATTCGCCGGCAACTCGAAGTTCTACACGTGGATCGTGCGCATCGCCGTGAACGAATCGCTCATGAAGTTGCGCAAGCGCAAGTCCGACAAACTGGTGTCCCTGGACGAACCGGTGGACACCGGAGAAGAGGAAGTGGTGCGCGAGGTGGCCGTGTGGGAGCAGACCCCGGAAACCAAGTTCACCCAAACCGAATTGCGCGGGATTTTGGATGGCGCGGTGGAAGAACTCGATCCCATCTACCGGGCCGTTTTCCTGCTGCGCGACGTGGAAGAATTATCAACCGAAGAAACGGCTGAGGCGCTGGACCTGACCGTGCCGGCCGTGAAAAGCCGCCTGTTGCGGGCCCGCCTGCAGTTGCGCGAGAAACTCACCCGCGTGTTCAAGCGGCAGGGGGACGAACTGTTTGCTTACATGTAAAGAGTTTCTCGGGTGGCTCAACGAGTACCTGTGCGATTCGCCAGACCCGGACTGCAAGCGCCATGTCGAAGAGCACGTCACGGCGTGCCCCAACTGTTATGTGATCTTCGACACGACGAAGAAGACGATTCAGGTTTTCAAGGGCCAGGAACCGCAGGTGCTGGCGCCGGCCATACAGAGCCGGTTGATGGCGGCGCTGCATAAGAAAATCGCCAGCGGGGCCAAGCCGCCGGTGGGCAAGCCGGATCCGCCGCCGCGCCCGCCGACTTAGGCTTGGGTCTTGAGGGCAGCGGTTGAACGGAGCGAGCTTGGTCCAACCTGCCCTCCGAACGGCTCTGGCAGCGATTTCTGGGCAGCGTACGGTGGACTCGCGAAATCTCAATGAGCCGCGAAGGATATCTTCATGGGAGACGCCGGTGACGCAGTTGCAGTGTTCAGTGCTTTCGGCTTGCAGAGTCTTCAACTCCTGTGGCGCGAAGTGAGGGTGTTGAGGGTGTACGGCACGGCGCGGACGACGGAGTCGAGGAACAGGTCGTGTGGTCATAGTCCATTGTTTGCCACTGGTCACGGCACTTAATGCCCCGGTGAACGGTCGCCGCGAAATCAACAGGCATGATGACACGTATATGTTCATTTTAAATCGTTTAACACCGCATATCCCTTTTTGCGAGAAAATCGGAGGCCGACAAGGCTTCCGAGGCCACGGCCAAGCTATCGAACATCGGCGAAATGGTGCCGCTCCTCGGGTAGGACCTCCGGTGCTACGAGTACCATGGTTGACAAATTCTTGGGAGTTCTGAAGATGTGCCCCACATACCCAACTTTATCTTGCTACTTTACCTTTCAACCCGCCGCTGGCCAGCTTAGGCAATTGCTTCACAGCGGCCATGCGTATTTCGCGGAAGGCGCCGCGCCGCTGGCGGACGCAATCGAGCAGGATCGCCCCGGCCATGGTGGCCATGCGTTGCACGCCTTGGGCGAAGCCGCGATTCATGGCGGGCGAGGCCCGGTGAGTGGCATCGAGCGCCACCACGTCGGCGGCCAGGGCCATGCCGTGATAGTAAAGGATAGAGGCGGCAATGGCGCCGGTAGTAAGTTCGTCGCCCGCGTGTTCAACAAGGTGTCCGAGGGCATGCAAACCTTGCTTGCCGACGGTCAGCGTCATGGTGGCCGCCACTTCCAGGCCCTTGGTGGCCAAGCCGGCGAGCGGCACCCCGTCGAGCTTGTTGAGGTGCAGCAGATCGTCAAGGTCAAGATCATGCGAGGTCAACTGCTGCGCCACCGAATCCATCGCGTCGCCCGCGGCATGGAGCCCGAGCCCCGCTTTCTTGACGGCGAGATTGAGCAGCATCGCGTCTTGCCGGGTGAGGTATTGATTGACAAACAGGCTGGCCCCGCAGCGCTCAGTCAGCAGCCGCCACGCCGCAAGCGAAGGCCGCTTGCCCAGACGGGTGAGCACGTGGAGTTGGAGTTCGAGCGACGCCGCGAAGATGGCGACGAGATCCAGGGCGCGATGCGTGCTGGCCCCCACGACGAGGCCGGTGGTGAAGGCGCGCTCCACGATGTCGCGTTCGAGGTGTTCGAGTACTTGCTTCGATTGGGCTTCCGGATCGACCCGCTCACCGCCGGCGTGCGACGCCCACTCTGTCGTCTTGCACAGCTCCGCCAGGTATTCCTCACGCCGCGACCTTTCCGGCGACCAGCGCGCATGCCGGGACGCCTCGGCCGTCCCCTCCCAAACCTGGCGCAAACTCCGGGACCACGCGCGCCGGTACCAGGCCCAAGCCGCCAGCCCCAGCGCCGCCAGCGCGATGACCGGCAGCGCCATCATCACCACCAGATACCAATCGGGCACCCCGGCGGCGGGCGGGTGGAACCCGAGGCTCAGCCGCAGACGTTCGGCCATCGCCAGACCATAGTGATAGAAGATCAGGAGCCATCCGGCCCCCGCCATCAGGAAGCCCGCGACGGCCGCCCAGCAAAGCACGCCGATCACAAACTGCCCGCGCCCCCGCAGATGGCCCAACGCCGCTGTGTGAACCATATCGCCCCTATTATGAGCGCAACGCGGCAAGGAAGAAATACCGGCTGTTGGCTAGGCGCGGAGCGTATCAGGCTCGCTCTCGAGATTCCGGGTAGCATAAAAGCTTATGACCAAACGACGCGATCTATGGAAGGCCGCCGCCGCACTGGCGCCTTTCGCCGCTTCACTGCCCATGGCCGCCGCCGCCAGCTTGCCCAGCGTAACGCTCGACCCCAAGCAAGCCAAGCTCAAGCGTGAGCCCTTTGGGGACCTGAACATCTACTTTGAGGGCGCTACCGATCAGATCAAATCCATGACCGCGGGCAGTCTGCTGCTCAAAGCCGGCATGACTCCGCACCCGCCGCACACGCACCCGGAGGAAGAGTTCATGGTGATCACCGAAGGCACCGGGGAGATCAGCATGGAAGGCAAGATCACCAAGGTGTCGCCGGGCTCGATGATGTATTGCGCCGGCAACAAACTCCACGGGATCGTCAACTCCGGCAAGACGCCGCTGCTGTTCTACTTCTATAAGTGGCAAAAGTAGTAACCTCGTGCGAGCTGTGATCACGGAGGCTGACATCCCGCTGCTGGCCGGTGAACTGGCGATCACCGCCGGTAGCATTGTCACGCCGTCGGCTCGCGATCTGGCGCGTGAGCGCGGGGTCTCGTTGCGTGAAATGCCTCACGGGGAGATGCCCGCCGCGGCCGGACCGGACCGCACCGTTGCCATTGGCGCGGACCATGGCGGCTTTCAGATGAAGTGCGCGCTCCTGCAGATACTTGGCGAATTGGGGCTGACCGTGAAAGACGTCGGCGTGTTCGAGGAGAAGCCGGCCGACTATCCCGATATCGCCGTCGCGGTGGCGCGGTGCGT
>JAYTKJ010000810.1:0-25496 GCA_043730365.1 Acidobacteriota bacterium | reverse complement strand
GTGGCCACGAAGCGGCGTAATCCCAGTAGGGGTTGTCTGCGCATTGCCCAGCAAAATCGCGCTGGCTTTCGGCGTCGAACTCCATAAGGATGTGGTTGGCCGTAGTCTGAGCGTTCAATACCGGCCGGAATCGGGTTCAGCAGGTCCATGCTGGCGGACGTTTCTCGCCACATGAAAGACGGTTTGTGGCGTTGCGATTTGTTGGGATGCGAATCCGCCACCCTGCCGCGTGTCAGTCTCTATGCAGATACTTCTTGAGGAACGATCCTACCGTCTTGGAGAAATCCTCGTCCGGCGATTGGTAGTTCGCCGAGATGTGGTCCGCCATGGCCTGCATGGCAGCCGGCACGTTCCGGCGGCACAACGCCTCGACGATCGGCTGATGGCCCGCCGCGTGCTTCTCCCGCTCTAGCAGAACTTGTTGCACCGAAATTGCCACGGCATTGCGGCGGTAGTGAGGCGAGAGCAAGGCCGCGTTGGAGACGATATGGAATGGCCCGGCCACCCGCACCAGGAGTTTCTCGAGCTCGTCGTTGCCGGTCATCCGCCAGATCTTGCGGTGTAGCGAAACGTCCAATGCGTCCTGATCGGCGAGGCTGAGATCCCGATGGCGCAACTGCTCCGCCATTGAGCGCAATTCCCGCTCGTCGCCCTCGGTCATGTTGGCGATGGCTTCTTTGACCGCCAGTTGCTCGAGTACAATCCGGATCGGTACCATCTTCGCAATCAGTTCCTCGGTGAACTCGGCCACAAACTTGCCGATTTTGGGCTTTTCCAGCAGCAGTCCCTCGGCGGTCAGTTGCGTCAGCGCTTGGCGAATCACGCTGCGGCTGGCTCCGAGGCTCTTGACCAGCACTTCTTCCTTCAGGTGTTCGCCCGGGCGGTAATAGCCTGTGTAAATTCGCTCACGCAGACTGCGATATGTTCGTTCGGCAAGATAGTCCTTCTTGCGAGGTCCCTTGCCCTTGGACGGTGGACGCTGGCGTATGTTTTCGGGCTTTTTCTTAACTTCTCGCGCGGAAGGGGGCATGAGTTAGGTTGCCTGCCAGGGCAACCTTCAATGCTACCACCGGCTGAATTCAGGGAATGGCCAACCGCCGTGCTTCCCAATCGGTGACGAAGCCATGGGCCGGCGCGTGGGTCAGCATCATATCGATTCCCGCCGCGATGGCGGCCTCCTGGGGAGTTACGCCGCACGCCCAAAACACGGGAACCACTCCGGCTCGAATTTTGTCCACCGGGGGGCCCACCAGGGGATTCTCCAAGTCCGCGCCAATGCCGGCGGGGTCGCCCATATGGATCGGCGCGCCATGGTTGAACGGATATCGGCTGGTTATCTGCACGGCTCGAATCGCCTGCTCGGGAGTCAGCCATCGCATCGTGACTGCCATCGGGCCATGAAACGGTCCTGCGGGCGTCGTGGGCAGTGTGGTGCGTAGCACCCAGCGATCCGTGCCGGTGGGAATGCCGGAGTTTTCCAGTGCCTGATCAAAGGTGATGCCGGAGCCAATCAGAAACGAAACCAAGTCGGGCCGCCAAAGCGCGCTGGCATCGGTGACGTCATCCAGGCGACGGCCTTCGCGGTAGACGGCATACCGCGGCAAATCCGTGCGCAAGTCAGCACCGGGCGCTGTCAGATGCGGAACGGGGTTGCCTGTGTCCAGCACCTCAATTACCGGGCACGCGCGTTGATTCCGCTGGCAGTAAAGGAGGAAATCGTAGGCGAACCTCTCGCGGATCATCACCAGATTGCATTGCAAGTATCCGAGCGCCGCGCCGCGAGTGGTTCCGGCGTAACGTCCTTCCCGGCACGCTTGCCGAAAATCTCGAGGCAGCGTGTGAGCCCATTCACTCATCGCGCGCTCTCCAAACCGGCGGCACGGGTGCGGATCAGCCGGGGCTTCAGAGTGAAGTTCCAGAAGCATAACAACGCGGCGCCGAGTAGCGCCGCCGTCCAACCGAGCGACAGAGTAGGAAACAGAATATTGGCTACCGCGGCCGCTCCGTAAAGAACGCGTTCACTCCACGTCAACAGGCCGTTGAGGTAGCCCACCAGCGCCACTGCCCAAGCGCCCGTGCCGACCAGCAAACCGGCGAATGCGATCAACACGCTTGGCAGCGGGCCCTGCCCAAGCAGCAACGGATCAAACGCGAAGGCAAAGGCGATCAGGAACAGTACCAGACTGAGCCGGAAGGCATGCCATCCTGTCTCCATCACTCCTGCTTTGGCGAGGCCTGCGGCAGCGAACGAGGCGAGCGCCACCGGTGGTGTGATCATCGAAAGTACACAGTAGTACATCACAAAAAAATGCGCGCACAGCGGCGTGAGGCCGAGCTTGATCAGCGTCGGGACAAAGAGGATCGCCCCAATGATATAAGCGGCCACCGTCGGGAGGCCCATGCCCATTACGATGCAGCCGATGATGGTCAGCAGGAGCGCTCCGTAGATGTTGGCCGCGCCGCCTTCAATCAACTTGGAGGAAAAACGAAGCGCGAGATTCGATTGCACCGCCACGGCCACCATGATGCCGATCGCGGCAATCGGGATGGCCACTTGCGCGGCTTGGCGCGCCACGTCCTCAATCACTCTGAGCCAATCGCTGAAACTCAACCAGCTCTCGCGTCGAAGATACGCGGTCGCGATGCAAGCGGCAATCGCCGCCACCACCGAGATCGTCGCAGACCGGCCAGAGGCCAGCAGCGCAATCAGCAGCACGGGCGGTAGCAATAGGTATAGGCGCGGCCAGATCGGCGCCGAAGGGGCTGCCTGGCTTGGATCCAACGTGCCGATACCGCTTTTTCGCGCTCCTAGATCGACCATCGCAAAGAGCGCGAAATAGAAGGCCACCGCCGGGATGACTGCCGCCATCGCAATGCGGCCGTAGTCCATCTGCAGCATCTCCGCCATCACAAACGCGGCCACACCCATTACCGGCGGCATCAATTGGCCGCCAGTGGAGGCGAGTGCTTCGATGGCCGCGGCTTGAACGGCGGAGTAACCCGCGCGGCGCATCAACGGGATCGTAAAGACGCCCACCGACACAACATTGGCCACCGCGCTGCCGCTGATGGTTCCCATAAGGCTGCTCGAAACCACCGCCGCCTTGGCCGCGCCGCCTTGCTGCCGCCCGCTGGTCTTGAGCCCGATGTCGATGAAGAGCCTGCCACCTCCGATCGCCGCATAGGCCGCGCCGAACATCAGGAAGTAAAAGACAAACTGCACCGACGTCTCGGTGGTAACACCCAACACGCCGTTCGTGGTCATGCTCATGATCTCGACGGTGTCCTCCAAATTGAAGCCGCTGAAGCGAGACCAGCCAGGAAACCACGGCCCGGCGAAATTGTAGAGCAGCGTGAAGAGCAGGAGGCCGAGCAGCGACCAGCCCACGCACCGCCTTACACCTTCCAGCAGCAAAAGCATCAACACCACGCCCGCCGCGATGTCGATTGCCAGGATCGGATCCACCGCTTCCACACGGTCCGCCAGCCGTTGCGCGTTCAACAGGAAGTACGCGCCGATCGCCCCCGACGCGGCCACCAGCATCGTGCTAAGCCATCGCGGGCCGCCACTGGTGTTGAGAAACAACACTGCCAGCGCGAAGAACAGATGGATTGGCCGCGCCACCATCGGCTGCTGCGGCCAGACAATGATCGCAAACTGAAACGCGCACCAGAGAATGCCCAGCCCCAGCGTCAGGGCGCCGGCCCGCGGCTGTGCGGACGATTCTTCCAGCGTCGCGTCTAGAGCCACTGCCGCTCCTTGAAATAACGCTCGGCGCCGGGATGCAGCGGAACGCCGGTGACTTCGCGGCGGTGGCTCACCTCCGGTTTGAAGTCCGCCCACGCTTTGTGTGCTTGCAGCATGACGTCACGCCGTTCGCACAGCGTCTTGGTGATGAGGTAGGCGAGGTTTTCCGGCAGATCGTCGCGGGCGATTAGCACCGTGCCGCAGTCCACGGCCGCCGTCGGCTTGCTCTGTCCTTTGAACCAGACCGGTAGAGGGCGCGGCGTCATCCCCTGCCGGGCGAGTGCTGCCAGGAGAGCTTCGTCGAAATCGAGGAATCGAATGCCGGCCGTCGTAGCCGCCTCGGTGAGCGCCGGGTGGCCTTTGATCGCAGTTTCAAAGTAGAGGTCCGCGCGGCCATCGGAAAGCATCTCGGGAATCTGGTTGACCGCCACCTGGATGATCCGCCCGCCATTCTCCACCACTTTTGCGCGCGAGAGACCATAGTGGGCCAGGATCATGTCGGTGGCGACGGGAACCGTGCTGCCCGGCGGCTTCATAATGATGCGCGGTCCTGGAGTCGATCGCAGCATCTGCTCCAGGCTCTGGTGGCCAGTGCGTTGAATATATTCCTCACGCGCCACCACCGTCATCCAGACCGAGTTGAGTCCGCCAACCAACGCTCGAATCCGCTGATGACGAACGCCATGGAACGCGAGTGGCAAGCCCTCCCAGGCCCAAACAGCTGTGGCCACCTGGCAGAGTGCGATCGAAGCTTTGCCTCGCTCCACCAACGCAGGATTGCCCGTGCCGCCACCCCGCGCAAAGATCTCGATTGATCGTCCCGGCAACTGCGCTTCCAGCAGTTGAGCCAGCGTCGCGGCAAAGACATACCAGGAACTGCCCGGAGGCATCGCGGCGATCACCAGCGCTTCATGGGGCGGAGCCGTTGCCACGGACCAAGCCGCGGCCCCAAGCCCGCCCGCCGCAGCGACGGGAACGAACAATCGGCGATTCATCGGCATGGAGCTAGGATACAGCCGCGACCAGATCTCCTGCCGGCGCAAGCTTGGCTGCCGCCACGGCTTGGCGAATTCGCTCAAGCATGGCGCCAGACGGCGCCGACACGGGCGGACGCGTCAGGTTCGATCGGAATCGACCCGCCATCATCATCGCCGTCTTCATTCTCGCGTGTGCGTCGCCGCTCGGTTCGCCGCTGGCGTAGACCACGTCTCTCAGCGGATTGATCGTCGCCTGGATCGCCTGCGCGCGCTTGAGATCGCCGTCGCAAACCGCCTGATACAGATCGACGATCACCTCCGGGATGAACGACGCAAAGCCAACCAGCGCGCCGTCCAGTCCCTGCACCATCGACGTGAGCAGATACTCGTCGTGACAAGTCAGGATGGTGACCTTAGGATTGGCCGCGCGCACTGCCGCCAAGTCCCGATCGTACTTGGACATTTCGCGCGTGCCAATCTTCATCGTCGTCACACTCGGTATTCTCGCCAGTTCGGCCAGGAGTTCGGATGAGTAGGCCGCTTTGGTCCAAGCCGGATAAATGTGCACCACCAGATTGATGTTCACCGCTTTGGCAATCGCCGTGAAGTGATCGACAACGTGTTGAGGTTGCATCCCGAACCGCAGCCAATAGTGCGGCGGCATCACCAGCAGCCCCTGAGCGCCGGCCTCTTGCGCCATCTGGGCGTGCTCAACGGCTTCCGCCATTCCTTCGCAGCAGATGCCGGAAACAACCGGCACTTTTGTATCCCGCACTTCATCGGCGACAATGCGCGTCACCTCCGCGCGCTCCCTGGGGCTCAAGGCGAAGACCTCGCCGGTGTGCCCGTTGGTGACCAAACCACCAATTCCCCGATGACTGGCGAGCCAGCGCGCAAAGCGGCGCAGTTCCACTTCATCAATCGAAAGGTCGTCGCGATACGGCAGTTGCATCGCCGGCAGAATCCCGGTGAATGGCTTGACCAATGACATCCTAATTCCTCCTCATCAATCTCTCATGCGGCCGACGCCGCGCCGGAAATCCGCAGAATCCGGCTGAGTTCCTCCGCGGCACGGCCAAGCGCCCCGGCGGAACTCTTCACAAAGGCATCCAACGTTCCACTCACTGACGGTGAAGCCACGCTGACCGCGCCAAAAGGGTGCCCGTCCGGATCGAGAACAGGCGCGGCCAACACCCGCAGGCCCGGCACGGTGTCCTGGTCCGACAAGGCGTAGCCAAGCTTTCGCACCCGCGCCAGCCGGCGTTCAATTTCCGCTAACGTCACCGGCGTACTGGGCGTTAGCTTGACGCGCTCCCGCATCTCGAGAATTTCTCTTCGCCGCTTGGGCGGCAAGTGCGCCAGAATCGCATGGCCGGCTGCGGCGCAGTAAGCGGGAATGCGCGAACCCACCCGGATGTTGACTCCCAGGCGGCCCCACGGAGCCTGGACACGCTCCACATAGAGGATCTCCGCGCCGTCGAGCACAGTCAAACTCGCCGCCTGACTGACTTCTCCCACCAACGAGCGCAGCACCGGCCGCGAGGATTCGTGGAAGTCCATGCCCGCAATGGCTTGAAAGCCGAGGTCCAAAACCTTCATCGCCAGCCGGTAGCGCTTGGCTCCGCCTATCTGCCGCAGATAGCCGAGCATGACGAGCGTTTTGACAAGCCGATAGGCGGTGCCCGGGTCGAGACCGGCACGGCTCGCAATTTCCGACAGGTTCTGTTCGGCGTCCCGGACCGTGAACGACTCGAGCACCCGCAGTCCTTTGGCCAGCGAAAGCACGGTGCTTTTGGCGCTGACAGCCGGCTCAAGACTGGCAGCACGGCTTGACGAAGGCTGGCGCATGGAACATACCATTTTTCGGATTCCGAAACGAATGACGCTCTGGCACCCATACCCTATCACGCTCTTTGTAAATTGGTCAAGAATCTACGCACAATCTACCCACATCTACGCACGATTGGTTGCTGCTCGCCAAACAATCTGATAGCATCCCTCTGGTCCGGGAGAACATATGTTTCGCAATCCGAAAAACACACTTGCCATTGCCCTGTTGCTGGCTGCCCCTGCGCTTCACGCTCAGGTCACCACCGCCACCTTCTATGGGATCGTGACTGACCCGACGGGCGCAGTCGTCGCCGGAGCTGAAGCGACGCTCACCAACGAAGGCACCCAAGGCACGCTCAGGCAAACCACTGACGCGTCGGGAGAGTTCGCTTTCAACTTCGTTCCCGCCGGAACCTACACTCTCCGGGTGCAGGCTAGCGGCTTCAAGGCGTCTGTCAACAAAGGAGTCCCGCTCAGCGCCGCCGAGAGTCTCCGCCGTACTTTCGCGCTCGAAGTCGGCACCGTCAGTGAATCTGTAGAGGTCACCTCGCAAGCGGCTCTGGTAAATACGGTGTCGGCTGAACAGCGCGAAAGCATCGGCACCACGCAGGTGCAGGAATTGCCACTGTCTCGCCGCAACGTGGCTGGCCTCGTCACTCTAGCCAGTGGCGTCACTCGCGCCGGCGGCGACGTCTACCTGAACGGAGCCGGACGCGGCGGCACCAGCGTCTCGGTGGACGGCACCGATGCCACCGGCAATCCTGAACGTCCCTCGCTCGCCATGTTCGGCGACTTCAACTACATCAACGGCATCAGCATTGAAGCCGTCAGCGAAGTACAGATCATCAAAGGCGTGATCCCGGCCGAATACACGCGCTCGATGGGCGGCAACCTCAACATCATCAGCCGGTCTGGCACCAATCAGTTCCACGGCAGTTTGTTTGAAAACTTCCGCGCTGAGAATCTCAACGCCCGTCTGCAATTCCTCCGCACCAAACCGGGCGTCACGTTCAACCAGTTCGGCGGTTCGCTCGGCGGTCCGATTCTCAAGGACCGTCTGTTCGGCTTCTTCGTGTATGAAGGCTATCGTGAGCGCGCTTTTGCCGCCTTGACCGGCAATGTTCCCACCGAACGGTTGCGCGCCGACATGCTGCGCGCCGTTCCCGCCTACAAGCCCTTCCTCGATACTCTCCCGCTTCCCAACCAACCGCACAACACCGCCGGGCAAACCGGGCAGTACATCGGCGCCGGGTCATCGAAGAATGAAGACAACCACGTGGTCATCAAGCCAGATTGGCGCATCTCCGACAACATGAGCGCTTCGGTCACCTTGACGCGCTTCCGCCCCACCCGTACCCAGCCGCGCGTACAGGCGATCAACTCGCGCGAGTTCACCGGCACTACCGATCGGGTGTCCGGCATCTTCACCTATTTCAAGAGCCGGTGGACGTCGGAAAGTCGCTACGGCTACAACAAGAATGTTGTTGACCGGCTCGATGCAATCTTCAACGTAAAGGACGCGAGCAAGCCGGAGGGCAAGCTGGGCGGACGTCGGCTTCCCTGCATCAACGCGGTAGGCTTCGGCGGCTGCGGCGAGATTCTGACGCTGGGCGCTCCCAATCATTCCTTCGATCAAAAAATCGCCGTGATCAGCGGTCGCCACTCGTTCAAGTTCGGCGGCGTGTTCTTTCGGCGCACCATCGGACGGGCCAACATTGAGAATCCCGACATCCGCTTCCAGAACGAGGCCGACCTGCTTGCCAATATCCCCAATCTGGTGCAGATGACGTTTGGCACCGACCTTTACACCGCGAAGTCAAAGGAGTGGGGATTATTCGCGCAGGATGATTTCCGCGTCAACAAGAAACTGGTGGTCAACTACGGGATCCGCAACGACTACTTCGGCAACTACGTCGCGCGCGGAGCCGATGGCGGCCCACCCCACGCCTACAATCGCGGCTTTACCGACTTCGGCACGTTTCAGCACACGCCCATCCGCCCCATCGACAATCCGTACGATAGCGACGGCATGAACATCGCTCCCCGCGTCGGCTTCAGCTTCAACCCTGACGGCCGCAGCAAGAACGTCATTCGCGGTGGCGCGAGTACGATGTTCACCAACCTGGCCGGCGAGACGGTCACGCAGACGGTGCAAAATTCTTTGACTGACCCGTTCCGCTCGCAGTTCAGCCGCACCGAGGCGATCCAGTTCAATTTGAAATACCCCCAATACAACGAGGACGTCCTCAAACTCGTCAGCGGCGGCGCCAGCGGCGGCTCTCCTCGCGTGCTCGATCCGAAGTTGAAGGCCGCCTACGCGTTCAATCTGTATCTCGGGTTTCAGCGCGAGCTCTCGAGCTCGATGGCGCTCGAAACGGCCTACGCCGGCAACCGCGGAGTCAAGTGGCACACCAGCCGCAACGCCAACGAAGTCAACGCGCTCACCGGCATCCGCCCGAATCCACGCTTTGCGCGCATGGACTACTGGGACAATGCCGACAGCACTTGGTACCACTCCCTGCAGACGTCGTTGCGCTATCGCATGTCGAAAAAGCTCACCGCTAACTTTCACCACACCTGGTCGAAGGCGATGGCCTACGGCGCCGGCGACATTGGCTGGACGTCCACAAACACACCGAACTTCTACGACCTTCGTTCGAACCGGGCGCTCGCCGATGGAAGCCTCTTGCATGTGGTCAACGTGAACGCCGTCTATGAACTTCCCCGTTTGGCCAGCATGACGCCGGTGGTGCGTCACACGCTCGGCGGCTGGCAGGTGTCGACGATCCTTTCAGCGCAGACGGGCAGTGCGATCAATCTGAGTCACCCAACCGGAATCGGCGGTACGCGGCCAGACTACGTGGGCGGCCAAACCATTCTGGACGACTACCGCAGCACTTTGGTCTACCTCAATCGCGCCGCCTTCGCGGCGGTGCCGGAGAACAACCTGGGCAATGCGATCCGGCTTGGCAACATCGGGCGCAACGCCATGCGTGGTCCCGGCCGATGGAACGCTGACGTCAGCTTTGGCAAGAACTTCACCGTGAAGGAGCGCTATCGATTCCAGATCCGGACCGATCTGTTCAACGCGCTCAACCACACCAACTATGGCAATCCCGATACCAACATCGAGTCTGCCAACTTTGGCCGCATTAACAGCACGGCGGGTGCGCGCGAGATTCAGCTCAACGCACGCTTCGTTTTCTAAGGAGAACGGCGATGGTGAATCGACGGCATTTCGTGATGGGTACGGCGCTGGCGGTTAACGCCGGGCGCCGGAGAGCGGTGGCTGCCAGCGATAAAGTCACCGTCTGTTTGATGGGCGTGGGGGGACGCGGCCAAGCGATGGCGCAGTGGTTTGGGGCCTTACCGGATGTGCGCATTCCGGTGATCTGCGATGTCGACGAGAACGTCGTCGGCAAGGTCATGAATAGGGTGACGGAGTCGCAAGGCAAGGCGCCGCTGTTGATTTCCGATATCCGGCGCGCGCTCGACGACAAGAGCATTGATGCGATCGTCATGGCGACGCCGCTTCACTGGCACGCTCCGGGCACCATCCTCGCCTGCAACGCCGGCAAGGATGTGTATGTTGAAAAGCCCGCTTCGCACAACATCCGCGAAGGGCGTCTGATGGTGGAAGCCGCGCGGCGCAACAAGCGAATCGTACAGATGGGGATTCAATCGCGAAGCCGTCCGGTTACCCAGCGCTTCGTCGAGTATGTGCAATCAGGCAAGCTGGGCAGGACGCTTGCCGCCAAGGTGTGGAACGTCCAAATGCGGCGCGACATTGGTCACAAGCAGGACGAGCCGGTTCCCGCAGGTGTTGACTACGACATCTGGACCGGGCCGCTTCCCAAACTGCCGTTCAACCGCAATCGCTATCACGGAACCGTGAATTGGCACTGGCACTACGGGACGGGCGACATCGGCAATGACGGTGTGCACTGGCTCGACATCGCGCGGTGGGCCATGGGTGTCGGCGATCCCAAGCAGGTGTCGGGCATGGGCTCGAAGTTGTTTTTCGACGACGATCAGCAAACGCCTGACACGATGAACGTCACCTATGATTACGGTGACAAGATAATCCAGTTTGAGCAGCGCCTCTGGAACCGCTACCGCATGGAGGGCTCAGAGAACACCGTAGCCGTGTACGGCAGCGAGGGCATGGCGCAGGTGGGCCGTTGGCAGGGCGGCCATCACGAGTTTCGCGTCTTCGATAACGCAGGCAAGATGACTTATTCCGACCGTGAGCCGTCACCTGATTTCAACTATCATGCGCGCAATTTCATCGATTGCATCAAAGACCGTAAGCAACCCACCGGTGACATCGAAGCCGGCCACCTCTCCACGGTGCTCTGCCATTTGGGTAACATCGTCGCGCGGACCAGACGCGCCATTCGTTACGATGGCCGGACTGAGCGCGTCTTGGAAGATGCTGAAGCGAACCGCTTGGTGGCGCGCGAGTATCGGCAGCACTGGTCTACGCCGAAGGGAGCTTGAGTGAATGATGGAATTGTCCCGCCGGACCATGCTCACGATGGCGGCCGGTGCGGCGGTGGCGGCTCCCGCCGATCTGTCCTCCCGGGTGTGCCTGTTCACTGATCATCTGGCGGCCTTCTCCTATCAAGAGGTGGGAAGGATGCTGAAGGAACTGGGCGTCACTGGTCCAGACCTCACTGTCCGCAAAGGCGGCTTGGTCCAGCCCGCCAGCGTGGCCACAGACTTACCGCGGGCTGTTCAAACGTTCAAAGAGTTTTCGCTCACGGTACCGATGATGACGACCGCGATTACTTCCGCAGAGGATCCGTTGGCGCGCGACGTGCTTGAGACCGCAGCCAAACTCGGCATCCGTTACTACAAACCCGGTTACTTCCATTACAAAGATCTGGCGCACTGGCGCGAGACGATCGATTCCACGCGGGTCTCCCTGCAAGGGCTGGCGAAACTCGGCGCACGACTCGATCTCCGCGCGGGCATGCACAATCACGCCGGCGATTCAGTAGGTTGCTCGCTCTGGGACTCCTGGGAGGCGATGCAGAACGTCGATCCCAATCGGGTTGGGTTCTTCTTTGATCCCGCGCAGGCCACCATCGAAGGGGGCAAGACCGGCTGGAACCTGAACTTCCGCCGCATCGCGCCGCGGCTCTTCATGGTGGCCATCAAGGATTTCGTCTGGGAGAAAACCGGCCAAGGCTGGCGCACGCGGTGGGTGCCTCTCGGCGAAGGCTTGGTCAACTGGTCCGCCTTCTTTGTGCTGCTGAAGACCACGCCGTTCGCCGGCCCCATCTCGCTCCACATCGAGTATGACCCCGGCGGCAAGACCAAGACCGAGCAGTATGATCGAAGTTACGAGGCTGCGGCGCGGGACCTCCAGTTCCTGAAGCGCCACTTGGCCGCGTGACAGGAGACTGATGAAACGCCGAAGCCTGTTGCTATCCGCCGCACCAGCGATTCTGGGAGCTGCCGGAAAATCCGGCACGCGCCCGCCCGTGCTTGGTTCTGGCGAGCACACATACGAAGCCCTCCACGATTGGGGCGAACTGCCTGCGGGCATTCGCTGGGGCAACACCCACGGCGTCGTAGAGGATTCGCAAGGCCACATCTACGTCGCCCACACCAGCCACGAATCCGCCGAACGCCACGACACGCTAGTAGTGTTTGACCGCAAGGGGAAGTACGTTCGAAGCTGGGGCGCGGCGTTCCGCGGCGGAGCCCACGGCCTGCATCTGCGGAAGGAGGGACGCGACGAGTTCCTCTACTTCGTCGACACGGGCAAAGGGCGCCCGGGCAGCGGCATCAGCGCGAAGGATACCTGGATGGTCAAGATGACCCTCAAGGGCGAAGAGGTCTTGCGGATCGGTTATCCCAAGGAAGCGCCTGGTTACAAACCGGACGGCTCCAGTAAGTTCAGCCCGACGAATGTAGCGATCGCGCCGAATGGGGACATCTATCTGGCCGATGGCTACGGCTCCTACTTCATCAATCAATATGATGCGCGTGGCAAGTTCATTCGCTCGTTCGGCGGCGATGGCAAAGCGCCGGGTCAACTCGCATGTCCGCATGGTTTGATGGTGGACACTCGGGGCGCTGAGCCTTATCTGCTCGTGGCCGATCGCACCAACAACCGGCTGCAGAAGTTCACACTAGACGGCAGGCATATTGGCTTCGCAGCAGGCGTCAATCGGCCTTGCCATTTCCATGAGAGCAAGGGCGTGGCGGTGATTCCGGATCTCGCCGCCCGCGTCACGCTGCTGGACCGCGACAACCGGGTCATCACTCACCTTGGCGAAGATACAACGGGCGATTGGCAGGAGTTACGCAAGAAGCCCCGCAGCGAATTCCGCCCCGGCAAATTTGTCAGTCCGCACGGCGCTTGTTTTGACCACGCCGGGAATATCTTTGTGGCAGAGTGGGTCGAAGTCGGGCGAGTGACTAAGTTGAGGCGAGTTTGATGGGGCCGGTGGTTGTGGATTTTGCGGCGATACCGGGCGTTCCGTGTCCGTGCGGCACGGCTCGCCGGGCCTTTGCCGACGTGCCGGAATTCCCGGCCACGATCCACATAACCGAGATCAGCGAGGACGCTGCCGTCCACTATCACAAGCGCCTCACCGAAACCTACTACTTCCTTGAGTGCGGCCCGGACGCCAGGATGGAACTCGATGGTCAGCTTACCGCCGTGAAGCCCGGCCACTGCATCCTGATTCCGCCCGGCGTGCGGCATCGAGCCATTGGCAGGATGAAGGTACTAATCGTGCCTATGCCAAAATTCGACCCGGCGGATGAGTGGCTGGATTGATGGACAATGCTACTTGATCGCCGCAAAGGCCTTCCACAACAATTCCGGGTCGGCGCCTTCGTGAATCGCGATCCGGTAGCGGAAGCGCAGTGTTCCGCCCTGAGGAATTTCCATCTTGCCGTCCTGCGTTTTGTCTTTGGTAAAGTCGCGCACGCCGAAGGGATTGGCCGCATTCAGGCCATAACCGCGGGCGTGCCAGTAGGTTGGGTAACGCGGATTGGACGGATGATCGAAGATGGCTACGCCCAAGCGCTTGCCTTCGCGCGTCGTTGCATAGTCAACCCATTTGGCGCGCTTTCCCCAGATCGCTTTCGTACCGGTAAGTCCGTCGACATTTCGCAAGGTCGCCCCGCGAGCTTCGCGAAAGTCATCCGAGTAGCGAAATCCCAAACCACCATCCTCGGTATCGCCGAGCGTGATGCCCATCGCGGCGTCGGCGCGGATCGTCAACGTAACGTCCACCCAATTCAGCCCGTCCTTGGACCCGAAGGCAAATTGCTGCAGGACGGAGCCGTGACGTTTCCCATTGGGAGCGATGAAGTCGCAAACCGCGTCCAACCGATTTCCCTTGGTGCGCAGCTTGCCTTGCAAGATCAGGCGGCCTGTCTTGGCCGGGCCCAACTCACGCCAGAAGTCCACGCCGTTGATGTCGCCGTGAGACCACCAGAGCCCGCGATGCCAGGCGTGATCCTCAATCTCGCCGGTCTTCTCTTCAACCGGCCACCGGCGAGTCACGACCTCTCCACTGGCGGTGCGGATCGGATGCAGAAAGGGCTTGTCCCACTTGGCCGCGTAGTGGAAAGACGTGAAGGGCTTACCGCCGATACTCACGTCGATTCTGTCTTCACCCGCTTGAAAGGAGACACTCGCAGCCAACATCGCTCCCTGGCACGCCAAGATCGCCAACCATCGATAGTTATTCATAAGTTTCGACTCTCGCCAGTATACTTGAGCGTATTCGCAGCTCTTGCGTTGGCTGCCGCCAGCCCCGCGACGGGTGCTGATCTTTGGTCACTGCGCCCGATTCGCCGGCCTGAGCCACCGCCGGTGACTACGAAGGACACCATCAACGAAATAGATCGCTTCATCCGGGCGCGGCTCGAGAAAGAAAGACTGGCGCCCTCGCCCGAAGCGCCCAAACACACGCTGCTTCGCCGCCTGTCGCTCGACCTAATCGGGTTGCCTCCCACGCCCGCCGAACTGGCAGCCTTTCTAAACGACCAACAGCCTGGCGCTTGGCAGCGGCAGGTGGAGCGGCTCCTCAAGTCGCCTCACTACGGAGAGAAGTGGGGGCGACACTGGTTAGACCAAGCGCGCTACGCTGATTCCGACGGTTTCCGGTCAGACCGGTTCCGGCCGCACGCCTGGCGCTATCGACAGTGGGTTATCGAAGCGCTCAATCGCGACGTTCCCTTCGACCAGTTCACCGTGGAACAGATCGCCGGTGACTTACTGCCCAACGCCACCACTGACCAGCGCATTGCTACCGGATTTCACCGGAACACGCTGACCAATCGCGAAGGCGGCATTGACCCGGAGCAGTTTCGCGTAGAGCAAGTCATTGACCGCACCAACACCGTGGGCACCGTCTGGCTGGGGCTTACCGTCGGCTGCGCGCAATGCCACGATCACAAGTACGACCCCATCAGTCAACGCGACTACTATCGCCTGTTCGCATTCTTCAACGCGGCTGACGAAGACCACATGGATGCGCCGATGCCTGGAGAACTCGGACCGCATCTGCAGGTGCGACCGGCCTATGACCGGAGGCGGCGCGAACTCCTCGCTGCCAACGCTGTGCCCAAGTTACAGGCTGAGTGGGAATTGGGCATGCTCGAGACTGCGGCGAATCCCGGCAAGCGGCTCGATTGGGACCACGCATTTGACGATCTCCGCACCGATTGCGAGGACGGCGAAAAGATTCTGCGGACGCCCTTAGCCAACCGTACGCGGCGCCAGTCAAAGATTCTCACTGACTACTTTCTGAAAGACTACGCGCGGGTGATTTCGAAAGAACGAAAGGAGGAGTTGAAGTTTGATGCGCTCCTCAAGCAGTTGCAGGAACTTGATGCCACGCTGCCGGCCATCAGCGAGGCGCCCGTCTTGCGTGCCTTCGAACGAAAGACGCATCTGCTTGTGCGCGGAGACTTCAAGCAGTCCGGCGAGTCCGTTGAGCCTGGAACGCCGGCCGCGCTCCCCCCGCTCGATCCGGCCGGCGCGCGGCCAACACGGCTCGATCTGGCCCGCTGGCTGGTTGCTCGTGACAACCCGCTCACTGCGCGCGTGGCCGTCAATCGCATTTGGCAGGAATATTTCGGCCGCGGCCTTTCCCGTACCTCCGAGAACTTCGGCAATCAGGGTGAGGCGCCCACGCACCCCGAGTTACTCGACTGGCTTGCCACCGAGTTCATGGAGAGCGGTTGGAGCCTCAAGCATGTTCATCGCAGCATCGTCTCGTCGGCCACCTATCGTCAGTCTTCCGACTCGCGGACGGACTTTTCAGCTCGCGATCCGGAGAACAAACTCGTCGGCCGCCAAACGCGCCTCAGGCTAAATGCGGAAGCGATTCGCGACAGCGCACTTGCCGTCAGCGGACTGCTATCCCCCGAGATCGGCGGCCCCAGCGTGCGCCCACAGCTACCTCAATCCAGTGGATTGAAGAACTGGAAGGAGAGCACGGGCCGCGATCGTTACCGGCGCGGCATGTACATCCAGCTCAATCGTACGGCGCCTTATCCACTGATGGTCAATTTTGACGCTCCCAATGGCTATGGCGCGCTGTGCCGCCGCAGCCGCTCCAACACTCCGCTACAGGCCTTGAATCTGTTAAACGACCCGGCGTTCGTCGAAGCGGCGCGTGCCCTTGCCTTACGTGCCGGGGCGGAAGGCGAGGGCGGTTTTCATCATCGGCTCGATCGAGCGTTCCAATTGTGCCTCGGTCGCCAACCGGCCGCCGACGAGCGCGACTGGCTGCTGGCGTATTGGAAGAGCCAGCCGGAGACAGTGGCATGGACGGGGCTCGCCAGCGTTCTCCTGAATCTGGACGAGTTCATCACACGCGAGTAGCTGAGTAACCATGATGAACCGCCGTCATTTTCTTCGCGCAGCCTCTGGCTTCGGAGGGCTCGCTCTGCGCGACCTCATGGCGGCCGACTCGACCCCGTTCTCGCCCAGGACCCCGCATTTTCCCGCGTCCGCGCGGAGCGTGATTTTCTTGTTCATGCCTGGCGGCCCAAGCCAGATCGATCTGTTCGATCACAAACCCGAGCTGCGCAAATGGCATGGCAAGCCGCTACCCCCGTCGGTGACCAAGGATCTCAAGCTCGCCTTCATCAAGCCCAACGCCAACGCGGTGGCGAGTCCGCGCGCCTTCAAGCGCCACGGCCAATCCGGCGCGGAGATCTCAGATCTTCTGCCGCACACCGCGGGCCGCGCCGACGACCTTTGCATCCTGCGCGGCCTTCACACCGACGCCTTCAATCACGATCCCGGTGAACTACTGCTGATGACCGGTTCGATGCAGTTCGGACGGCCATCGATGGGCGCTTGGATAAGCTACGGCCTCGGCAGCGAGTCGCAAAATCTTCCTGGTTTCGTCGTGCTCAGTTCGGGAACGGGACCTAGTGCCGGTTCGAACGATTGGTCTAATGGCTTCCTGCCGTCGGCCTTTCAAGGCACGCCTTTTCGCGGTTCCGGCGAGCCCATCCTCTATCTGTCAAACCCCGAAGGCTTCACCGGCGAAATGCAGCGCGCGCGGCTCGATGCCATTCGGCGCATGAACGAAAAGCGGCGCCGTGAAACGGGCGACGTGGAGATCGACGCACGTATCGCCTCCTACGAACTCGCCTTCCGCATGCAGATGGCAGCCCCCGAACTGCTGGATCTCTCCTCCGAGCCGAAGCATCTGCTGGATCAGTACGGAGTGCATCAAGAGCCGACGCATCAATACGGCCTGCACTGCCTGCTGGCCCGCCGCATGGTGGAGCGCGGCGTACGTTTCATCATGGTGTCGCACGGCAGTTGGGACGACCACAACGATCTCGACAAGAACCTCGAAAAGAATTGCCGCATTACCGATCAGCCAGCCGCCGCCCTGATCGCAGACCTCAAGCAGCGCGGCCTCCTGGATTCCACGCTCGTCATCTGGGGCGGTGAGTTCGGCCGCACTCCCATGACCCAGCAGCAGCGGCCAGACATCGGCTACGGGCGCGACCATCATCCCAACGGTTACAGCATGTGGCTGGCTGGCGGCGGTATTCGCGAGGGTGAGACGATCGGCAAGACCGACGAGATGGGGCTCGAAGCCGTGGAAGATCGCATCCACGTGCACGACCTTCAAGCCACCATCCTGCACACTCTTGGCTTCGATCACACGCGCCTCACCTTCCCAAATTCGGGCCGGAATTTTCGGCTCACCGACGTCGAAGGCAAGACGGTGAGTAAACTCTTGAAGAAGGGTTTAGCATGAGAAGCTTCCTCGTCGCGCTGCACGTCATCCTGCTGCCGGCTATCGCGGTTGCCGCGATTGACTTCGCGCGCGACATCGAGCCGCTCCTTACGTCCCGTTGTCTCTCCTGCCATGGCCCGCGCACGCAGATGAAGGGCCTGCGCCTCGATAGCCGCGGGGATGCGATGCGCGTGTTATCTCCGGGCAAGGGTGATGCCAGTCTGCTCCTGCGAATGGTCGCGGGCCTCGAAGAAAAGCGCGTGATGCCGCCTGTCGGCGCCCGGCTCACCGCGGCGGAGATAGCGAAGCTGCGCGAGTGGATCGACGATGGCGCCGTCTGGCCCAAGGCTAACAGCGCGGCTGCCGTGAAGCGTAAGCACTGGTCATTCCAGCCCGTGGCACGCTTGGCGCCGCCCGCTACCCGCAACCAGACGTGGCCTCGCAATGAGATTGACCGATTCGTGCTCGCCAGGCTCGATCGCGAAGGTTGGGAGCCATCCCCAGAGGCAGCCAAGACCACGTTGATCCGCCGCGTCTCACTCGACCTCACCGGCTTGCCACCGTCGCCGCGTGAGGTTGCCGAATTCCTCAGCGATAATCGGGCCGACGCCTACGAGCGTCTCGTGGATCGGCTCCTCGATTCGCAACACTACGGCGAGCGCTGGGCCCGCCCGTGGCTGGACCTTGCCCGCTTCGCCGACAGCGACGGCTATGAGAAGGACTACGTGCGCCCGCACGCCTGGCGCTGGCGGCACTGGGTGATCGATGCGCTCAACGCGGATATGCCGTTCGATCGGTTCACAGTCGAACAGATTGCCGGTGACCTCTTACCCAATGCCACACTCGAGCAACGCATCGCCACCGGGTTCCACCGCAACACACTCACCAACCGCGAAGGCGGCGTCAACATCGAGCAGTTTCGCGTGGAGCAGGTGATTGACCGTGCGGCGACGGTTGGCACCGTCTGGCTGGGCCTCACGTTCGGTTGCGCCCAGTGTCACGACCATAAGTACGATCCGATCTCTCAGCAGGACTTCTATCAGATGTTCGCCTTCTTCAACTCGGCCGGCGAGGTGAACGTGGACGCGCCGTTGGCCGGCGAGATGGGCCCCTACTTGGCGGCGCAGCCAGACTACCGGAAAAAACGCGAACAGATTTTGGCCGCCTATAAAGTCGCCAAGTACCAACCCGCCTGGGAAGCCCGCATGAAAGAGGTGCGTGAGTTTCCGGGCAAGTGGACCGATTGGGATCACGCTTTCGATGCTTTGACGAAGTACCTCGACAACGCTCTCCGGATTCTGGACACGCCGCCCGCCCAGCGCACACAGAAACAGACCGACGCCATGACGGATCACTTCATCCAGAACTATCACCGCGTGATCGGCAAGGATCTCTGGAAGGAGCTAAAATTTGTCGACGCGCGAAAGCAATTGCGCGAACTGCGGAGCGGATTCCCGGCCCTCAGCGAAGCGCCAGTGATGGGCGAGGAAACCATGCGGCCCTCCTACATCCTGTCGCGCGGCGATTGGAAGAAGCCCGCTGCGCCAGTCAGCCCCGTAGTGCCAGGATTCCTTCATGCTCCACCCGCGAACGCAGCCCCCTCGCGACTCACGCTCGCCCGCTGGTTGGTCTCTCCCGACAACCCACTCACGGCGCGCGTCACCGTCAACCGGATGTGGCAGGAGTTCTTCGGACGCGGCCTCGTTCGGACCTCGGAGGACTTCGGAGCCCAAGGCGAGAAGCCCTCGCATCCTGAATTGCTGGATTGGCTGGCTGCCCAATTCACGGACTCCGGCTGGAAGCGGAAGCCCCTGATCAAGCTGATAGTGACGTCCGCCGCCTATCGCCAGTCGTCGCACGCACGCCCGGAGGTCGATGCGCGCGATCCCGGCAACGCATTCCTATCTCACCAGTCGCGGTTGCGCTTGCCCGCCGAATTGGTACGCGACTCCGCTCTGCACGTCAGTGAACTTCTCTACCCAACCATTGGGGGACGCAGCGTGCGCCCGCCGATGCCGAAAGGCGTGATTGAACTCGCATACGGTACCGATGCCGGCTGGCCCGAGAGCACCGGCCGTGACCGCTATCGCCGCGGCCTCTACATCCACTTCCAACGCACCGTGCCCTATCCGCAGTTGATGAATTTCGACGCTCCAGACGCCACGTTGGCAGCCTGCAAGAGAGATCGCTCCAACACTGCTCTTCAAGCGCTGAACCTGCTCAACGATCCGGTGTTCGTCGAGTCTGCGCAGGCCCTCGCCTCGCGGCTCCTGCGCGAGAAACCCAGCGAGTCCATCTCCCCGCGCCTCGAATATCTCTTTCAGCTTTGCCTCAGCCGTCCGCCCAGCCGGCGTGAAGCGGAGTTCGCCACGGACTACTATCGGCGGCAGACCGAAATGTTCGAGAAGGATCCCGCCGCCGCGGCTGCCTTGTTCCCTCTGGAAATTCCCGGCGCCTCGCGCATCGAGACCGCCGCCTGGACGGGCCTCGCCAGCGCGATTCTGAACCTGGACGAGTTCATCACGCGGGAGTAACAGGAAGCCACCATGCACATTGACGAATTCCTGCGCATCCAAAAACGCCGCGAGTTCTTCCACTCATTCGGAGGCATGCTGGGCGGCGTTGCTCTCACGAACCTGTTAGGCGCTGCCAACGCCGCCGATCCCTTGGCGCCAAAGAAACCCCACTTCGCGGCGAAGGCGAAGAATGTCATCTTCTTCTTTCAGGAAGGCGGCCCCAGCCATCTCGATCTTTATGACCCCAAGCCGGCGCTGAAGAAATGGCACGGCCAGCCGCTTCCGGCGTCGATGACCAAGGATCTCAACTTCGTCTTCGTCAAACCGGACGCGAAGGTCCTCGGCAGTGAGCGCATCTTCAAACCCTACGGCCAATCGGGCACCGAGTTCTCCGACTATCTCCCTCACATCGCCGCCAACGCCGACGACATCTGCCTCATCCGTTCGATGCACACCGACGCGTTCAATCACCATCCGGGCCAGGCGTTGCTGTTCAGTGGCTCCACGCAGTTTGGACGGCCCACGGCGGGCGCGTGGGTCTCCTATGGACTGGGCAGTGAATCGCAAGACATGCCGGCGTTCGTAGTGCTGAGCTCGGGCAAAGGAACCAGCGGCGGTTCGATGAATTGGGCCAGCGGCTTTCTCCCATCCACTTATGCGGGCACCGTGTTCCGCAACTCGGGTGAGCCGATCCTCTATCTCCCTAACCCGCCCGGCGTCACGCGCGACACCCAGCGCGCCCGTCTCGATCTGATTCGCAAACTGAACGAGGAACGCCAATACGATACCGGCGACGCATCCATTGCCAGCCGCGTTCACTCGTACGAACTGGCGTTTCGGATGCAGTCAGCCGCGCCGCAGTTCCTGGATTTCTCGCAGGAGTCCGCCAAGACACTGGAAGACTACGGCGTCAACAAAGAGCCCACTCATCCCTACGCGGTGAATTGCCTGCTGGCGCGGCGCATGGTGGAACGCGGCGTCCGATTCGTCATGCTCGCGCACGCCAGCTGGGACGATCATCAGGAACTCAACCGCAAGCTCAAGAAGAATTGCGAGATCACGGACCGTCCAATCGGCGCGCTGATTCGTGATCTCAAGACCCGTGGACTGCTTGATTCGACACTCCTTGTGTGGGCCGGAGAATTCGGCCGCACACCGGTGGGTCAGTTTGAGCGCGTCGACGAAGACCCCGGGCGCGATCACCATCCCAACTGCTTCAGCATCTGGGCCGCTGGAGGCGGTATCAAGGGCGGGCAAGTGATCGGCAAGACTGACGAAATCGGCCTCCAGGTGGTCGAGAACCCTGTGCATATTCATGACCTCCAGGCCACCATGCTCCACACCCTCGGCCTCGAACATACGCGCCTCACCTATCGCCACATGGGGCGCGACTTCCGACTGACTGACGTAGGTGGCAAAGTAGTGAGACAGATGCTCGTATGACCCACCGAAGAACGTTTCTCGCCGGCACGCTTGCCGCAACCAGCATGACCAACGCCACGGCCGTTTCCGCCACTCGTGGCTCGCGTATTGATTCGCAGAGCCACCTCTTCTCCGAGGAATTTCTCACTCTCCTTGAGAAGCGCAAGACGTCGCCCTACGTCTACCGGAAAGGGGAGGATCGTTACGTCGTGGTTGGCGATTGGCACCGCCGCTTGATGCCGAAGCATACCGATGCGGCCGCCAAGATTGCCGACATGGATAAGGCCGGCATCGAAATGACGGCGCTTAGTATCAATGATCCTGGCCCAGAGCTATTCGGCAGAGACTCGACGGCGATGGCGGTCATGCTCAATGACTTCATTGCCGACACCGTCCGCCAGCATCCGAAGCGCTTCTTCGGCCTGGCGACGCTCCCCTTCCAGTCACCTGAGGCGATGCTGAAAGAGTTCGATCGCGCCATCGGCAAGCTCGGTATGAAAGGGATTCTGCTGTACTCAAATCTTGACGGCAAATTCCCGGACGAGCCCGCCTATCGCCCACTGTACGCCGAGGCTGAACGGCGCAACGTTCCGATCCTCTTGCATCCAGGCTTGCCCATGACCTACAGCGCCGTGAGCGATTATCAAATGGTCCCGATGTTGGGCCTGATGTTCGATACCACCATTGCGCTGTGCCGCCTGATTCTATCGGGTGTCCTCGACAAACATCCCAACCTCAAACTGGTTTGCCCGCACGTGGGCGGCGCGTTGCCGTTTCTCATCGGGCGCGTCGATCATCAGACGATGGTGCTCAAGCGCGGCGCCGAGAACATCCGCATGGCCCCGAGCGAGTATCTCAAGCGCATCTATCTGGACACCGTCTCGCCGATCCCGATGGCGATCCGCTACGGAATTGACTTTGTCGGCGTGGACCGCATGCTCTACTCGAGCGATCATCCCTGGGTCGACCCTTCGCTGATCGCCGGACACGTGGAGAGCTTGAAGCTGACCGCCGCCGACGAAGCGAAAGTATTCACCACCAACGCCAAGAGGCTGTTCAATCTATGATGACTCGCCGCGCGATGCTGGGTGTTTCGGGAGCGGCAGCCTTGGGCGCCGCCGGCGCTCCCGCGCGCTTTCGCCTGGCCATTTGCAGTGAGACATTTCCAGGCGCTTCCTTCTCCGGAATCTGTGACGCCGCTCGCCGCACTGGCTACACCGGGCTTGAAATCGATCCGTCGAATCTGGGCGACGATCCCGCTTCGCTCAGCGCCGCCCAGCGCGCTTCACTGAAGAGCCAGATGAACGTGAGCGGCTTGCATTTTTGCGGGCTGCATTCGTTCCTGAAAGCGCCCAAAGGCCTTCACCTCACCACGCCCGACACAGCGGTGCGCGCCCGCACGTTCGAGTATTTCGCGCGGCTCATCGATCTGGCGGCAGACCTCGGCCCGTCGCCTGTCATGGTGCTCGGGTCATCCAAGCAGCGCCAGGCGATCGATGGCGCCACTCCGGCCGATGCGGCCAAGCGCTTGGCCGAGGCTCTCGCCAAGGTCGCACCTCACGCGGCCAAACGTAGCGTCACAATTCTGCTGGAACCGCTCGCGCCGCATCTGTGCAATGTCGTGAACACGATGGCTGAGGCGATTGCGATTGTGGAACAGGTGAAGAGTCCGGCCGTGCAATCGATGATCGACACCCACAACACGACGGCAGAAACTGCGCCTCTGGCTGACGTCATTCGGCAGCACTTTGGCCGCATCCGTCACGTGCATCTCAACGAACTGGACGGCAAGTATCCGGGCGCCGGGAAGTTCCCCTTCACTCCCGTGTTGCAGACGCTTCGCGATCTCAACTATCGGGGCTGGCTCTCGGTGGAAGTTTTTGATTTCAAGCCCGACGGTGAGACCGTGGCCCGTCTCGCCGCCGATCATATTCAGGATCTGGAACAGGGCCTTAAGTAAGCAAGAGAGAGGAAAGCGTAGATGAATCGAAGATACTTTATGATGGGCACGGCACTCGCCGCTACGGCCGCGCGTCGAACTGCTGTCGCCGCCAGTGACCAAGTCAACGTCGGTATCATTGGCGTCGGCGGCCGCGGCCGTCACTTACTGCAGAGCTATGGCAAGATCAACGGCGTGAATGTCAAGACGCTCTGCGACGCCGACAAGACTTCGCTGGAGAAGGCCCAGGCCATCGCCTTGAAACTCAGCATTCCGAAGCCGTCCGAAACGAACGACATGCGCCGCATGCTGGACGACAGGGGCATTGATGCCGTGGTGGTCACCACTCCCGATCACTGGCATGCCCCGGCCGCCATCCTCGCTGCCGATGCCGGCAAGGATGTCTATGTTGAAAAACCCTGCTCGCACAACATTCGCGAAGGGCGCTTGATGATCGACGCCGCGCGGCGCAACGGCAAGCTCATGCAGGTAGGTACGCAATCGCGGAGCAGGGAATCGACGGTACGGGCGATTGAACTGGTCAAGTCCGGCAAGATTGGGAAAGTGCTGATGGCCAAGGCGTGGAACATCCAGCTGCGCGCTGACATCGGACATAAAGAGGACGGCCCCGTGCCACCCGGTCTCGACTACGAGACGTGGCTGGGGCCGGCCCCGTGGATTCCGTTCAACGAGAACCGATTTCATTACAAGTGGCACTGGCATTGGCATTTCGGCACCGGCGATGCGGGCAACGACGGTGCCCATCAGATCGACATCGCGCGTTGGGCCCTCGGTGTGAGCTATCCCACTCGCGTGAGCGGGTCGGGCCGCAAGGTCTTCTTCAAGGATGACCAGCAGACGCCAGACACAATGCTCGCCAACTTCGACTATGAAGACGGCAAAAGCATGATCTGGGAGCAGCGCATTTGGACTCCGTACGGCATGGACGACATCGAGAACGGCGTAGGTGTCTACGGTAGCGAAGGCATGGTGCATATCGGGCAGTACAACAAGCGCTGGGGCTACAAAGTTTTCGACAAGGATGGCAAAATGATCCAGCATGACGATGCCGGTGACGACGACGCCGTCCACCAGCGCAAGTTCGTCGAATGCATTCGTTCCCGGAAACTTCCGCCTGCCGACATCATGGAAGGTCACCTGTCGGCCCTCCATTGCCACCTCGCTAACATCGTCGCTCGCACGGGGCACAACGTCACATTTGATCAGGAGACCGAGTCCATTCCCACGGACCCGGCCGCCAACAGCCACGTGAAGCGCGCGTATCGTACGCATTGGGGAACTCCCAAGATGCTGTAGGCGCGGGGCAGACGGCATGTATACAACAAAGCCAACTCTTCCCGGTGTTGTCGAGGGCCGCCCGTGAAGTACGCGTCCCTCGGCGCCACCGGCATCCATGTCCCGCGGATCTGCATGGGCACCATGGCTTTCGGGAGCCCTCTCACTCAGTCTGACTGTGACCGTCTCGTCTCGGCCGCCCTGGATCAGGGCATCAACTTCTTCGACACCTCGGACGTGTATGAAGGCTACACGCGCACCTGGGGCTCAGGCGGCGGCATGAGCGAGACCATCCTTGGCAACGCGCTCGCCGGACAACGGCACCGCGCGGTGATCTGCACCAAGTTCGGCAACCCTGCGGGCGCCGGGCCGCTCGATGCCGGTTTGTCCGCCCATCACCTGGAAAAGCAAATGGAGGCCAGCCTCCGGGTGCACGACACCAGAATGAGAATCTTGACGGTTCTGAGGAATTGGCCTATAATTCTGACAGCGGTATGCACTGTCAGATAGGAGTACCCCTTGACC
>JAYTKJ010000809.1:0-3310 GCA_043730365.1 Acidobacteriota bacterium | reverse complement strand
TGCCGCACTTGGGGCAGTTGCCGGGATGATCCTGCTGCACTTCGGGGTGCATGGGGCAGGTATAAATCGTCTTGCCCGCTCCCGGCCCAGCCGGAGCCGCGGCGTTTGCCGCTTTCGCGGAAATGGTCTCGGTCGTCATAGAGTGTCTCCTGCCGCCTCGTTCATGATTTTAACCATCGTGTCTTCCACTTCTCGCGCCACGCCCTCGAGCTGCGGCGCGCCGAACATCGCCAAAAGGGTGGTTGGCTTCAAAGCGATCACACTCACCGTTTTCTCAGTAGTTAGTTTGATTATTAACATTGGCCTGTTTTCCCTTAGTTCGAAATCAGTTTGGTTCCACCGGGCAATTAACGCCACATTCGCAACCCGATGACGAACTCGAGCGCATTCGGAACTCCGCCCTCTCGTGAGACAAGCTTGGCCGTGGCATCGAAACTTTGCCGGAAGGTCACGCCGATGTAGGGGGCCATTTCGCGCCGCGCCTCGTACCGGAGCCGCAGGCCGATTTCCACGTCGTTGACGCCGCGAGGCACGCCGAATTCGCTGTCCCGTTGAAACGCAATTTCGGTTTCGAAGCGCGGCTGCAGAATCAGCCGTTGCGTCACCGATGTATCGTAGGTGCCCGTAAAGCGCATCGAGGTTTTGCCCTTGTTGCTAACGAAGAACGCGGGTTCGATATCTAACCGGCCGGGAGCCATACCTTGCAGTCCTACAACCGCGAAGACTCGCTGGGGAGCGGTGGTTTCGTAGTGCTTTTCATACCGGACGCCCGCCTGCAGGTCGAAGAATGGCGAGATCAGTTTGCCGTACAGCGCTTGGACATCCGCTTGACCTCCCGTGCGCGACGCACTATATCGCTCGCCGCCGCTCTTGATCCACAGCCGGTGTTTGTCTCCGCCATACCATCCCAAGGCATCCCAGCGAAATGCGTTGATGCCACCGCGGATGCGCTGAAACTCCAGCAGATCGAAAAGAACGTAGGTATGCCTCGCGTTGTCATCCACCGGGCTCGGCCACTTGGATTCTTCCGGTACGCCCTGTGCGAACGCAAAGCCAGACGTCAGGCCTGCCCCGAGTATCAGCACGCGCAAGAACCCCATCACGACGAGACCTCAGGGTTGGGCGAGACCTCGACTACCCGGAACATTCCCAATTCCATGTGGAGGAGCAGGTGGCAATGCATCGCCCATCGGCCGGGTGCATCGGCCGTGATGGCGAGCGTCAAACGCTCGGCGGGTTTCACACTAATGGTGTGTTTGCGGGGCTGATTCGGCCCGGCGCCATTTTCAAGTACCATCCACATTCCGTGCAGATGAATGGGATGCTCCATCATGGTGTCGTTGACCAAGATCAGCCGGAGCCGCTCACCGTAGCGGAACGGGATGGGAGCGGCGGCCTCGGAGTACTTCTTGCCGTCAAACGACCACATGTATCGCTCCATGTTCCCGGTAAGGTGCAACTCCACTTCGCGCTCCGGCTCGCGGCGGTCCGGGAACGGAGCTACGCTCTTCAGATCGGCGTACACCAATACCCGGGATTCGGCACCCTCAAACCCCGATCCCGGCTCGTCCAGCCGATTCCTTTCCGACATCGCGATGGAGGAGTTTCCCGCGCCGTGTTTGTCTGGACCGTGCATCACCGGCTGGCTGCCGGGCAGGCTCGGTCCTTGTAAGCGCCCGTTTGTCATACCTGACATATCCTTGCTTGGCAGGCTTGGCATTACCATCCCGGGCATGGCGCTTTTTTCTACAACGGCATCCGTACCCGGCATGCTCATGCCTTTCATCTCCTTCCCCGCCATGCTCATCCCCATGTCGGCCATGGTACGAACAGGCCGCCGCCGGCGCGCAGGGATGGCGGCCATCAGGCCGTGACTCGGAGCGAGGGTCCCGCGCGTATAGCCGCTTCGGTCCATCGCCTCGGCGAACAGGGTGTAGGCCCGATCTTCCGGCTGCACCAGCACATCGAAGGTCTCGCCCGGCGCAATGCGGAATTCATCCACTTCGACCGGCTGTACATTCTGTCCGTCAGCCTGCACGACCGACATTGTCAAACCGGGGATTCGGATATCGAAATATGTCATTGCCCCGGCGGCGATGAAACGCAGGCGCACCGTCTCACCGGCTTGAAACAGCCACGTGCAGTTGGCCGCGGGCGTCAGGCCATTCAGCAAATACGTGTAGGTGGACCCGGTAACGTCAGCGAAATCGGTCGGGTCCATCCGCATCTTTGACCAACTCAGACGCTCTTTGACCGTCGCCGCGAAGCCGTCCGCCTTCGCGTCGCGAACGAAGTCGGCGGCGGTGCGCTTCTGATAGTTGAAGTAGCCGGCCTGCTTCTTCAGCTTGCCGATGATCGTGGCGGGCGATTCGAAGCTCCAGTCCGAGAGCATGACCACGTAATCGCGCTGATATCGGAACGGCTCCGGTTCCAGTGGATCGATGACGAGAGGAAAGTACAGTCCCAATAACTCCTGCCCGCCTGAGTGACTGTGCGCCCAGTACGTTCCGCTCTGGCGCACCGGGAAACGGTACGTGAAGCTGCCTCCGGCAGGGATGCCGCCAAATGTAACTCCCGGCACGCCATCCATCGGTTGAGGCAGGATCAACCCATGCCAGTGAATCGAACTGATCTCCGCGAGGCGGTTATTGACCCGGATCACGGCTTCCTGCCCCTCCTGCAAACGCAAGACCGGACCCGGAATCGAACCGTTCACGCCAATGCCCCTCCCGGTGCGCCCATCGATCACGAGCGGTACGGATTGAATCTCGAGCTCGAGGACGCTCTCTCCCGCTTCGCTGGGAGCATCGGCCCACGAATATGCCAGCGGCGTGATACTGGCCGCTGCCAAAACGCTCACGCTTCCCAAGAGCTGTCGTCTGGTGAAAGATACGGAATGCATCTGGGAGCCTCTCTCGTTCGCTTCGTGGCTATCGTTTAGCGGCCTCAAGACAGCCATCCGTTTAGAAATCCCGCTCGCCTTAGTCCTTTGGCGATGTATGGGCACTTTCGCATCAGTCGCCACAGCAACCCAGAGCGATAATTCTCGATCATCAGCACGATCGGCCCTTGATTGAGCCCAAAATGCCATGGCGAGACCCACCAACCATAAGGGTTGCCGGGGTTTCCCGGATGGGAGGGATTGAAAGACGCCTTGAAACCGTAGGCGTTGAACTCGGTCATCTTGGCCTGATGAATGCAATGGTGGATTGCGGGCAGCACGATGCCGGGTGCGAACGGCAGCGATGCCACCAACGCCCACGGCGCCAGGGTGCCGTCGTCGGGTCCGTGCGGCACGCCGCGCCCCATG
>JAYTKJ010000808.1:0-7190 GCA_043730365.1 Acidobacteriota bacterium | reverse complement strand
CGCTCATCCCAACTGCCAAGCGGACCGGCGTCAAGGACCGGTTCCGATTGTCTGGACCAAGCGCGTCCGTCGGGCGATCGGGCCAGGCCGATGCGGGGCGCCGGTGAGCCCGCCTGATACCAATAGAGAAGCTCGGGGCCGCGCGAAAGGGCAGTGCCATTCGCCGCGATGTACCGGCCTTCCCATGGCTGCTCCGGCGAGAGTATACGGGCCCGCCGTTCCCAATGCACTCCCTGCGCATCGGGTGATTCAGCTATGCCCGTGTGCCAGGATTTGCCATCGTAGCCCGAATAGATGTTGAGGAGTTTGCCCGCGTGCCAGACCACGGAGGGATTCAATACGTCAACCGATTCCCAGCCCGGCGCGGGCTCCATCACGGGCTGGGGATTCACGCGAATTTCAGGCTTGACGTGGCGGGCCGCGCCCACTGGCGCTGGCAATGCGAAGTCACCGTAACGGCCGCATCCGGGGAGCCCAAGCAGAATTATTGCCGCGGCGCTGCCGCAAAGCCTCATTTAGGGAATCGTACCTGAAGACGCGAACCATTGCCGGGAGCCGAGTCAATCTGCAGGTCCCCCTCCAGCAACCGTACCCGCCGCTTGATGCTGCTGGGGCCGATATGCTGCTTCTCCAGCTCTTCCATCCCCAGCGATCCGGTAAACGGAAAACCCTTCCCGTCGTCAGAGATCGTCAGGTTGACGTGCTCTTCCTCGTTCTCCACCCTCACCTTGGCTTCGCTGGCGCCGGCGTGTTTGCGCACGTTGTGCAACGCCTCGCGCGTCAGGTGCAGGACCTGGACCGCTTTCTCAGGTTCAAGATCGGCTTCCACGTTGCCCTCAAAGCTGATATCGATACCGGAGTCTGTCCGGAATGTGTCGCAGATATTGCGCAGCGCCGCGTTCAGATCCCCAGGCACGGTGACCGCCAAGCGAATCGAGTGGACAAAGGCCCGCATCTCGGCCACTTGGTTTTTCCAGATCGCCTGCAACTGTTCCAGCTCAACCAGCGCCTTGTCTTTGTCCTTGAGCATGATGCGCCGCAGCACCTCCAGGCGCACCTGAAAGCTGATGGTTCCCTGCATGGGGCCGTCATGAAAATCCTCGGCGATCCGCTCACGCTCATTGGCCTTACCCTGCTCGGCCTCGGCCCGCGCCATCACCGATTGCCGCGAAAGCTGGTAGATGCGTTTCTCCATTCGCCCACGCTGCCAAACCGACACCAGCCCTAAGCCCGCCAGCCCTGCGACGGAAACCACCAGCGCCTCAAACTCCGGTGGCTTACGCACGATCGCCAGCGCCAGCACGCAAATGGTTACCACCAGAATCTCGCGCCAATCGTAAAGCAGCACTGCCGTGGTCATCAGAAACAGAAACCAGATTGAGCCGAACAGGCCAAGCTCAGGGATCTCGACGACAAACGCCGCCAGGATGAAGAAGAGCGTATCGACTACCAGTGCGCCCAGCAGATAAATCGGCTGGGCCGGCATTCGCCAGAACAGCAGGGCGGCGGCCACCGCCAGGTAGATGGAACCGAAAATAGGATTGGGAGCCAGGCACAACAAGGCCAGGATGACGCGTGCAACAGGCAGCGCGCGCCGCCAAGCCGGAGCCGTTAATAAATGAAGCGATGACGCCAATTACTGTCGCCGATACAAATACAAAGTGTGCGAACGGCCTTCACCATCGTCGTCGATGCTCTCGACCTTTTCCGGCGTCCAACCGGAAAACTCAAAGTCATGCGAAACAATGCGCGTACCTTTTTTGAGCTGCTTTTCGAGGATCGGCCGGAGCTTATCGTTCGAACTGGGCAGCAAGTACACTGTAAGGAAATCGGCAGAACTATAGTCTTGCTTCATAGCGTCACCGTGAATAATGCGGGCGTGTTTATCCAGGCCGCGCTTACGGATTTTATCCGAGCTTTGTTTGAACAGATCGGCATCGAACTCGACGCCGGTTGAGTCTGCCTTGAACTTGTCGGCGGCCATGATGACGATGCGCCCGTCGCCGGACCCGACATCGAAGTGCTTCTCTCCGGCCTTGATGTTTCCGAACTTAAGCATCTTCTCCACCACAGACTCCGGTGTGGGGTAATAAGGCGCAAGTTTCTCAGCCGGTTGAGTTTGCTGCTGCGCGCCCAAAACGGAGGCGGCAGCGGCGGTCAGGGTCCAGAAGCGTCGGCGGGTCATCGCGGAGTTCTCCTTGTCGTATCCTACTCTAGCCTGTTCAGGGGGAGGGACGCGGCTGCTAGTCTACCGGTTTCTCCCCTTCAGAAGGGGTACCGGGCAGCAATCGCCGCTCCAGCTGGCGAACGGCGCGGATCAAGCCGGGCAGTTTCGGAAAGGCGGCGACGGCCCGGCGCCATGTGGCGGCGTCAAAAGCGGGCGATCCGGACATGATGGCCCCGGCCTCGATATCGCCCCCGATGCCGCTTTGCGCGTAGACAATCGCGTTGTCATGGATGGTGAGGTGGCCGGAAATGCCCACCTGGCCGGCCAGGAGCACGTTCTTGCCCAGGATGGAACTGCCCGCCAGTCCAGTCTGCGAGCAGATAATGTTGTCCTCGCCCACCACGCAGGCGTGGCCGATCTGCACCAGCGAATCGACCTTGGCCCCGCGCTTGATGCGAGTCTCCCCGACGGTGGCGCGGTCCAGATTGGTGAGCGCCTGGATCTCCACGTCGTCCTCGATCACGGTTATGCCCGATTGCACGATCTTGTAATGCGTACCGTCGGCGCGCTTGGCAAATCCGTAGCCATCGCCGCCGACCACGACGTTGTTCTGCAGGATCACGCGATGGCCGATGCGGCAGAACTCGCGCACCACGGCGCCCGAGTGCGCCAGGAAATCATCGCCAATCGTAACGCCCTCGTAGATCACCACGTGCGGATGGATGACTGCGTTGCTGCCGATGGTGACCCGCTCGCCGATCACCGCATACGGGCCAATTGAGGCACCGGGGCCGACGGTAGCCGAGGCGGCGAGGAAAGCCGTGGGGTGGATGCCAGAGGGTGGGCGGGGCGGTTGGTAGAACAGCTCAAGCGCGCGCGCGAAATCGACGTAGGGCTGCGCCGAGATCAGCGTGGCAACGCCAGGCGCGTCGATCGGCTTGGACGCCAGGATCGCCGCCGCGCGCGTGCCCTTCGCCTTGCCGGCGTATTTAGGATTGGCCAGGAACGTCAGTTCGGTGGACGAAGCCTGCTCCATTCCTGCCACGCCCGTTATCTCCAGGCCCGGATCTCCGTTGCCGTGCAGTTCACATCCCAGACGCTGCGCGATGTCTCCCAAGTTCATATAAGCACTTAATAGGGTAGCCCGAGCGGTGCGTAGTTCGGAAAATCTGTGCGTTTTCGAGCCCAGACTTCAACGATCGAAAGTGTTACGGGCCGGATGGGCAGGCACGACCGGCAGCAGGTTGCGGCTTTGTTCAACTGTAGAATAAGGAACGGCGCGGGTGCGAGACTGAAGGCAGCTCCCGTTTACACAAGGAGGCGCACGCTTGAACGTAGCGCGGCGGCAATTACTTAGATATCTGGCTGCGAGCCCGCTGTTGATGGCCCAGAAGCCGGGCGGTGGTGGCTTGCTCACCAAGCCTGAGGATGCTCTCAACCTGATGGACTTTGAACCAGCGGCGCGGGCGGCGCTTCCGGCGGCTCACTTCGGTTACATGGCCACGGGCGTGGATGGCGACGTGACCCTGCGCGCCAATCGCGAGGGCTTCGAGCGGATCTACTTGCGTCCCCGGCGCCTGGTGGACGTGACCAAGGCCGACCCGAGCATCGAGCTGTTTGGCGAGCCGTGGAAGTATCCAATCGGGCTATCGCCGATTGGCAACCAGAAGGCGTTTCATGCCGAGGGCGAAGCGCCGGTCGCGCGGGCAGCCAAAGCCTCCGGCACTTTGCAGATCCTCTCCACGGCCACCAACACGACCGTTGAAGACGTGAAAGCGATCCTGGGGCGCGCGCCCTGGTATCAGCTCTACGCCACCAACCGCTGGGAGGTCACAGAGCGGCTGGTGCGGCGGGTGGAGGAAGCCGGCTGCCGTGTAATGGCTGTGACCGTCGATACCCAGGCCGGCCGGCGCACCGAGACGTTTGAGCGGGCTAAGAAGTTGGACCAGCGAGAGTGCGCGGCTTGCCATGGTCCCACTCGCGCCGATTTCTATCGCCGCAAGCCGATGCTCTCGGTGTTTGACGCGCCCGATCTCAACACCACCAACCCGGCCATGACGTGGGAGCATCTGCGTCGCATTCGCGCGATGACCAGGATGAAGCTGCTGCTCAAGGGCGTGGAGACTGCCGAGGACGCGGCGCTCTGCATCGAGAACGGCCTGGACGGCGTGATCGTTTCTAACCACGGCGGGCGGGCTGAGGAGAGCGGCCGGGGCACGATTGATTGCCTTCCGGAAGTAGTGCAGGCGGCGGGCGGGCGCGTGCCGGTGCTGATTGACGGCGGCTTCCGGCGAGGCACTGACGTGTTCAAGGCACTGGCTCTGGGCGCCAAAGCCGTGTTCATCGGGCGGCCTTATGTGTGGGGTTTGGCGGCCTTCGGGCAGCCGGGCGTAGAGCGTGTGATCGACATGCTGCGCCAGGAGTTTGAACTGGTGATGAAGCAATGCGGCGCGCGCACCGTCGCTGAGATCGTTCCCAAGATGGTGGGTCTTGGCGGGAAATAGGATGAGAGGTCACAAGCACCTCCCACCACTCAACGTGAGGATGGTGTTCAAGAATGCTTTCAACTCCGGGCACTTGTTCGCTGCCACCGTGAGGTCTTTGCCGTCCAGGATTCTGCCGGCGTCGCGTGTTTTCGAGTAGTCACGTTTGCAGGTTCCGATTCTGAAAATCTCGCGAATACGTTCCGATGGCGGGCGACTGTGGTTGACAGATTCTGGTGATCCGGGTGGCGCGGTCTTGTTGTGTCCGGCGAGGGCTTGAATGTCACCCCAGAAAGGGAGTAACCAGGCTTCAAAATCATGCTGAGCGGCGTGAGGATGAAACCGGTGATTGTCCCCGACCCACGCCCTCATCTTTCGCTTGGCGTCGGTCGCGTCGACGAAAGTCCTTCGTGCCTGTGTAAACGTCCGTCAACGCAATCACAGCATCCGATGGAGTTCTCCCATTTTGGAGCAGCGCATCGACTGTTCGCCGAAGCTTCTCCTCTTTGTACACCCGTCCGTCACATGGGAAAAAATCGAGGTGGGGCATAGGCCCCGTGAGGCGCCCTCTCAGGAACCTGTGCAGGTGAGGCTTAAAGGCTCGCTCAGTTCGCCCCTCCACCAGAACGGTGATCTTCAAGCTCGCGCCCCGAGACGCCCATTGCGCCAAAGCTCATCCAGAGAATAGTCTTGCAACCACTGACCCAGATCCAATTCGTCCGCTCTCGTCAGCTTGGTCATGCCATCTTCGGTAGAGTCGAGCACGACCACTTCTTCAGGTTTGAGGAATCGGATCAGAGTGTCGGAGTGGGTTGCCACAATAATCTGCGTGCGGCGCGAAGCCTCTCGCAACTGGTCCGCCAGCAGACTCAGCAACTCGGGGTGCAGACTCACTTCTGGCTCGTCGAGGAGGGTGAGCGCGGTAAGCCCGGGGCTCTGCAGCAGCGTGGTCAACCATAGGAAGCGCAGAGTGCCCTCTGACAATTGGTGCGTATAGAGTGGCTTTGAGAATCCACGCTCCCGCCACGCCAGCGCCAGCGTACCGGCGGCAACCGGCGGGAAATCCAGGCGCTCAAAGCGTGGAAACGCCGCACGCAGGGAATCCTCAATCGCCTCGAACCGGCTTCGATTGGTCTCGCGCAGGTAGAAAAGGCACGACACCAGATCCTCACCGTTTCTTCCGGGCAATTCGGCCGGTCCCATCGATTGGGGCAGGCGGACAGGCGATCTGGGGTCGACATTCAAGACGTGATAGAAGGTTGAGGATGCCAGCCGACGGCGGAAATCCTCCGGTTCCTGGAACATCTTCGGCACCTGCGCCAACGAAGTCTCCAGTGGGTTGTGCTCCCACGACGGGGGCAGCAGTTTTTTCTTTTCAGGGTCGTAGTATTTTACGTCACGTTCAAATGAATTGACGTGTAGGAGCGGTTTCTGACTCAGCGTTTCCTCACGGATCACGTGGGCCAGTCCCTGAGGACGCAACCACAGCGAGTATTCGAGGGGTTCGTGCCCTGGAACCTCCATGGTGATCTGAAGCCCAAGCTCCTCAGCCCGGTCGTAGGTCAGTATGTTTGCCAGACCGGCCAGATCCGAAAGCGATGAACTCAATCTCGCTTGCGCGGAAGACGCGAGCAGAGCTAACACGTCAAGCACGGACGTCTTGCCCGTTCCATTCGCGCCAATCATGACCGAGAGAGGGCGCAGCGAAAGCCGGACGTCGCTCAAACGGCGAAAGCCTCGAATCCAAAGCTGGCCAAAACGGACCGACGATTCGTCCATGGTCAATACCGCAGCCGGTCGCGCCCTCCGGCAGACGAATCGCCGGAAGACTCCGGCGAAGGCGACATCTGTTCGGTCGCCTGGAAGATCGCCTCCACCTCGCGCACCGTGTCCTCGGTCTGCTCCACGTCCTTGACCAGGCTCTCCAGCCGGTCGCTCACCTGCTGCGGATCGGTCATCGTGATTGACTGATCGTGGATCAACTGCAGCACGTCTTCAATCGCGCGGCATTGCGCGTCAATCACCTGGCGGTTCTCGCGGATTTTCTGGTGCTTCTCCACGCGCTTGTCCAGGATCTCAATGCGCTTCCTGTTGATCTCCTGCACTTTGGGCGCTTCCTTGGGCAGGCGGTCTTTCAGATATTGAATCTCGCGGCGAATCGCGTTCTGGTCCGTGTTTTGCAGATACTGCACGTGCTGCGTGTCCGCGTTGGCGAGGCGCACAAAGGCCGTCATCAGGCCTTGCAACTGCGTTTCGATCTGCCCGATGAAGGCTTGGGACGTAGACGACAACCTGGCGTAGTTGCGCCGGATGGCATCAGTGATCAACTCGAGGTTGCGGAACCGGTCCCGTATCTCCGGCGGCAGCGCGTACTGCATTTCCCGCAGCCGGTCATCGTGCTCCTTCTTCTCGTCGGCATATTGCCAGGACCGCACCAGGCGTTGAAAGGCGGAGATATTCGGCACCGACGCCAGATACATCAGCTCCACGCCAGCGGCCAGCATCATGGGCAGCGGGGACCCGGCCACGACGGAAAACGC
>JAYTKJ010000807.1:0-13730 GCA_043730365.1 Acidobacteriota bacterium | reverse complement strand
CCATGGTCTGACTCGATCATACCCTCGGTTGCCGCGCGATGCGGGGCGCACACGAATGGCCGGCACTTCGCTCCGGCCTATTCGAATACCAGGCTGACGCTGTTCGCCAGACGTCCATTCACTTCAACTGTTACCTCGATTCTGCCGCGGCCGGGCGAGGCAGGAAGCTGTACATTCACCTGATCGTAAGGCTGCAAACCCGGGGCGGGCCCCGCATACAAGACCGGCGCCTCGAGTCCAGCGATGCGAACCGCGACCAGGTCGCGCATCGTGCGGAAGCGTAGACCACTGCCGTAAAGCGTCAAGTACATCCGATCTCCGGTTCCGGCTGGGATGGGCGCCGGAACGTATTTCTGCTGGGCGGGATCAAACCGCAGGGTTGGCTCCAGGCTTCGTTCGCCATTGGGCTTGATGCGTTCCACAAAACCGGCCACGGTCCCCTCCACTTCAAACACGGTGGCGAACAGCCCCGGCGTTTTCAGGTCTTCATAGCTCCCCCCGAAGTAACTGCTGTTCCAGTACGCTCTTTTCGCAATCTCCTCGGCTACCTTCTTGGCCTGCTGCACGCTGCTGCCAAAGACGACGATGCGTGTGCCCTTGTCCCAGAGCGGCAAACGCCCGTCGTCGTTGGCCGCCGTGGCTTCTCCGGCGCGAATGCTGCGCGCGCCAGGGAGCGTGGCGGCGAACTCCTCTGGGCTGCGGGCATCGACAAAGATGGCCGTGTGATCGGCCTGAATGATGTACCGCATTCCCGCGAGTGTCGTTTCGACGGTGCTGCCTAGAGCCCTCCATACAGGCATGCCCAACTGGTAGCGCCGGATGTTGTTGTACCCGAGCTTCACCAGCTCTTCCGAAGTACGCTTGCTCTTGCCGCAGAACGGGCCGTTGCAGTAAAGAGTGATGGGCGTGGCGCGGCCGGGATAGAGTTGCTGAATGCGATCCGCCTCCCTTTCGTAGAGATTCGTTGTGCCTGGGATGTGTGCGATCGCATACTCGAGCTGGGACCGGGTGTCAAAGACAGGCCCGCGCCCGTCGGCCAGGATCTTCTGTAGATCATCGGTGCTTACTTCCGGTGTCGCTTGGTTTGGCTCTTCGAGAGTAGTCTCGAAGATTGTGACTTTGGACTGCGCCGGGCATAACCCCGCGGTGACCACGCTGGCTGCTGTCAAGGCCAGCGTCTGAATCGTCAATTTGGAAAGCATTGGGTCCTCCTTCTTGTTCCGCCCCGCCGTTTGGCCGCAGAATGGCTCCAGTCTGGGCGAGAGCGCTTGGCCAGGAAAGAGGGTAACGAGTGAACGTTTCCTTATCGGCCAAGCCGATGAGAACACGGCTATTGCGGGAGTTTCTAAACGCCGGGAAGGGAGCCTGTATACTGAGGGGGAACTGGAGGGCGCGTGAGTGCCGCAACACAACGCTACCGCTTCGGCGTATTCGAGCTGGACGCCGCCGCAGGGGAGTTGCGCAAGTCCGGTATCCTGATCCGAGTCGCGCCGCAGCCCTTCAAGCTTCTGCTCTTACTCACGTCCCGCCCCGGCGAACTGGTCACGCGCGAGGAGATCCGGGAAGCAATCTGGGGTAAGGAGACCTACGTCGACTTCGACCAAGGGCTGAACGTGTGCATGCGCCAGGTTCGGGCCGCCATTTCGGACGACGCCGCCACTCCCCGGTATGTGGAGACACTGCCGCGGCGCGGCTACCGGTTCATTGCGCAGGTACAAGCGGTGGGGCCGGCCGGGGGGGACGTGGGCGTCCTGCCGGCGCGCCTCGCTCAGGCCCGGTCCTGCGCGGCGGGCGTATGCTGATCGGCGCGGCCGCCGCCCTTGCCATCTGCGCGGCTGGGACCTGGATCGTATGGCGCGACGGGCGCGCGATGACCAACCCGCCGGTCGGCTCGATCGCAGTGCTGCCGTTCGCCGACCTCAGCCCGCAGAAAGACCAGGCCTATTTCTGCGAAGGCGTGGCTGAAGAGTTGATCTATGCCCTTACGCAGGTTAGGGGACTGAAAGTAGTCGCCAGGGGTTCATCGTTCGGGTTCGCTGGCAAACAGCAGGACGCGCGGGATGTCGGTGCGAAGCTTGGTGTCGACTCAGTTCTGGAAGGCAGCCTCCGCCGCGAGGGAGACGGGTTGCGGATTACCGCCCGGCTGGTGGATGCCAGAAACGGCTATCAGATCTGGTCTGGCGCCTACGATGACAAGCTGGAGAACCTGCTGGCGGTGCAGAAACGCGTGGCCGAGGCGATCCTGCTCAGCCTAAGAGTGAAGTTGGACCGCGGAGAGGTCGCGGTCCGCAGTCCGGCGAATCAGGAGCAAGTTGGCGTTTACGAGCTGTATCTGCAAGGGCGGTATCATTGGGGCAAGCGAAACGTGGAGTCACTGAGGAGGAGTCTCGAGTACTTCCAGGAGGCCGTGACGCGCGACGCTGGTTTTGCCCCGGCGCACGCCGGGCTAGCGGATTCGTATGCGCTGCTCGGGAATAACGGCGGCATGGCGGTGGACGCCGCTTTTTCCCGGTCGCGCGCCGAGGCGATGCTGGCGCTGCGGTTGAACGACCGTTTGGCGGAAGCGCACGTTTCGCTCGGTTTCGTCCGCTGGATTTATGACGCGGATTGGGCGGGAGCGGAGACGGAATTTCGCCGTGCCATCGAGTTGAGTCCCGGATTCTCCGAAGGGCACCACATGCATGCTCACGTGCTCCAGCAGACGGGACATCTTGAGGAAGCCCTGGCGGCGATGAAGCTTGCCAGCAGCCTGGATCCGCTTTCGCTTCCCATCGCCGAAGAGGTGGGACACACTTTGTATCTTCAGCGTGAATACGACCAGGCCATCCAACAGTATTGGAAGACGCTGGCTATCGACGCATCGTTCGTGCGAACCTACGACGCCCTGGGCTGGGCATACGCGCAGAAGGGAATGTATGCGGAAGCGGCGGCGGCGTTCCCGAAAGCAGCCGGCGTGCGGGGGCTCTCCGGCTCGGAGCCGGACGCGGCGGCCGCGATTGCGTATGTGGCCGCCCGTGCGGGCCGGGCCAAGGAGGCACGCGACTGGCTGCGCGAGGCGGAAGGCAGGGGCCAAGGCAAAGCGCAGCCGCGCGCTCTGGCCCTGGTGCATTTGGCTCTGGGTGAGCGCTATGCGGCCATCGAGTGGCTGAAGAAAGCTTGCGATCAACGCCCGTTTGGCGCGAACTACCTGAAGTCCGACCCGGTGTGGGACGACTTGCGGCCGGACCCGCGCTTCACGGCCTTGCTCGCTCGCCTGAAACTGTAGGAGGATGCCCAAGGAGTTGTAGATTGGGGGGCTTGAGCACGTTCAGAGGAACCGTGCGCCGGTGAGCGTGTTCAACACCCAGGCCACCGCCGGCGATCGCTTGCGGAACTCTACAAAATCGCGACCGCTACCGCGGATTGTTTCGTCAACAGCACGGCCACGGCGAACGCCGCCCACAGCAGCGGCTGGGTCTGCGCAAGGCCGACCAGTAAACTGTGTCAAGGGCGGAGTGAAGGCTTCCCACCGCGGCGGGGCAAAAGGGGACCACTGAGGCGGCGCGAAGCGCTGCCGTGGGCGGAAGGGCGAAAGCCCACCAGCGGAGCGGTCTTGTTCCTTTTGAGACAGGAAGTTGGGGAAAGTGGGAAACCTGCTTTTGGTTTCCACTTTTCCATCCGTCTTCAGCCGGTCGCAGATCCGCTTGGCCGCATGCCGCTGCTTCTTTGGCTGCGACTTGTCATGCTCCAAAAAAATGGTCGATGATCCCGAGCCACGGCCCCAGCTTCGGGCCGTTTACACAAAATGCTTGACGCGCCCGAGGCAGCCTATCCGCAGACGCGGGTGCTGTTAGTGGCGCACCGCGGCCCTACATCGGTCTCTTGGCATCATCGAACACGGCGGCATCGACGGTGCCCATGATTTGGACCGTCCCCATGTGCAAGGCCTTGCCCTTGCCATCCGTGTGATTCGAACGGTCTTCCGGGTGGAGTTTACCGAAGGTCCGTGGACAGGGCGCGGCGTGGATCGAGTGCGGTTCCTGGTCTCGCCCAATCGTGGTGAAGAGCCCCGGCCCTTGGAGAAGGTGGCTTCCGGCGGTGAACTGTCGCGCTTGGCCCTGGCGCTCAAGACCTGCTTGTCGGCGAAGAACGCGGCGGGCGGTGGCGGCAAGAAATCCAAGGTGATGCGGACGCTGGTGTTCGACGAAGTTGATTCAGGCGTAGGTGGGCGCACGGCCGAAAGCGTGGGGCGGCGGCTCAAAAAACTCGCGTCGGCCAACCAGCTTCTTTGTGTCACGCATCTGCCGCAGATCGCGGGCTTCGGGGACCATCACTATGTGGTTGAGAAGCACGAGGTGCAGGGGCGCACGCAGGCGAGCATTCAGGAGCTGACCGGGGCGGCGCGCACGAAGGAGATTGGGCGGATGCTATCGGGCGAACGGATGACTCCAGAGGCGCTGAAGCATGCCGAGCAGTTACTGAAGTTGGGCGTCGGCGGGTGATCGCCGCACAGGCTTGAGCGCCGGCCCTAGATCGGTTTCCTGGCGTCGTCGAACACCGCCGCATCGACGGTGTCTACGATTTGAACGGTACCCATGTGCAAGGCCTTGCCCTTGCCGTCAGTGTGATTGGAGGCGAGCATCACGCCGCCGGTTGTCGTGTACTCCCAATCCCAGGCGCCCTTGTTGCCGCTCTGCAGCGTGTACTCCCAGTGCTCCATCAACCCGGTTTTCGGATTCACGAAAGCCTGATAGCGGTCACCGGGGGTAAGACCCACTTTGCCGAAAGACAACTCGACGACGTCGCAGGCGCCGCTCTTGCATGGCTTGGCGCCGGCGTATTTCAGGTTGACACCCGGGTCCATCCACTTCCACGGCATGGCCAGCCAGTAGAAATCGTTGATGTAGGCGCTGTAGGCTTCCTTGAGTTCCTTGGCGGCCGCATCGCCTTCCAGTTTCTTGCCGTCGATGAAGACGCTACCTTTTTGGTCTGCCAGGTTCATCAAGGTGACGCTCGGTTTCCCGTCCTTGGATTTGGAATCGAGCCGATACTTCCCGGTGGACTTGTCCCACAGGTGCGATCGCCCGAACTTGGCGGCGCCATTGTCCATCAAGCGGAAGTCGAAGCGGACGTAGCGAGCCTTAGCCCAGGCTTCCTGCCCACCCATGGCCTTCATCATGCGGGCGGCGATCTCGACGGCTTTGGCGTCGCGGTGTTCTGCCGCGGAGATTCCAACCAACAATAGCGCCACGCCGATGCTGCTAAGACGAACGGTCTTCATGCTGCCCATTGTAACGGGAGCGCGAGACGGCCGCCTTAGCGGACGGCTGCGACCCGGGCGCTGAGCGTCTGGGGCTCGGCCGAGCGTTCTACGCGATACACCATCAAGTCCTCGTCTTCATAGTAGACCGTGGCGTCCTTATGCGCGCTCACGTAGGCGGCCATCAGGCGCGCGGCGCGGAATTCAAGTGAAGACCGGCCGAGGCGGGTCGTGTAGTAGTAGGAACTCGCGCCGCTGTCGTGCGCAAAGCTAAAGGCCGGCTGATCGAGCACGCGCTTTTCGACGAACACGAACATAGACTGAGCCGCGTAGGCGGAGAAGCGGAAGGCCGGATCGGCCAGCTTCGCCTCGGTGTGGGCGTCGACGAAGTCGGCGAGCTCTACGTGCCAGCCCCGGCCGTAAGTTTGCGCCACTTCGAGGCCCGGGGAGACCAGAATCCAATCGTTGGTGCGAAACTCGCCGGCGATTCTATGAGCGGTGCGGGCGGCCGCTTCATACTGATGCTCGGGCGCGGCTGGGCGAAGCGGCGTGAGAATCGTGGCCACCAGGATCGCCAGAGCCGCCGCGGAGGGAAGGAGCCGCGCGGCCACCGGAACGCGCTCAATCGCCGGGCCGATCAATGAGGCCAGCGTCAAGGCCAAGGCGGCGAGCAGCAAAACGGGAGAGAGCCCGAGGTGAATCAGCCCGGCCGTCAGCAGGGCCAACGCCGCCGGGCCCCAGGCCTCGCCGGCCAGGCCCACGGCGAGGATCACGAAGATCGCGGACCACTCAGCGCCGCCAGGCTCGGACGGCGTCATGTTCAACCACAAAAGCGAGGCGGCAAAAAGTGCCGCGGACAGGACCGCTCCGGCGGCGGTGCCCAGACGGCGCCAACCAGCGAAGGCCATGGCAAGCACCATCGCCGCGGCAACCAAGCCGCCTGAAAGGCGAATCACATGATCCGGCGTCAACCCGCTCAGCCAGGTAAGGGGCGCCAGCAGCGCCACGCCGGCGTCATGGTCCCAGGCTTCGCCGCGAATCAGTGAGTGAAGAGAGATGGTGCGTGAATAGGATTCGAGGCGCTGTAGCCGGACGTGATGTAGAGAGAACCACACACCACGCAACGCGACGGCCGCTGCCATGATCGCGGCTCCGGCGGCCACCGGCGTATTCAACCGCTGCTTTACCTGGCTGACGAGAGGCGCGAACAGGGTGGGCCGCTCCTCGAGAAACTCAAGCAAGCGCGCAATGCCGGCGCCGCGCGAGGGCAATGAGACAACCGGACGGCCGCTCCGTTGGCGGGCGAACGCCGCCGTGACGCCCAGCCACAACAGGTATGAGGCCGCCGCCGCGCCCGGCAAATAGAGTTTCCAGTCTCCCAGCACCATCGCCGAAATCTGCACGAAGAAAGCGGTTTGTACGAAGCTCACGGTCAACGTGCGCCACAGCGAGGCGTCTCCCTTTCTTCTGTTGGCCAGATACGGCAGGACCACGAAGATCACGGCGAAGGCAGTGACGAGACGAAGCAGATCGAGTAAGGAGAGCATGAGTCAGTTCTACAGAGCGGAAGAATAATAGTGGCTGTCGAGTTTGTGGAACGCTTTGAGCACCGGCAGGCAAGAGAGCGCGGCAAACGTGAAGGCTCCGGCCAGGAATCCAACCGCGGCGGCGTCATAGGACCCGGTGCGCGACAGCAGATACCCGCATATCAGCGAGACCAGCGCGCCCATCGAGACCGCGCCGACCACCGGTTGCGGCTGGCCGAGCGTGAACAGCAAGCTAGTGTTCCACAACCCGGCCACGACGATCGGGTAGGCTGCCAGCGCGATCACCAGCACGGGTGTCATGTTGGCGAACGGGAGTAGGTGATAGCGCGAGATCAGGAAGTACACCAGGCCACTGGAGGCAAAACCGAACGCGGCAATGTAGGCGAGGCGCCATAGATAAAATTCACGCATGGCAGCATTGAAACGTCCATACTGGCCCGCCGGCAGCGCACGCTGCTCCAACTCCACCGCGCGGTGAAAAGCGGCGAGCGACGCATGGACCCACCCGGTTTGGAGAACGAACGCGGCCATGGCCAGATCGAGTGCGGTTTCATAGTCGCCCCGGAACTGCAAAGGCAGGGCCGAGGCGTTGGTGTGGGCGGTCCAAGCGTTGAGGCGATCGACAAACAGGAAGAGATAGTAGAGGGCGCCGTAAAGGAGGTAGTAGCCGGCCTGGTAGAATTCGTGGGCCGGAGAGATCAGTTCCGCCGAAGGGAGCGCCGTCACTCGTGCGCGGAACCATGAGAGGGCGCCGGCGATCGCGATTGCCGTCGCAGCCGCCAGACCGCACAGTTGGGAGGTGGGTAGCGCCCAGCCCAGGCCGCGATGCAACGCGGCGACCACCACGATGCCGACGACGGTGACTCCGGCAATCCATGTGGCGCGGTTGACCAGATAGAGTCCACCGCAGGCGAGCCACAGCATTCCCAGCAGGACGAAGAAAGCGGCGGTGACCCCGGCGAGTGCAGCCGGCATCCATGCGAACAGTAGGTTGGCGATGAGTCCGCCGAGCGCCAGCGACAGAATCGCCGCTGCGCCCGCTTGGGCCCAGACGCGTGAGACGGCGGCCGCCATGTTGAAGTCCCTGGCGCCAATGTAGAAGAGCCCGCGGCGTGACATCGCCTGCACGAAGCCGCCGGTTACCACCAGGGATCCCACGGTCGCGATGGCTACTGCCGACGCCAAGTCCGGGTGTAGGTCTCCACCCCACAATGAAACGCCGACGGTCATGAGCGACAGCGCGCATAACAGCATTGGTAACGCAAAGGCCGTGCCGCGCAACCACGCGCGCCAGCCGGATTCGCCGGGCGTGCTGGGCATGGAGGCGCTCGGAACGTCCAGCTGTGGATAGTAACTGGCGGCCATGTCGAGTGTATGAGCGAAGCCGAACGAAGAGTGCGCGACTTCATCGGTGACGCCTTCGGTTTCCAGCCTGACGGCCAGATCGAACTCGTCGAGCGGCGGGCGCCAGGTGGGGTCCTGAGGGCGCGAGATTAGGCTGTCTGGAGTGCGTATTTGCATTTGGGGGCTTGTGAATAGAGTTGGTCGAACTTCTGCATCGAGCGCTCAAGCGTGTAGGTGTGCCGGGCCCGCGCCATGCCGCGTTCGGCGTAGTAGGCGCGCTCGGCTTCGGCATCCGGGCCGGCCAGCAGGCGCAATAGTTGCTGGGCCAGGGAAGCAGGATCGTTGGGGCGGGCCAGCAGGCCGGTGCCTTCCAGGACGTCGGCCACGTTGCCGACATCGGTGGCCACCACCGGGCAGCCGCTTAGCATCGCCTCAAGAATCACAAAGGGCATCGCCTCGGAGATGCTGGGCAAGCAGTAGACGTGCGCGGCGCGATATTCAACTTCGGGCGTGCTGGTCTGATCGAACTCCACGCATCCCTCGAGGTGATGCTTGCGTACGATCTCCTGGCAGCGGGCAAAATAGGCCGCGTCAGCCGCCTCGCCCAGCACCCGCACACAGAGATCCGGCACATGCGGCTTCACCAGCGCCGCGGCCTCCAAGAGCACATCGATTCCCTTGAGCGGATAAATGCGGGCCAAGGTGAGGACGGTGGGCCGCGCCGCTTTGGGGCCTCCGGGCCGGAAGCGCCGGGGGTCCACGCCGTTCGGAGTCAGTACGATCCGCTCAGGGTCTGCGCCGAAGCGCTGTTGCCAGCGGGCGTTGAATCGGCCCAGGGTGGTGATCGTGTCGGCGGAGTGATAAATGGTGCGCGCCACCGCGTGATAGAAGCCCATCAGGAAGCGGCGGCAGCCTTCCGGATAGGTTGAGCGGGCCAGCGAAAGATAGACCTCGCGCAGATAAACGCCATGCTCGGACAGAATAAAGCGTGTGCCGCGTTCCCGCTTCAGGATGACGCCGGGCAATCCGGCCAGGCCCGCCATGGTGGCATGTACGACGTCCACGTCAGGCAGCGGCGTGGCGAGAATTCCGAGGAACCGCGTGAGCCAGCGCAGGCACGTGGTGGCTTCATACATCGTCAGCGGGTGTGGCTGGTTGTCGGCCTGACGCAGGAAGACGCGCCAGGTCCGCGTCGAAGCGAGCGCCGTGTGATAGTCATGCTTCAGAAAGTAGCGGTGCAGCGACACCAAGGCGTGGCCCAACGCGCCGGCGTCGCTGGCCGTGCCGGCGAAGACTTCGCGGAAGACGATTTCCATCGCGGGCAGAAACAGCTTTTCGAAATCCGCCTCTGAATGAGCGGCGCGACGGCGATAGGTTTTTGAGAACGCCTCCTGGCGCCGGCCGGCTTCTTCGGTGCCCCATTGCGCCACCGCGATCAGCGATTGCACGTTGGACGGTAGCTCAAACACCGGCTGAGCCGAAGGGGAGTTGACGATAGACAGCACGTGGAAGTCGCGATTGTCGAGCGAACGGATCAACTGGTCGCACCAGACGCTTACGCCGCCGTGTGCGTGCGGATAAGTGCCTTCGGTAGTGAGGAGGACTCGTTGTCTGCGCATGATCGTTCTAGTGATTGAAAGCGACGGCCCCTTCAAGCCCCACCAGCAAGCGGTCCGGCGCCGGGTTCGGAATCGTCACCCGGATCAGATAGGACTGTTGTTGCGGATCCGGTTCCAGTAGCACTTGCGCTACCCGAGCCGGCACTTCTGAAGGAGGATCGGTGGGCACGCGCACCAGCACGGCGTCGCCGGCGTGAACGGCTTTGGCGATGGTGGCCGGGGCCGAGACATCAAAGTGGAGATTGGTGGAGTTGGCGATCTGGAAGAGCACGACGCCTTCTTGCACCGCTCCGCCCTGAGTGGCATTAACCTGGATCACGGTGCCGCCGCGCTCGGCCACGACGCGCAAGCCCTCGCGACGCGCGGTCAGGTTTTCATAGGCAGCCTTGGCTTCTTCAAACTCGAGTCTGGCGTAGCCGGAGTCTGCGGCAGGCGCCGGCATGGCGGAATCCAACTGGAGGCGCGCCATCTTCACTTGCGACTGTGCCGCTTCCAGTTCCTGGCGGAGCCGTGCGCCCACTTCGCGGCGTGTGTTGAGATTGCGGAGTTCGTTATCGGCCTGGCGCTGTGCGTCTTCGGCTTCTCGGGCTGTTGCCAGGTGCTGATCGAGCAGCGTGCGAATGCGGCCGGCATCGGCTTTGGCGCGGGCATAGATTTGTTCTGCGTCGGCCAGTGAAAACTCGCGGAGGCGCTGCTCGGCCGCCAGCAGGTTTCTGGCCGCGGAGGCGTGTTGCTCATCAAGCCAGCGTTTTTGCGGTTGCGCAGCAGAGGCCTGGGGCCGCGCCAGGCGCGCCTCGGCCAGTTCCATCCGGCGGCGGGTGCGCTCCACCAATCCCTCGATGTCCGGATTGGCAATCACGCCCAGCAACTGTCCGGCTTCTACGGTGACGCCCGCTTTGACGGACAGTTCAGTCATCGTGCCCGACATCCCGGCATTGACCGCATAGAGTCCCGCAGCCCGAATGCGGGCAGGCAATACTGTTTCCAGGCCGGTGCTGGAAAAACCGCTACGGCCTTTGGTGGCCGGGTTCAATACCAGCATCAGCACCAGGGCGACAAACGCCACTTTGACAACGGTCCATCCGGTGCGTTCGAGTCTAGCAACAGCAGGGTGTTCGGCATTCATGAGTTACATCCCTCCTTATCGTTGAGTAAGAGCCAGGAGACGCGCGGCGGGAGCTTCTCCCTCGAGTCCGCACATGACCATCAGAGTCAGCAGTCCAGCCTTACGCTGACACTGCGCCCGCACTAGTTCAGCTTGCGCCTGATGCAAAGTCTGGCGGCTCGCCATCTGGGCATTCGCGTCGGCCAATCCGCCGTCGAGCCGGGCCGAGATCATCGCTTCGGCTTGCTTGGCCAGTTCCACCTTACGGCGTGCGGTAGCCAGCCGATGTTCACCGGCTTCGATGGCGCTGCGCGCGGCGAAGACTTCGGCTCGCACCTGCCGCTCCATGGCGGCCATTTCCGATTCCAGCAGGCGGGCGCGGGCGTCCATCAATTCTTCCATGGCCGCCTTTTCGCCAATATCGCGGAGTGCGATGCCAAAGCCGAGGTCGACGCGCGCTGAGTTGCCGCCGAGCAGAAAGTTCTCGGCCGAGCGCGATACGCCGCCCGGGACGCCCGCCACATAGCCGTAGCCGGCTTGCACGGATTGCGGTTTCGGGATACGACTCCGGCTGCGTGCCCGTAGCGCTTCAACGCGTTCGGTGATCACTTGTACATCGGAGCGATGATGCAGGGCCCGCTCGAACAGGGTCTGAGTGGAGGCGGGAATCACTGGTGTCGAGGGCAGGGCATTGGCCTCGTCTTCCACGCGGAGATCGGCGGCCGCGTCGGGGTTGCCGATGAGCGTCGCCAGTTCCATGGCGGCGGTGCGGCGGGCCGACTCGGCTTCGAAGGCTTCGGTTTCGGCGTCGAGCAACTGGCCGTCGGCCACGAGTTTGTCCAGCGCCGTGATACGCGAGACTTGCAGGAGCTTGCTCACGCCCGATGCATGCTGACGGCGCTCGGCCAGCATCGTTTGCGCGTAGGTGGCTGCTTCCTGTTTTTCGAGAACCGTGTAGAAGGTCCGCGCCGCTGCGGCCTGTGCTTCCGTGCGGGCGCGCTCGGCGGCTAGTTCAGCGGTGAGCACGTCGAACCAGGCGCTCTGTAATGCAGCCGGTGTGGGCGCGCCGCGCTTGCCGATCATCAGGCTGGAACCCAGATTGGCGGCAAGCAACAGCGGGTTGGTGAAGGAGAGCAGGCCGAGCGAGGGCCGCAACTCCACCCGAGTCTTGTTTTGCGTTTCGAGAAACTTGGCCTGGCTGCGGAGCAGTTGCAGGCGGGCCTCTTCCGTGGAGGCGTGCCGTCCGGCTGCTTCCATAGCGTCGCGCAGCCGCACCGGTGGAACTTGATCTCCCGGGCCCGCAGCCGAAGCTGCGGGCACCAGGAGCGTGGCCCCCACCACGAAGACGATGGCCGTTTGGCGCAGGCTGAAGGGCATGTGACTATTTGTCCTCAGCGAGTTGGTCTGCACCCGGCGCGAAGTTCAGGTACGGCAGGAAGGTGGAGCGGCCCGCGGGAACCGAGACACGATCCTGACGCTGTCCGTTGTAGACCGCGTCGCAACCTAACTGGGTGCAGACACCGGTGACTGGGATAACGGCCCTGTTCGTCGCAGTCAAGGTGACGCCGACGCCCGGTGTATAGACACCCTTCACTCCGGCCGTGGTCAGATCCAAGCGCTCTTTGAGCCGGCTGCCGAGGGTCGCCTGTTTGAGGCTGCCGACCTGCAGTTTGGAGATGGCCGACCACTTCCGCGCCACCGCATCCATCAGATCGGTGAACAGCGAGTTGACGCCGTTGTAGCGCCAGAAGTTGGCTTGGTGGAACATCAAGGGGTACATTTCGTTGCGCAGCATGTAGGTGATGATGGCGTCGCTTTCCCGCTCGATGATCTGGTTGTAGTTCTGCGTAGTGCTGAAGAACGGCGCGCCGCCCGGTCCACCGATGCGGAAGATGCCGTTGGGCCCGAAGAGGAAGTTGTACTCGTCGGTTTCCGAGCCCACGGCGCCGGACACCGGGGTCGAGGTGTTGTAGAAGATGTTGGTGGCGCGGCGCGGGATCATGACCACGCTCGGTTGGAGCGAGTTCATGATAGCGGTGTTGGGGACGGCCGGGAGGCCGCCGGGGCGTGAGGTGTCGGTCACCACGTAGCGCATGCCGCGGTCCACGTAGGCCTTCATGAAGTTCGGGTTGTTCAGGCCCGAGATACCGGGGGTAACCATGGATAGCGCGTCGTTGGACAGGCCGAGTTGGGTAGCGATTGTCTTGTTCTGGTCGATTTCGGCTAGCGCCTCGGCGTACGTGGCTGGTCTGCAGATCCCGCTATTGGGGACGGGCAGATAGCAGTCCAAGTCCTCGTGGTTGAAGGTGTGGCTAAGCCAGTTGAAGGTGTTTTTTTCCTTTTTTGCTTCGGCGATCAGCGGGTCGTTCACGATCCCGAAGTCCGCCGTCGCTCCGAAGCCGTTGAACGCATGAGCGACTTTGAAGTAACGATACTGTGCGTTGCCGCGGGTGCGCTTCTGCCAGTCAGCCAGAGCGCTCAAGTCGTTAGCCGTCATGCGCACGTTCGGACAGACGCCACCCGGATCATAGGTGGGATCGTTGGCGGCGCCCACCGGCTGGCACGCCGGATTGTTGCTGACAAATTGCGAGCTGCTGAGGAAGATGTCGTCGTTCTGCGGGGTCAGGTAGATGCGGCGCTGGCCGATGAAGACTCCCCGCGTCAGCCAGTTGATCACACCGTAGTGGAGGGCCAACGAATGCGTCAAGTAGGGGCTGTGATCCATCGTCAAAGCCATGTACTCGCGTCCATCCGCCTTCTTGTGAGTCGCGCCGACGGTGTTGCCGTTCATCGACAGGATCGGCGTGGTGGTCTCGCCTGCCGCCGGAGCCGCGGCCGCCAGGTAGGTGTAAGAGAAGATCACTTTGATCGAAGCC
>JAYTKJ010000806.1:0-10779 GCA_043730365.1 Acidobacteriota bacterium | reverse complement strand
TTCTGCGGTGTCAGGTAAATGCGGCGCTGACCAATGAACACTCCACGCGTAAGCCAGTTGATTACTCCGTAGTGCAGGGCCAGCGAATGCGTCAAGTAGGGGCTGTGGTCCATGGTCAACGCCATGTACTCGCGTCCGTCCGCTTTCTTGTGCGTGGCGCCGACGGTGTTGCCGTTCATGGACAGGATCGGCGTGGTGGTCTCGCCCGCTGCCGGTGCGGCGGCTGCCAGATACGTGTACGAGAAGATCACTTTGATCGAAGCCGTTGGATTCAGGTAGCTGAAGACCGGCTGACCGGCGGTGGTGATCGTCGCCAAGCCGGGGCTGGTGTCGCTGGTGCCCAACGCGCCTACGAAGCTGAGACCGAACCTCGCTTCCGGGAAAGTGTAGAAGCTGGCGAGGCGCACGCTGTAGTCGCGCATGTAGGTTTCGATAGCCGTCCAATCGGCGGTGCTCAGTGCGCTCACCCAGGCCGAGCCGTTGAAGTAGGCGAGCCCGCCGGTGCTGAGGACGATGCCCTGGTAGTTGCCTTGACCGTTGGTCGACAGTGCCGGAAGAGCCTGATTGCGCAGGATCACGGCTTGATAAGGCATGGCCAGGTGATCCAGCTGATTCTTCATGGCATCGAAGCTGGGCTCCGTTCCGTCGGCCGACAAGAGCAGCAGTTTCATCTCGAGGGGTTTGACAGCAGCCGGCGACACTATTGCCAAAGTGAGGGCGGCGAGTCCGATTCGAAAGAGGTGGTGAAGTTTCATTCTTTGTTTGTTCCAGCGGGTGGAGTAGTGCAAAGCCAGAATAGGGAATGCGCCGGAATTGCAACAGGGCGTTTGGTACTCTCATTGGGTACTGAACTAGGGCCGTTATAGTAGTGTTCCGGTAGGGTCCAAGGGCAGTACCCGGGGTCCAGCCGAAATATTCAAAAAACCAACTCCGGTTAGATGTCAGGTGCGGGGAACTTCCCCATAATCAGCCTGTATGAGACGACTCCTCTCCCTGTCGGCCTTCTTTCTTGCCACCGTTTTTGCTGCCGGATCCCTGCTGGCGCAAACACCTTCTATATGGAAGCCCAAAGTCAATACCAGTTGGCAATGGCAACTGACCACCCCTGTAGACTTGTCGATCGACGCGGAAATGTACGATATCGATCTGTTCCAGAACGACGCCGCCCTCGTAGCCAAACTGCATGTAGCTGGACGGAAAGCGGTCTGCTATGTCAGCGTTGGTACGTACGAGCCATACCGCCCGGACTCGGCGCAGTTTCCGGCAGCGGTCAAGGGCAAGGCTATGTCTGACTTTCCCGACGAGAACTGGCTGGATATCCGGCGCTGGGACCTGCTCGGGCCGATCTTTGAGAAGCGCTTCGATCTCTGCAAGGCCAAGGGCTTCGACGGTCTGGAGCCGGATAATGTGGACGGGTATTCAAATGATACGGGGTTCCCGCTGACCTATAACGACCAATTGGAGTTCAACCGCCGCATCGCCGCCCTCGCTCATGCGCGCGGCTTGTCGGTGGGGCTGAAGAACGATTTGGATCAGATTGGCGATCTGCTGCCCAGCTTCGATTGGGCCCTGAACGAACAATGCTTCCAATACAAGGAATGCGGCGGGCTGTCGGCGTTTGTCAACGCCGGCAAGGCGGTTTTCAACGTCGAGTATCAGCGCAAGCCAGAGCAGTTCTGCGCCCAAGCTAACAGTCTCAATTTCAACTCGCTGGCTAAGAACCTCAATCTGGATGTCTATCGAGTGCCTTGCCGCGAAGCCAGCGCCGCGTCAGTACCGGTCATTTCGGCGATCCTCAACGCGGCCAGCTATCGGGGCGGCTCGGTGGCGCCGGGTGAGATTGTCGCGATCTTTGGAACGGACCTGGGGCCGGCACAACCGCTCGGCGCGCGGCTAGCCAACGGCGTGGTTACTTCTCAGTTGGACGACATGCGTCTCCTGTTTGATGGGATCCCGGCGCCTCTTCTTTATGCCGGTTCCGGCCAGCTGCTGGCCGTGGTTCCTTACGGCATTGCCGGACAGACCACGACGGTGGCGCAGTTTGAACGCGGCTCGGCGCGCTCGGCGGCTTTTACAATGAACGTGGCTGCCAGTTGGCCGGGTATCTTCACCGCCAGCGCCACGGGCTCCGGCCAGGCCTCCATGTTCAATCAGGATGGCTCGTTAAACGGGCCGGGGCGGCGTGCCTTGCCGGGTTCCATCGTCACGCTGTTCGGAACGGGTGAAGGAATGGTTGCGCCGGTGGCGCGCGACGGACAGATCAGCGGCGTTCCCCTGGCTTCACCGTTGTTGCAGGTGACCGCCAAGATCGGAGGCGTGGCGGCCGAGGTGCTCTATGCCGGTGCGGCGCCGTCGCTGGTGGCAGGCGTGCTCCAGATCAATGTGCGAGTGCCGGCCGGTGTGGCTGCCGGTGACGCTGTGCTGGTGGAACTGTCCAGCGGCGGACGGGTGAGCCAGGGTAACGTTGTGATGGCAGTGGGGTCCAACTAACGATGAGTGTTTTGATAACCCGCCGCGAATCGCTGTTTGGGATGGCCGCCGCTCCCGTGGCATTTGCTCGCGCCACTCGCCCGGCTCGCCGCCAACACGGCGTGGCATTTCACTACCAGGCGCACTTCGCGCCGCGCCAGGTTGAATGGTACACACGGTTTGAGATCCTCGTTACCGGCGCGATTCTGACGGCCGAGCAAACTGCACCGCTCCGCCGCGGTCCCAAGCTAGTGGCCTACGAATGGTCTTCCGGGTTCTACCAGGGCGATGCCGTTTCGGCTCCGCTGGACTGGCAAAGGAGCGTTGAATCGCAAGGTCAACGCATGTTGCTCACCGCGCGCCCCGTCACCGGCGCGTCGGCTGAAAACGGCCGGCTGGCGCAATGGTATGACTTCGGCAGCGATGAACTGATCAATCATCGGGCCGCCTTTCTGGCTGACCGTCTCGTGCGCGCCGGCTACGATGGCTACTTCTTTGACACGATCGGCGATCAGTGCCTCCCTGCCGATGTGCTGGCGGCGTTCAAGCGGCGCCACCCCGGCATGGACTACAACCAGCGGCAGGGCCTGTTTCTCCAGAGCCTGCGCGCGATGTTGCCAGCCGGCAAGCTGATTTTTCTCAATCAAGGTTATCGCCATGCCGAGCACCTGCTCCGGCATGCCGATCTCGATTTGTCGGAAAGCTACTTTACGTTTCTCGCCGGAGCAGGCACCGGATTCAGGCCCTGGCATGACACCGCGAAACCATGGGAATCGGTAAGGACGCCGATGGAAAAGCTGATCGCGCCGGCTCTCCGCCAGTTTCCCGGAGTGCGCATGATTCATGCCAACTATGCCGCGGGCGCTGCGGTGGACGTGGCCCGGGCCCGCCGCTACTCACTGGCTTGCGCGCGGCTGTTCGGCCAGGAAGCATACACGATCGTGCCCGGCGCGCCGGTGTCCGAAGAAGATGATCACTATGCGGCGGATCTGGGCAAACCCATTGGCCCGCTGACGGAGGATCCGGCGCAAGCGGTGGCGTGGCGCCCCTTCGAGCGTGGCGTGGTGGCGGTGAATGGCGGCCCGAAGCCGGCTCGCATCGCCGCGCTCAATCAGACACTTCCCGACGCCTTTCAAGGCTACGTCTTCAGGCAGGGGACGTAATGACGGTTTTACTGAAACGAATTGTCAGTCTTACTTTCACGCTCACGCTTTTCGGTGCCACGGCCTTCGCCGCCACTGGCTATCGCCGGGCGGTGGACCTCAAGCTGTTAATCCTGGCCACGACGGGCGAAGAATCCGGACTAGCCGCGCTACGGTCTTTCCTCGACTATCAAGGCACGCCGTACGACGTGGCAAAACTTGCCGCCGGCGATAAGCTTCCACCGCTGCAGGACGGCGTTAGAGGGCTCTATCAAGGCGTCATTCTGACGTTGGGCAATCTGGGTTACTGCAATCCGGGTTGCCGGAGCGCGCTCGATGCCCAGGGATGGGAGCGGCTCGACAGTTACATGCGGGACTTCGGGGTGCGCCTGCTCAGCTACTACACCTATCCGGAGGCACGTTACGGCCTGATGGCGACGGGCAGCGCTGCCGCGACCGACGAACGCCCGGTCATAGCCCAGTTCACGCCCGAGGCGGCGGTGGTTTTCCAAGACCTTCGCATGCCCGCTTCGGTCCGCATCGCCAATGCTTTTGCTTATCTGGCGCAAGCCACCGGGGAGGAAGGCGAAATCACGCGGCCGCTGCTGCGGAGTGGTTCGCAGGTGCTGGCCGCGATCCACCAGAAACCGGATGGCCGGGAGTATCTGGCGCTCACCTTTGACAACAATCCCAATCTGCTTCACTCGCTGCTGCTGCAGCGTGGGTTGATTGACTGGCTCACGCGCGGCGTGCATCTTGGCTGGAGGAAGACGTGGGTGTCGCCGCAGGTGGATGACCTGTTTCTGCCGAACTATATGTTTGAACTCGCCAAACCCGAGTGCGCCACCAGCGGCGGGCCGGCAACGGACGCCAACGGCGAGATCCCCTGCCAGAAGCTACGCATCGAAGGCGCGGACCTGGACGCGGTGGCCGCCTGGCAGCGGGCGTGGCGCGCCAAACCGCAGTTTGAGACCGTGCGGGTGACGATGGCCTACAACGCCTTCGGCGTCAAGTCCGAGGACGACGAACTGCTCTCAGCCGCCCGAAGACTGAGTGGCGACTTCTTCTGGGTCAGCCATACGTTTTCTCACCGCCACCTTGATTGCTACGCGGCTACCGCTGACGGGTGCCGCGGCGCCAGCGCGGACGAAGGCGCTTACGAGGTCAGGGAGAATCGCGCGGCCGGGGAGCGCTTCGGGTTGCCGGTCGACCTGCCCAGTCTCGTGACTCCCCAGATTTCCGGGCTGCACAACGAGGAGTTTCTGCATGGCGCCGCTCAAGCGGGGATCCGCTATATGGTCTCCGATACGTCTCGCGCCGAGTTCGTGCCGGAGATTCCCAACACCGGGCAGCGGAGCACGCACGAGCCCGCCGTCTTCCTGATCCCACGCCGGCCCACTGCGATCTTCTACAACGTAGCGGATGGGGCGGCGGGCCGTGCCGGATCGGAGCCGGATGAATACAACTTCCTGTTCGGCCCGAATGGCCAATTCCGCAACGCCAACGGCCAGCCCTTCTATGCGTCCGATCAGCCGTATGCCGAAATCGTGGAGCGCGAAAGCGAACTGACGTTGAAATATCTGTTGCGCGGCGAGATGTACCCGCTCATGTTTCATCAGGCCAACCTGTGGCGCTTTCAAGGTAACCACACGCTGCTGACGGATTTGCTGGATCGGGTCCTGAACAAATTTGAAGCGGCTTCCAATCTACCGGTTTTGACGGTGGGGCAGACTCAACTGGGCCAGCTGCTGGAGGAAAGATTGGGCTACTGGAAGGCGGAGGTGATCGGCACGGTCTGGCCCGATGACCGGGTGACCATCTCGGCCAAACGCGGTGCGGTAGTTCCACTCACCGGGGTGTGTGAGGAGCGCTGCGAGGACTACGGCCCGTTCCGCGTGGCCAGCGTGGTGGTGCCGGAGGGTGGAACGCGGCATTTGCGGGTGGCGGTTCGCCGGCTGCTGCTGCCGTAAAAACAAATCGGGCGGACCCCGTTGGGCCCGCCCGATATCCCGATCGTTGGCTCAGGTTGGAGCTTAGCGACGTGCGGCCATCACCTTTGGCGTGGCCAGGTAGCCGGTGATCTTGTCTCTGGAGACTTCGTTCACCACGATCTCGAAGGGCTGGCGCATTCCGCCTACGTAGAACTGCACTGGTTCGTGCAAGCTCTTGTCCTTCTTCTCGACGCGCTTGTCGTCGCTTACCAAGTCCATGTTGAACTTGTTGCGCTTGACGTCGGCCTTGCGCAGCTTCATATTCACACCGGCCAGCGTGGCCGTCGGTGCCGCCTTGGTGAGCGTGAACTCGTAGAAGTTCCGGTCACCCAGCGCCCGCAGTGCGGCTAGTTCGGTGGAGTTGGTGGCGATCAGGCCACTCTGCACCCCGAGGTCGCCTTTGACAGACTTGAGTTCGGCAATCGTCGTATCGAGCGACGTCTTGGTGGCGCCCAGCTCGGTTTTCACGTTGCCGACTTCGGTCTCCACCACGCCTACCTTGCCGTTCACTTGCGCGAAGTTCGTTTCCGAGCTCTGCTTGATTTCGCCGAGCGCCGTCGTGACCTTCTCGGTCTCCGCTTTATGCTGCTCGGTCAGTGAGTTCACCATGGCCGTGGTTGACTTGGCCACCCGCTCGGCGTTAAACCGTGCTTGAGAGGCGGCGAAGTTCTTAGCGTTGCTCTGTGCCTGTTGGATCTGCGCGGTCATCTCCTCGACGGTCCTCTTGCTGGACTCGGCCTGCGCGCTGCTGGCGCTCTTGAGCCCGCTGATCTCGGTTGAGGTGTTGGACTGGAGCTGTTGCAGTGAGTTCTCAAGGTTGCTGCTCCTGACGAACAGCGCGCCGTTGCCCACCAACATCGCCAATAGTGCGCCGCCCACGGCATAGGGCTTCCAATTGGTTGAAGCGGGCGTCTCCACGGACGAGTGCGTGGTTGCGTTAGTCGTGTTTTCCATGGTTCAGATACTCCTACGGGGGTTCCCCCGAGCTTTTTCCGGTCGCTGTCTGCCAGCTTCCGCAGACTACTAGTGCAACGCACGTGCCAAACTCCAATCCGTCTGCGAAAATGCAGCAAATACAACGTTTATGAGCCGGGTGGCGCTGGCGAAGCGAAAGTGGCCAACGTAAGTTCTGCAATTCTTCCCCGCAACAATTTCCATCCGGCACGTTTCATCTACTGCCAGGACAGTAGAACGCCCGGAAATAGTTACGCGCCTGGCCACCTGGTTCTTGGACTATGCTGAGTGTCTATGCAGACGATTTGGGATCGGGCGGTTCGGCAGGACGTTCTAACGCGATTCGGGCGGCTCACACCGGACGGGAAACCGGGGTGGGGCAAGATGAGCGCCGGGCAGATGCTGCGGCATTGCACGGTGGCGCTCGATATGTTCACAGGCGCGGCGAAGGTGGCTCCCAAGTCCGGGCCCTTCCGCAATCCACTGCTGCGGTACCTGATCATCCACGTCTTGCCTTGGCCCAACGGCGCGCCTACCGCGCCGGAGTTGATCATGCCGGAGTATCGCGGAAACTGGGAGAACGATGTGCGGGCACTGTCGCGCTCGCTGGAAGCGATCGCGGTGCGCGGGCCAAGCGGGAGCTTTGAGGAGCACCCGGCATTTGGCAAGCTCTCGGGGAAATCGATGGGCGTGTTGGTCTGGCGGCATCTGGATCATCATCTTAGGCAGTTCGGGTTGCCGAAGGAAAGTTGAACAAGATGGAGCCCATGTTTTTGCCCGACGTCGAAGGCAACCCGCAGCCGGGACCCTACTACGACGCTCTGCGGGCGATGCAACAGGCAGGGCGCGAGTATCCGCAGATTTGGCACCTCTTCGCGTTTCTGCCGCAAGCGACCGAGCACTTAGCCCGGTTCACGCAAGAGATCATGCGCGGCCCGGCGCCCCTCAGTCCGGGGCTGCGCGAATTGATTGCGGCGTATACGTCGCAGAGGAATGAATGTCCGTTTTGACTGAAGTCGCACGCCGCGGTCGCGGCGGAATTGCTAGGCAGTGAAGAGTTAGTAGCGGGTGTGCTGCGGGATCTGGAGACTTCCCGGCTTGACGAGAAGGAGAAGGCGCTGTTCCGGTTCGTCGCGAAGGTGAACCATGATTCGCCCCGGATCACGGCGAACGATATGCAGCCTCTCCATGCCGTGGGGTGGAGCGACGAGGCGATCTACTTCGCCATCACGGTCTGCTCTTTGTTCAATTTCTACAATCGCTGGATTGACGCGACCGGGGTTCACGCGTTATCCGATGAGGCGTATCGTGAAGGTGGCAAGCGCTCAGCGTTGCTTGGGTACTTACGGAAGTAGGGTAGGGACGAGTCCTTTCCCCTCGCCTGTTATCTTGTAAGCCAGCTCGTTCATCACGATGATGCTGACAGGAAGCCGCTCTTCGACGTTGACAACCGCTCCCTTTCCGATTCGAATCTTTCGACAGGCCGGCGAGAAAGCCGGACTAGACACGAAGACGTCATAGAACCCCGGTGCGAGTTGGGTGGTGAAGGCTCCTCGTTCACCCGTTTTCATCATAAGGTCCTGTTTGATTCCGACATTCCCGATGCCCCTCGTGCTGCCGCTCTGATCCCAACGCACGAAAACCAATGCGCCCGCTATGGGTGCACCCGCTATGTCCGAAACAATGCCTCGAAGTGTTTCGCCGGCGGCGGGCGGGGCCAGGAAACAAATCAACAAACCTAATCTGACTATGTTCATGATCGCGTTCCTTCAATTCAACCAGCTATCGATTCATCCGCTCCAACTGCTTCACCAAAAAATCCAGGTCACCGAACGGCTGGCCGCCCGAACGCGCCCAATGCACGCGGCCCTGACGATCAATCAGAATCGTGGAATGAATCTCCATCTCCTCAAAGTCGTCGTAGGCCCGGAAGCGGTGCGCGCTCTCGAAGGATGAGTCCGATAGGATCCTCGCCACGGGTGCGGCGATGGTCTTGAGCGCAGCCTGGTTGTCCTCCGGCTTGTTGCCTGAGACCGCCAGCACCACGGTGTTGAGGCGAGACCATTCGTCCTTCTTGACGTCGATATCGCGAAGCTGCTTCAGGCAATGCAGGCATTCTTTGCCCAGATAAAAGACCAGCATCACGTTCTTGCCGCGATATTCTTCCAGCGTGACGGGCTTGCCTTCGGGGTCTACGGCTTGCAGTTTTGGGGCCGGATAGGGCTCCCAAACCGACGGACCGAAGCGGTCGAGATTCATCGCCTTGAAGTTGCGCTGCGGGCGGCCGGGCGAATTGTCGCGGGCTTTGGCCTGGACTCCGGTGGCGCGGGCGCGTTCGAGCCACGCCACCCCGCCGTCGGCGTCGGCGGTGAGGTAGAGCAGCCGCGCCATCGCCTCTTCCGCTTTCTTGACTTCGCCGGCCGCATGTTGCGCTTGAACCAGACCCGCGAGGGCGAACCAGTCATTCCGCGTCAGCTCCAGCGCCTTTTCGAACGCCTGCGCCGCCAGCACCGGACTCTTGGCTTCCAGATACGCTTGGCCGAGCGCATTGTAGAGAGGCTGCGGATAGCGCGGCGGGTCATTGTCGGTTTTCTGCACCTCGAACTGTTCGGCGGCCGCCTCGCCCAGCAGGGCCAGACCGCGCAACTGGTCTGCACGAGCCAGCGCCAGGCGCGCCTTCAACTCAGTCTTCTGGATCTTGAAGGTCCGTTCGTGCTCGTTGTTCTTGTCGAGTTCCTTCTCCAGGTGGGCATGTTTGGCCATGGCCTTCTCCGCCTTGCCCGCGTCGCCGAGCCCGAAATGCGCGCGTGCTTCGGCGTATTGGCGGTTCATCTTGTCCAGGAAGATCTCGCGCCAGGGAATCGTCTCCGGTCGCAGCAACTCCTGCCACCTCTCGAACTTCACCAACGTGCGGAGCATGGAGGTGATGCCTTGGGAGTGCGTGGAGAAAACCTTCTCGCCGTTCCCCTTGGGATCGAGCGGCGCGTCCATCATTTGGCGCGCGCCGAATATAGCAGCCTCCGGCATCGCCAGTTGCTCGAGGATGTAGTTCAGGTAGTTGCGGTTGTGGCCATAGTTCCAGGCATTGAATGGAAAAATCATCCGCTCGCGCATGTAGAGCTTTTCAGCCCGCGTGGCCGAATCCATGCTGATGGCCGCTTCGTTCCACATGCCCACGGTCGCGTAGACGTGGCCCGGCATGTGGAGCGCGTGCCCGGCGCCGGAGGCGATCTCGCCATAGCGCCGGCAGCTTTCCAGCGCCTGCTCCGGCTCATGATAGTTCCAATTGTGGATGCGATAGTGATGCGCGCCGGGATGATCGGGCTGCTTGGCCAGCACTTCGCGAATGATCTGCTCGGTGGCGTAGCGGGTTTCGCCGATGCTGGTGAGCGCCAGCATGGCGCGAGCTTCCATGTCATCCGGATACTTGACCGAGATGGTTTCAAGGATCTTGCGGTACTCTTCGTTGCGATTGCGATAGTCGTCTCCGCGATCGCGCAGCGCGTCTTTGGAGATGGCCTTTTCGGAAGCCTCGATATAGAGGCGCTCGCGCTCGGTCACCGTGTGCTTGCGCTTGGCGGCTTCGCGAATGAACTCTTCGGCGCGCTCGTCACTGGTGGCGCGCGAAAGCCCCCACCAGGCCATGGCGTTGTCGGGCTCCAGCTTGAGGCACCAGCGAAAGGCGCGCTCGGCCTCGAAATCCCAGAAGGAGTGGAGCAGGGTGTGGCCCTGGTCAAACCACTTTTGCACTTCGGGATTCTTATGAGTGATGGGGAAGTGCGTTTTGCCGATGCCGGGCATCTCCCACGGGCGCGCGCGCGGTCCCTGGTCAAATTGTTCGCCGTGCCGCGAGTGGCCTTGTTTGATCTTGTCAGCCGGTGAAAGTTCCGCTTCGGCGGCGCAGAGGAGAGTAAACGGAATCAACGCGAGCAGAGCGGGGCGCAGCAGCATTCTTTTAGGATATGCCCTCCCACGCTCACCCGCGAAGGGCGTAGAGTCTATCCTAGTACTACTGGGTCATAAAAAGAACATTTCGTGATAGAATTGTTTTGTGGGAACACGCCTGTCTGCGCCAGGCCCACAAGTGAAGCGCTTCGCGGCTTATGTAGAGGGCCTGGCGACTGGCCGCGGGGCATCAAGACCGACAGACACCTTTGAAAGATTACTGCAAAGGACTGTTGTTGCCTGGAGAACGCAAGAGTATCGAGCCGATGGCGGCGCGC
>JAYTKJ010000805.1:0-4494 GCA_043730365.1 Acidobacteriota bacterium | reverse complement strand
GCCGCCCAGGAACGCCGCGCGAAAATGTTCTTCGTACTGGCGATTGCGATCCCATTTGGGAACCAGCACGTGCGCGGGCACCGCATTGCGCGGACCCATCTCCTTGGTGATGATCGAGCCGACGCTGGGAAATTGCATCGCCGGATTGATCTCGTGCCCGGTCATCGCATAGTGCGTTGCCTGCGGGTGGTCCGTTCCGCGCGTATGCATGGAACGTACGAGCGCAAACTTGTCCATGCGCTTGGCCATCTTCGGCAGCAGTTCGGATATCTGAATGCCCGCCACGTTGGTCGAGATCGGTTTGAAGTTGCTGTTGGCCTTCGGGTCCCACGTGTCGATATGGCTCGGGCCGCCCTCCAGCCAGAAGAGGATTACCGAGTTGGCCTTGCCGCCTTTGGCTGCAGGCGCCGCCGCGAGATACTCGTTGAGCGACATGCCGAGGAAGCCGAGCGAGCCCACGCTCAGGAAGCTTCTTCGCGTGGCGGGGTGGTTCATCATTTCGATCGATCCTCCTCTTAATGATTCTCGACGAATTCGCGGGACGTAGTCATCGCCCACACGAACTCCCGCAGGCCGGCTTGACGATCGGCGCGCTGGGACAATACCTGTTTCAATTCTCGCAGCTCATCGGCTTCCGGCAGCCGGCCCAGCGCCGCCAGGTAGAACTCTTCAAATATCTTTTCGTCCGAGGCGCCATCTTTGATTAGCCGCGCGAGCCGTCCATCGGGGGCGGCGAGGCGCTCTACGTAGCTTGACCCGGCCAGCACGTGCAAGGCTTGCCCCAGATTCGGCTTCGTGTTGCGCTCCGGCACCGCGCCTCGATTGGAACGGCCGTAGAGTTCGAGAAAGCGGGAGAAAAACGTATCGGGGTTGCGCAGCTGTATCGCGCGCGTGCCTCGTGGGGCCTCGCCCACGGCCGCGCCATCCGATACCGCAGTCGTGAAGGTTTCCGGGATACCCGTGGCATCGGCCACCGCATCCAGCAGCACTTCGGCATCGAGCCCGCGAGGCAAGGAGTGCGAGTAGTTAACCACGTCATCGCGATTGGTATCGTTCGGAGCTTGGGTCAGCTGATAGGTGCGCGAGGAGACGATGGTCTTCATCAACTGCCGCAAGTTGAAGCCGTGCGCCCGGAAGTCTTCGGCCAACGCCCCCAGCAGCGCGGGGTTGGACGGCGGATTGGTGGAACGGAAATCGTCCACCGGTTCGACGATGCCACGCGCGAAGAAGTGCCCCCAGATCCGGTTCACTGCTGCTTCGGCAAAGTAAGGATGAGACGTCATCCAGCGCGCCAGCTCCTTACGCGGGTTGTCAGCCGGACCCAGGTTCAACGTCGAGCGATCCAGCAGCGCCGGTTGCACGGGAACCTTGGTGCGCGGGTGCAGCAGTTCGATCTTGCCGCCCACGTCCTTGGACCCCAGATCCATATTCGCCGGATGATCCATCACGATCGAGCCCATCCGGAACATGCGCGAGAAGAACGCCGCCATACCCCAGAACTGATCCTGGCTCCAGTTTTCGTACGGGTGATTGTGGCATTGCGCGCAATCCAGCCGACGCCCCATGAACACCCGGACCTCCTCGGCCATCACATCCGACGGCGCTCCGATTAGCGCGTACGGGAGGAAGTGGCGCGTGGCGGGGCTGTAGCCCTGGGCGGAGATGCGCTCACGGGCCACTTCATCGTAGGGCCGGTTCGATTCGATGTTAGAGCGAATCCACTCGCCGTATTCCTGGCTCCACTTGGGCGATAGGCCATTGACGAAGATGGCGACGCGGAAAATCTCGGCGAAGCGGAAAGACCAATAGTCTGTAAATTCCGGCGAAGCGATCAGCGCGTCAATCACTCGTTCTCGTTTACGCGGATCGGAGCTGGCCAGAAACTCGCGTACTCGCTGGGGTGGCGGCAGCGTGCCGGTAAGATCGAGGCAAACGCGGCGGAGGAACTCGGAGTCGCCCGATAGCGCTGACGGCACAATGCGGAACTGGCGCAGTTTCTCGAAGACGCGATCGTCAATGAAGTTGGTCCGCTTGAGTTCCGGGTAGTTGGGCACTGGTGGTCCGACGACGCCCACCACAATGCTGGCTACCTGCCCGGCGGCCCGGACCAGGATCGATGTCTCGCCCCGGCGTCTGGCTCGCACCACCCCGCCGGCGGCGGCCGTCGCGACTTCGCCATCGTTCACGGTGTATAGCGACTCGTGCGTGTAGTCTTCTTTATGGCCATCGCTGAAATGCGCCGTGACCAGCAATCGATGTTCAGCCGCGGCCGTCATCACCACAGTGGACGGGAAGAGTTCGAGGCGCGTGAGCTTGGGTTCGGGTGCGCCGGTCTCATCGCGGAACGGAGCGCCGTGCCGAATCCAGTCCAGCATGATCCGATAGTCGTCCGAATCGAGGTCGAAGCGTTTTCCGCCTCCATGCGGAGTGGCCATCGTGGGCTTGCGAACCAACGCGCTCTGCTCCGGATTCTTGAGATCGATGCGCGGCACCGGCGTGCCTTTCACTTCGGCGGACAACACCTGATAGACGCCGCCTTGCGTGATCCACTGGTAATCGTCAGCCGGGTACAGCGCGTTCGCCGATAGCTTGAAGCCACCTTGCCCTTTGACGCCGCCGTGACACACCGAGGTATTGCAGCCGCGCTTGGTGAGGATTCCCGAGATCTCCCGCGTGAACGTGGCTGCGCGGGCGGAGGCGGCCCCGGCGATTCGCACTTCGGACCGTCCCTGCTTGCCCTGCAGTGTCGCCGTGAGTGTGAGGGCGCCATCGGCAATTGGCCCCAGCCGGCCCGTGGAGATAAGTTTTGCGAGAGCGGGCCGCGAGAGGCGCCACTCTACTTCAGCGGTGACGTCGCGCTCGGTGCCGTCCGCGTACTTTGCCAACGCGAGGAATTGCTGCGTGGCCCGCGCGCCTTGCAGCGAGGCCTCCGCCGGCAAGGTGCGCAGCGAGAGCAGTTGCGTATCCGGCCGCGCCGTTGACGCAAGCAGAAAGATCAAGGCCGTGCGTTTCATGGCTTCTTCACCACCATCATCACCGGCAGCATTTTCGTCATCAACTCCGCGCCCAGCTTGCCATCCACCAACGGCCGCGTCACCACTCGCGCTTCATGCGGCAACGCCAGCAGCGGCGCCCCGGGATCGGCTGAAAGAATGATGACGGCGTGTTCGGTCCGAGGCGTATAGCGCTCGCGTTTGCCCTGAGTGGAGGGAGGATCGGAGTCCGGCTCGTAGTCCGCGCCCACTGAGGCCGAGACGCCGGGCGGCAGTGAGTCAACCGCAATGGAGAGCGCGCCGCGATAATCTTCTTCCCGGTCAAAAACCACCCGAATTGCTTTGGCCTCGCCCGGCGTCAGATTCACAACGTCGGTATCGATGCGCACGCGGCCAACGTGAGGAACCTGTGGGCGAACCTGCACGCGATAGCGGAACTGGGACGAGGTGAGGTCCGAAGCGGCTTCGCGAATTTCCACGGTGTATTCGCCGATCTCGCGCAGCGGCACCACAGTCTTGGCTTGCAGCGATTTGGTCATCGCGCCACTACAGGCCCCTCGGCCCACGAAGACGTTGGTGGCTACTTCTTCGCCCGCCGCATTCAGCAGCCTCACGATCGGATTGAAGAAGGGCGGCGCGGCCCCGGGCGTCTCGATCTCGATTGCCAAGTCTCCCGGCGCATCCAGATGAAAGCGCGCCCGATGGGTTTCTCCAGGCAACGCCAACGCTCCTTCAATGGTGCCCGGAAGTTTGAACGAAGCGGGTTCGGTGGCCGCACGATAGGTCTCAATGGATTTCGCGGTTGTGGGCTTGCCCCCTCGCGCAGCGAGTTGATTCAAGCGGTCCGCGTCCAGCCGGCGCGTATAAATACGTTCATCCCAGCCGGCCACCGCAGGCGCGGCGGTGTCGGGAGGCACGGTGCCAGGAGCAATCTTCAGTTGATAGCTATAGTCCGGTCCGCCTTGACCGGCGAAGGCTTCGATGCGGAGCAGGTAGTCTCCAGATTTGGCGAAGCGATGGACCAGATGCGCGTCGGTAGGGCTGCCCATCACCCACATCGGCTCGTCGTTGTAGGCGATCCGCTTCAGGCGCTGTGGGTCGAACCAACTCGCGCCCGACTCATACAAGGATAGGGCTGGGTCGAAATTGGCGATCGTGGCCGCCGAACCTCCGGAGGCGATTTGCGGCAATCCAGAGATCACTTCGAAGGTGACTGTCTGACCGGCTTCGCCATGGAAGGCATAAAAATCCGCTTCACCGCGGCGTGCCAGACGGCCGGCGAACGCCACCGGGAAGAACGTCACGGCGATGGCCGAGTCTGGTAGGTCATGTGCGCCGGCCGGCTCCGGCGAGACCGGCAAATCCACAACGTGAATAGAGAGAGCGTTCGATAGCCCGCCACCGGTGATCAACCGGATGGGATACCGGCCCGTTTGCGCGTCGTCACGAATCTTCACCCGTAGCGTCACCAGATTGATCGCGGCCTTGCCACGTCCGCCCG
>JAYTKJ010000804.1:0-4526 GCA_043730365.1 Acidobacteriota bacterium | reverse complement strand
AGGGCGGAGAGGTGGTGGTCGCCCACGCCGAATTCTGCGAGGAGAAGACGGTCTGTTTGGCCATGCCCGCTCCACCGCGCAGGACCGTCTTGCCGGAGCCAAACACATCGTAGGCGAAGCCCATGCGGGGCGCGACCTGCACGGGCGGCCGTTCGCGGAAACCAACCGGATAGTCGGCGTCGCCGACTTTGACCACGCCGTTGAGCCGGTCGCCCGACCCCGGTACGATGGCGCCGATCTGCGGCGCGGGGAAGAACTGGCCGTTGAGAGGGTTCTGCGCCACCCGGCGTCCCTGCGCGTCGAGCGCCGGGCGGTACAACGCCGGGATGCGGGAAGCGTTGTATCGTTCGAGCGACAGCGCCGAGCCGATCTCATTGGTGTAGCGCCATGGCGTGAACGAGTAGAAGCGCACGCCGGCATCTATGTTTAGGCGCTTGGTGACTTTCCAGGAATCCTGGGCGAACCACTCGGTGCTGTAGACGGCCGCCTCGCCGCGCGTCCGTGTGCTCGATTCCTGATAGCTGAAGAAGTTGCCGAGCGCGGCATTGGCGAAGGGATGATTGGCGTCCACCGGGTTGTTGCGGTCGCGGCCGAAGTTGAAGGCGCCCATGTGCCCGCCGCCGCCTGCGCGGAGACCCTCGCTGGCAACATTGCGCTCATAGTAGAGACCGAACTTGAAGTTGTGGCGATTCTTCACCCAACTGAGATTGTTAGTGAGCCAGTAGCGCTTGTCGGCCGCCGCGATCGGCGTGCGCGGATCAAACGAAGTGTTGGGCGCGTTCGGCAAGCCGCCAAAGCTCATCTGCGGGATCAGATTCAGCGGATTGGCGCTGGGGGAAAACTGGCGCAATCCTTCGAGCCCGTGCTTTTCGCGGCGCACGTTGTCGAGGTTAAAACCTTCCTTCAGCGTGCCGAGTTCCTGCACCTTCGAAAAGGCAAAGTTTAACTCGTTGACGACGGTCGGCGAGAAGGTGCGCGTGTACGCGCCGGCGTAGGCATCGGACCGGTATTCGTAGTGATGCGGCTGTGCGTAGAAATTACCTCCGAAGGCCGTTGAACTTGCTTGGCCTTGGATATCGGAGATCCACCAACGCGGCCGGAATGAAATGCGATCCTTTGAGGTAGGCAGATAGTCGAGCTTGACTTGCGTTTGATACTTGGGCTGTTGGCGGCGCTCCTGGAAACGATAGTTGAAGGCGTTGCGCGAGATACTCGTATCGAGGAAGTTGGGCTCGGGGTGCCACGCGAGCATACGCTGGCCCAGGCGATTGAGGCGGCTGGCCGGTAGTACGTTGTTTGCGAACGGCGCGCCATTGGCGTTAGGATCGAGAATCGGGATCAGGGCGCCATTCTGATCGAAGCTGCGCGAGAAATCCCCGGCTCGCTCGAGCGCGGTAGGCAGCGTCGTGGTCAACAGCGGTCCGGGCAGCTTGATGCGCCAGTCCTCGCGGCTCACAAAGAAGAAGAGCTTGTCTTTGCCGGTATTGAACTTACCCGGGATGAAGACCGGGCCGCCCAGCACTCCACCGTAGGTGTTGTAGCGCGTCAATGGCTTGCCGATGCCCAGCCGGTTGTTGAAAAAATTGTTGGCGTTGAACTGCTCGTGGCGCTTGAAGTAGTAGCCGGCGCCGTGGAACTCTTTGGTGCCGGATTTGGAGATGATATTCACCTGCGTACCGGGCGTACGGCCGTTCTCGGCCAGGAACGAGCTCTGTTTGACGCTCACTTCTTCGATGGCGTCCATGCTCACCGAAATAGTGAAGAAGCTCAACGCATCGATGTCGGCGCCAGGCTGTCCGTCGAGCGCGAACACATTCCAATGGCTGCGCATCCCTTGCATGTTGGGCGTTTCGGTGCCCCAGTTGCCGCCCAGCGCGTCGCTGCCAGAATTCTGCGAAACACCCGGCAATACCGTCATCAGGGATACCACGTCGCGCCCGCGCTGCATCAGTCCGGAGAGCTGATTGCTCGATAGCAGCGCCGTCTGGCCCGAATTGTCGGTCTGCACAACGGCGCCTTGCGCGACGACGGAGATCCTCTCGGTGACCGCCCCCACGACTAGCGCGATCTCGCCAACCGTGAGGCTCTGATTTGCATTGACCACGAGGCTGGTGCGCTCCTGCGTGCTGAAACCCTTCATCTGTACCCGCAGCGTGTAGGCCCCGGGAACTACGTTTGGAAAGAGGAAAGCGCCCGAGTCTCCCGCCTTGACGTCGGAGGACTCGCCGGTACCCTGATTGATCAGCGTCACCTCGGCGCTTTGAATGAGATTGCCCGATTGATCGACCACCGTGCCGGAGACACGGCCGGAAACCTGACCCCAGCTTGCGGCCTCAAAAAAGAGGAAGGCGGCGACGAGGCAAACTTGAAGTTTCATTTCTCACTCCCAAGCGATATTCTGATATACTGAGGTAGTCATAATACCAGTTGGTTTACTATAGATCAGCTATGGCGTCGAGTCAAGCTCTCCCAAGGAACGAAAGTTCATGAAACGAAGAAATGCCATAACGGCCATGTTCGTTGGGGCCCTCGGCGTCAGCGCTGCGGCGGCCAGCCCCGCCATTCAACTCCATACGGACCTGGAGGTGAAAGCCGGGTCGGAGCAGCAGCTCCTGGCGGATTTTGAGAAGCTGTTCCTGCCTCGCATTCGGAAAGCGCCCGGGTTTATCGACGCCAAGCTGCTTAAGTTCCGCAGAGCGAACATCGGCACGGCGCCCGAACGCTACAACTACCGCCTGGTCCAGACGTTCAGTAGCGAGGAGCTCCGGGAGAAGTGGACCTTGAACCCCGATCACAAGGTCGCCTGGCACACGGCTATCGAGAAGCACGTCCGTACGCCGTTTATCGCCTATCTTTACGACGTCCAGCCGTAGCGCCCGCCTTGCTGCAATCCGGGAACAGGTCCGGCGCGGCGGAGCAGCCGGCCATCAACTAAAGCGTCAACGACACGTCGATGGTTTCATGGGTTTTCTTTAGTCCGCTCCAGACGCTTTCTCAATATGGCCGCAAGCAGCGCTCCCGTCGCATTCTGCAGGGTGCCGAACACCACGCTCGGGATCGCGGCGTTGCCGCTCTTCAATACGTCGTAGGCCAGTCCAGTGGCCAGTCCGCCATTGCGGATGCCGACCTGCATCGCCATCGTGGCAGCATCCCGGGCGTTCAATCCCAACAGGCAACCTCCGGCGTAGCCGAGCACGTAGCCGGTGAGGTTGTGCAACATTTCCACCAGCAGCAAGGTCAAGCCGAGGGAAAGCAGCGCGTCGCGCGCATTGGCCACAATGATGGCATTCACCAGACATGTGGCGGCGATCACCAGCCGCGGAAGCCAGGGCTCGGCCTGCGCCCGGTACCCGCGCAGCAACCACTCGCAGAATAGTCCCGCCGAGACCGGCGCCACTACAATCCGCACGATGGACCACGTCAGCGCCGCGAAATCCACAGGCACAATCCGGCCAGCCAGTAGATACATGAAGGCAGGCGTCGTCAGCGGCGACAGCAGCGTGGACAGCGTGGTCATTGCAACCGAGAGCGCCAAATTGCCGCCGGCGAAGTAAGTCATCACGTTGGAGGAATTGCCGGCGCACACCGAGCCAACAAGTATGACTCCGGCACTCACCTCGGCGGGCAACCTGAAGGCCGCGGCGAGACCGGCGGCGCTGAACGGCATGATGAGATACTGAAGACCCAGACCGATGATAACCAACCGGGGGGCCGCAAGAACCTGCCGCAGATCGGCCACGCTCACGCGCGTCCCCATCGCGAACATGATGAACTGCAGCAGCGGCACAACCAGTATCCTGGGTTGAAACGATCCCCAGTGCAGCAAGAGATCGGGAAAAAGAATCGCCAGACCGGCAGTCAACAGCAAGGTGGCCGCAAAGACAACACCGGGAGGGACGCTGGAGAGCATGAGGGGGGCTAGGTTTCGTCCGTACCCGCGTCAGCCGACCGCTTCGCCGCAGCGTCTTCCAGGATCCGGTACCGCTCGCTGGCCCTAGTCAGATGATCAAGCATCGCGCGCTCGGCTTGGTCCACGTCATGTGAGGCGATCGCAGTCAACAGCCGTTCGTGTTCGGCCAAAGTGATGAGCTCGGACCCCGGCAGCCGGAGCAGATCCCGCCGGAAATTGAAGAGCCAGTCCAGCATGGCCTCGCTCAACACGACGCACACGGTGTTGCCACTCATCAAGGCAATGGCAGCGTGGAACGCCATGTCACCCTTGACGAATTCGGCGGGCGTGCCTTGACAGGCGCGCTGCCGTTCCAGCACGTCTTTCAACCGTTGGATGTCAGCGGCGGAGGCGCTCTTGGCGGCCATTTTCACCATCCCTACCTCGAACATGATGCGAGCTTGCTTCAAATGTTCCAGCGTGGTGGGCGAGGTCTGGAGCAAATGCAGCACCGTCTGGCCCATCCGATCGATCATGTTCCGCGTGTCGGGAACCGCGATGCGGGCCCGTTCGCCGTGGCTGATCTCGATCAATCCGGCCGAGCCAAGCGACTGCATGGCTTCCCGCACGGCGGGCC
>JAYTKJ010000803.1:0-15900 GCA_043730365.1 Acidobacteriota bacterium | reverse complement strand
CGCCCAGACCACTTGTGACGACGTGTCCGAGTTCATGCTCGCCGAGCGCCGCACCATGTACGTAGGCTTTGATCCCACGGCCGCGAGCCTCCATCTGGGAAGCCTCGTGCCCGTGATGGGCCTCGCGCACGCGCAGCGCCACGGCCATCGTCCTATCGCGCTCGTCGGCGGCGGCACGGGCCTTATTGGCGACCCCAGCGGCAAATCCACCGAGCGCACGCTCCTGACGGCCGAGAAGGCCGCCGAGAATGCCGCCGGAGTTCACAAACAGCTCTCGCGATTCTTTGATCTCTCGACGCCTGATGCCGGCCTGATGCTGAACAATATCGACTGGCTCTCCTCGCTCGGCCTCATCGATTTTCTTCGTGACGTAGGCAAGCATTTTTCCGTGAACGAGATGATCAAGCGTGACTCGGTGCGCACCCGCCTCGAAGAACGGGATCAGGGCATCTCCTACACCGAGTTCAGCTACATGCTCCTGCAGGCCTACGATTTCTTGCACCTCGCCCGGCATCACGATTGCACCGTGCAAATGGGCGGCAGCGATCAGTGGGGTAACATCGTCTCCGGCAAGGATCTGATTCGCCGCATGCTCGGCAAGCGCGCCGAGGGCGTGACGTTTCCGCTGCTCACCACTTCCACCGGCAAGAAGTTTGGCAAGACCGAAGAGGGCGCGGTGTGGCTCGATGCCGATCTCACCAGCCCCTACCAGATGTATCAGTACTGGATGCAGACGCCCGATTCCGACGTGGTGGCGTATCTGAAGCTGTTCACGTTTCTGGAACAGGCGCCGATTGCCGAGCTAGAAGCTACGGTCAAGGCTAAGCCCGAAGCGCGGGAAGCCCAGCGCACCCTGGCCGCTGAGTGCACAAGCGTGGTGCATGGCGCCGAGACTGTGCGGTCCATCGAGCTCGTGTCGCGGATATTGTTCGGCGCGGCCGACGTCACGCCCGACGCAGCGACTATTGCGATGCTCTCGCGTGAGATGCCGTCAACCGAGATTACGCGCGCTGAGCTCGAAGCCGGCGTGGCCATGCCGGATTTTCTCATCCGCACCAAGCTCGCCGACAGTAAGGGCGCGGCCCGCAAGCTGGTTGAGGGCGGCGGCGTGTATGTGAACAACAAGCGCGCGGGGGCGGACAAGAAGAGCGTGACGACAGCGGACATCGAGTGGCCTGGAGCGATTCTGGCCCGCAGCGGGAAGAAATCCTACCACTTACTGCTGGTGCGTTAGCGGGTAACATACTCTCATGGACCGAGGGAGCTATGCGTTCATCGTCTTATCGTTGCGAGTCCCACAGCCGAACTCGCACAGGACTTTCAACAAATCCGGCCCGTCAGTTTTAGTTGGGAAGGTATCGTAAGCATCGGCGGCCCCTTGTTCGGCGTTCTCGCCTTGGGAATGGTGACTGCGGTGTGGATCCGTCAAATGGGCGCGAGGCTTCGCGACGCCGGAGTACAGAAATCAGCGGCGATCTTTTTGATCATCGCGTGCGTCGGCTGCTGGGTAGGGAGCATGGTGCTGGGCGCGAAATGGCAAAACCGTTGGATTCCGCACCTCGCATTTCTAGTCACGCAAACTCCCCTTATGATTGCCAAATCGAAGGTATCGCAAGCCTCCGTAACCTAGTCCTGCCGTAGCACGGAGGCCGGGTGCGTGCGGGAGGCGCGGAAGGACGGGATCAGCGCAGCCACGGCGGCTACGGTGAACACGAATGCGGCGGCGGCAGTGAGCGCGCGGCCATCGCGGGGGTCGACTTCATAGAGGATCGCGGCGAGGCGCGGAGCAATATTCCAGGCGGCGGCGAGGCCGAGCACGATGCCCCCGAGCGCCAGTAGGGCCGCCCGGTTGAAGATGAGGCGGATCACGTCGAACGGCCGCGCCCCGAGCGCCATGCGGATGCCGATCTCGCGGCGCCGCTGCGTGACGGCGAAGGCGAGGAGCGCGTAGAGGCCGGCGGCGGCAATCAGGGCAGCAGCGAGGGCGAGGGCCGCGGCAAGGAACGCCGCGACGCGCTCGGCCCAAATGGACGCCGCGACTTCTTCGGCGAGCGTGGTGATTTCTATGTAGGAGAGGCGCGGGTCCAGGCCGACGAGTAGCCTGCGCATCGGGGCGATCACGGCTGCGGGTGCGGCGCGGGTGCGGAGGTGGACGATGAAGCTTTGGCCCGGCGCGAGCAACTGGTAAACGATGGGCTGGAACGGCTCGCGCAACGAACGGTACTTGGTGTCGCCCACCACTCCGATGACTTCGAGCAACGGCTTGGCGGCATCCCTATTGACCATTACGTTACCGAATTTTTCACCGAGGACCGCTCGGCCCGCGCCGAATCGCCGCACAAACGACTCGTTGACAACCACCGGCTTGGGCGTTTGCTTGAAGTCCTCGCGGCCCGTGAAATTGCGGCCGGCGATCCAGCGAATTCGCATCGTGTCGAAATACTCGGGAGAGACCCCGTGAATGCTGCTGTTCAAGAATTCGCCTGGACCTGCCCGCTCGCCGGCGCGTGCCAGTGTCCCCTTGATACCCGTACCGCGCATCAGTCCACGCAAGGAGATGGCGGCGGATTCGACGTCAGGCAGCGCACGAGCGGCTTCAAGCAGACGGCGTTGCAGGTCGACCGCCTGCTCCGGTTTGTACTTGGCCATATCGGGGTCGACGCTAAAGGTGACCACACGACCGCGATCGAAGCCAGCGTTCATGCCATCGAGGCGGCGCATTGTGAGAATGGTGAGGCCCGCACCCACCAACAGAATCGTACAGAGCGCCACCTGCAACACCACCAGCGCCTGCCTGCCTCGCCAACCGCTGCCCGCGCGCGCTTCCTTGAGCAACGGATGCAGGTCTCCCCGCGCGGTCATCAATGCGGGCGCCAGGCCGAACAGCAACACGGCAACCGCCGAGATCACCAACGAGAAACCAAGCACGCGCCAATCTGGTGCGATGTTAAGCGTAAGCGCCAGCCGCGTGGCGGTGAGATCACGCAAGGGCGGCAGCGCGTCCACCACGAAGGGGATCGTGAGAAGTGAAAGCACGCTTGCCCCTGCCGCCGCGCCGAGCATCAGCAGCATCGCTTCGGCGAAGAGTTGGCGGATGAGTTGGAGCCGCGTGGCGCCCATAGCCACACGGACCGCGAGCTCTCCCTGACGGCCAGCCGTGCGCGCCATCAGGAGACCGGCGACATTCGCGCAAACCATCAGCGCCAGCAACCCCGCGCAGCCCATGAGCAGCCACACCACTCCGCCAAACTGCGTGCGCATGCGCGAGACTCCGCGCGAGGCCGGTTCGAAGGCGAATCCGCCCGCTCCTCCCGGATCGCTCTTGTTGCGCTCCGGCCAGCCGTTCAGCCAGATACTCTCCGCCTCCTGGCGCACGGCCTCTGGCGACACACCCGCGCGGAGCCGCGCCGCCACTTCGCATTGAATGCGGTTCTCGAACAAGTTCGGCCGTAGCGTTCTCAACCAGCCCACCGGAATGCGCACGTCCGGGCTGGTCTCGACGCTCATGCCGTTGAAGCCTTTCGGCGTCACGCCCACCACTACCGCTTTGTGGCCGTCGATTGTCACGGTCCGGCCCAGCACTCCCGCGTCGCCCGCGAAACGCCGCTGCCAATAGGGAAAGCTCAGCACGACGGGCGTAGTGCCGGCCTGCGGCGTACCATCATCGGGCGACAGGAGCCGCCCCAGCGCGGGCTTCACTCCGAGGGCGTCGAAGAAACCGTCGGAAACGAAGTGCACGCGCGAGCGCTCGGTAGCGTCACCCACCGCGATGAACATGTCGTGCTCGCTCCAGGCAAACACGTCCTCAAAACCCTGTACCCGTTTTTTCCAGACTTCGTATTCCTCGTACAGGAACTCGCTGGTTGGGGCAAGCGGGGGCCGTATTCTGACCAGACGGACAAGGCGCTCGGGATCGCGCACGGGCAGCGGACGCAGGAGGAGCGCGTCGACGAGGCTGAAGATCACGGTATTGGCGGCGATGCCGGTGGCGAGGAGGCCGATTACGCCGATCGTGAAGAGCGGGCTTTTGGTGAGAAGGCGGGCGGCGAAGCGGAGATTCATAATGCCCTTGCGGCTATTGTCGCAGGACGGAGACCGAGGCGCGGGCACACTCCACTGACATCCAGTGAACTGGCCCGCGCCGCATTGGCTTCGGATCGGTCAGACCGCGCTCCTGCGCTTCAGCAAGCCGACCAGGACGAGCCCCATCCCCATCGCGCCGAAGGTGGACGGCTCCGGCGTGTCGGTCACGGTGCCCGAGAAAAGCACACCGCTGGCTTCCCCGTGGTCCAAGACATCAAGCCGGATAGTGTGGAGCCCTGCCGTCGCGAAGGTTACGGTTTGCGTGGCTGGTAGAATGCTAAAGTCGCCCGCAAAAATACCGGTGAAGTTGAAGTTGAACACGCCGTCCACGTAAACATCCAATACGTTGTCGGCGAGAGCCCGGTATTGGAGCACTGCACCGGGCGAATTGAGGGTGAAGGTCGTCGCCAAGCTATAAGTGCTGGAAGACGACGGCAGCGAGATGGCCGTCGTGGTGGAGACCCAGGCGGAGCCCGTCGGCGGGTTAGCCCACACACTCCCATTGGCGATGGTGATGGGGTTAGCAATGACTCGAGCCTGTCCGGTACCGCCTGCGGTGATGGTCCAGATTGGGTCTGGGTCGGCTTGTCCCGTGCTGACATTGGTGACCACTGACGCCGGTAAGATCTGGCTCGCGGCCAGGCAAAGCAACGTCGCGAAAAAGTTTCCGTTCATCATAACGAAATGTCCTTGTTCTCCGAGGGTTTGATTCGAGACTCCTTTCGCCTCGTACCAGTTCATGCGCGTTACCCTCGCAATCGGGGTCATAGGACTTTTCGATTAGTAAGGTGATTACTTGCCTGAGTCGCGCCCCACTGAGCTTAGACAGCAGACCGTCGCCGAACAGGATGGCGCGCGCCGTACGGTCAGCATTGGCCGCTTTGCACCATGACCACCCCTCGAATGACCGAGGCCATTAAGGCGGCGTCCGCGTGGCGTTGCCGGACTCCGCAAGCTGAAGCGCCTTCGCTTGGCGGACGTTCTCAGCGCAGACGATCCCCGTCAGGAGAAAGCGGAGCCGGCCACTTTAGGACCTGCTCCGCGCCTACCGTGTATTGACGTCTCCTAGAAGATGAATCGCAGCGAGCCCTGCATGCGGCGTTCGTTGCGGGCCGAGGTCACTTGACCAAACAGGGCGTTCACCTGGTTCCCCTGCGGGTCAAATCGCGCCACGTTGTTCACGCCGCCAAACTGCGTGTGGTTGAACAGATTGTAAAACTCCCAGCGGAATTGGAGTTTGCGGCGCTCGCTGCCGATCGGGAAGTTCTTGAACATCGACAAGTCAAAGTTGGAAAAACCAGGACCGCGGAACTTGACGTTCGAGAAATCGGTGCCGATGTCGCCACGCCCGCTAGGCCGCTTGAACACCGAAGTATCGAACCAGCGATAGAACGTCTTCTCTCCGTGTGCTAACTGAGCCCGGCCGGTCTGCACGACGCCGCCGCCGTCGCCGCCTCCCGTGAAGTCGAAGTTATCGGTGGTCTGGAGACTGACGTTTTGCGGGAACCCAGTGGCAAAAGTAGTCACGCCGGAAACTTGCCAGTTATCCAGAATGAATTTGGTGGCTCGGGACTGGACCAATCGGCTTGCCTTAGGCAGATCCCACACGTAGCTCATATTCAAAACCTGCGTCTGATCGTTAGGCAGGAGCGTGCGCCGCAACCGGGAAGGAAGTTCCAGCGCCCAGCCGTTGATGAAGGCCTTGGCGTAAGTGTAGGAACCCGATACCTCCACTCCACCTACGAAGCGGCGATTTAACTGAACCTGCAGCGAATCGTACCGCGTCGTGGTGGCCGGGCCAGCGATGCTGATGTCCTGATAACCGATATAGCGGCGCAAAAAGACATCAGGTAGAGGCTGGGCAGGATTGGCCGGATCCGCGTTCTGCGGTAGGAACCGGGTGCCGTAAGGAAGCTGATTGTAGTTGTAGCTCTGCAAGTTGTGATGCGAGTTATTGCCGACATACGCGATGTCGAGGACTGTTCCTTTGACAATCTCCCGCTGGATGCCCAGCATGTACTGATAGACCAGCGGCAGCTTCTGCTTCCGGTGCGGGCCCGTTACACTGATGGGCGTTGTGATGGATCCGGCATTCAGGAACTGGCTCATATCGCTAAACAGGATTGACTTGTCAAAGCGGAAGGCCGGCCCACCGTCATAGGCCGCATTGCCTCCGTAACTCGCCTGATGGAAGACGCCGAGCGACGCGCGCACCGCCGTCTTGCCGGTGCCGAATGGATCCCAAGCCAGTCCGAGGCGCGGGTCATACTGGAGCGGAAGCGGGTCGCGGAAGCCGCCGTAGCCCGGGACAAACGTTTTGTCGTCCTGGACCACTACGCCATTCAGCTGGCAAGGAGTCGACGGGGTGATCGCGGTAGTGCAAACATCGCCGGTACCTGGCACGATGGCGCCGATGTAAGTTTGAGGAAGGATAGCGCCGTTGAGCGGATTGACGGCTCGCCGGCCATCCGGGGTAGCGATGGGGCGGTATAGCGTGGGAGTCTTCTTGGCGTCGTAACGTTCGAAACTAAAGGCGGATGCTTCCGGATTGGATTGCAACGCCCAGGGACTCCAATACGCTCGCAGTCCGATATCCATGGTCAGGTTGCGCGTAATCTTCCACGTGTCCTGGGCAAAAATCGCCCAGGTGTTTTTTCGCGCGAACTGCGCTGGGCGCCCGAGACCCTCGGTGTACCTTTGGAAGTGGCCGATAAAGGCATTGGAGAACGCGTAGCCGGTGGTGAGTGGGTCGTTCACGTCCTGGCCAAAGTCAAACTGGCCCGCGAATATGCTGGACCTGGCTTGCCCGAAGCGGCTGCTCTCACGGTACCCGCCCACTTTGAATGAGTGGCTGCCGCGCGAGTAAGTCAATGTGTCGGTGGTGGTGAGGTTTGAATCGGCGCCGAACAAAGGCAGGCGATTATCGTAGCCGATGGCGGCGGCGCTGAAGGACGTGGGAATGCCGCCGAAAGTGGCCTTCGGGATAACATTGAGCGGGTTGAACTGAGGCACGAACTGCCCCAAACCTGCCAGTCCGCGGTTCTGTCGCTGCAGCCTCTGCGTCTCGGTGTCATTGGGGGTGCGTCCATCTTCGGTGTCAATGAAGAACCCAACGAAGGCTTCGTTAACCAGGCGCGGCGTGATGATCTTGGTGTAGTTGAGCGTAAGCTGGTCCCCGGTGAACTCGTAGTGCTGACGCACCAAGCCCCACCCTGAAGATCCGCCGGCCACATGGTAGCCAATCGTGTCGGCATGCCAGGTGGAGCCCTTGACGCTCAACGTATCTTTTTCCGTCGGGCGCAGATCGAAGCGGAACAGATGCTGATTACGCGGGCGGCCCAGACTCTCTTCCTGGAAAAGATAGTTATAGCCGGACCCGGCGAAGTTTGGAGCCGGGAAGATATTCATGATGGCCACGCCATGAGGGTTGGCGCGATTGGACGGAATGATGTTGTTGGGGAACGGCTGGTTGCCGTTGGACGGATCTCGAACTGTGATCAGCCGGCCATTCAAATCGTTGGACTGAGAGAAATTCCCTGCCCGCTCAAGCAGCGTCGGCATGGTCCAGCGCTCCAGATTCACCGGCTCTTTGATCTGGTTGTTGTCATAGGAATAGAAGAAAAACATCTTGTCGCCACCGCGATTGATGATTGGGATCGGCACCTTCACCGGCCCGCCAATCGTGGCGCCCAGATTCTGAAACCGGTATAACTGCTTAGGCACTCCGTTGAGATTGCGGAAGAAAGCGTTCGCATTAAACATTTCGTGGCGCTTGTACCAGTAGCCGGTTCCGTGTATGTCCTTGCCCCCGCCTTTGGTAATAATGTTGATCTGAGAGCCGCCGCTGCGGCCGTACTCGGCCGTGTAGTTACTCATCTGCACTTTCACTTCCGAGATCGCGTCCATGTTCACGGTGGCGCTGAAGACGCCGCCGCCGCCGCCATCGCCGCCATTCACGCCGTCGGTCATGATAGTGGTTGAGTTGGTGCCGAGCCCTTGGAAGTTCGGCATGTTCGTGCCGTAGAATCCTCCGTTGAACTCGGGATCGAAGCCTTGCGTGACGCCCGGCAGGATGCGCAACATCGAAACCGGGTCACGCCCACGCACCGACGTCATCTCGAGCTGCTTCGTACTCAGCACCGACGCGTTTTCGGAATTGCCCGTCTGTACCGTAGCCCCGGTCGCTTGCACTGTGATCGATTCGGTCACCGCGCCAATCTCCAACTGCAGAGATCCGACTTCCAGCCGTGCCGAAGGGAGCAAGTTGTTCCCCTGGCTCTTGAACTGGCGGAAACCTTTCGCTTGTACGGTGATCGAGTAAGGACCGGGGATGAGCGCCGGCAGCACAAATTCGCCGGTGCCGCTGGTGGCCGCCTCGCGGACGTCGCCTGAGCGTTCATTGGTCAGCTTGACTTGAGCCTCGGCAATCACTTGGCCGGACGAATCGACCACTCTCCCGCTGATTGAGCCGGTGGAGGTTTGTGCCGAGGCGGAGATGGCGAAGACTGCCGCAAAGACCAACAAATTAAAAGAACTGGAACGGGACATTTGGTCCTTTCAACGAACGGTGCAACGATTTTCGGACCAGGGAAGTATATTGACTATTTCCTGACGTGTCAAGGCATGCCAAGATCTTAATCAGCTAACTCGGCCTAATCTACTTTCCCTGCGAACTTCCGGTACAAGAAGACGAAATAGCCCGTGGTGAGTGCCAGCGCCGGCAGCCACCAATACAGCGCCACTTCCAAGCCGTAAGCCGAACTCTGCGCGTTGAAGATCGTCAAACTAAACTGCGGATCCGGCCGTGCGGGCAACACGTTCGGATAAAGGCTTGCGGCGCTGGTAAGCATGCCGGCCAGATAGAGGGACGAGCCGAGAAAGGCGCGCAGTTCGTGCGCGGGCTGGCGCGCGAGCAAGAGGCCGGCCACCGACAGCTGGGCAAATGGATTGGGCGAGGCGAGCGGCTGCACCGCGAAGGTAGCGGCGGTGACGGCTACGGTGAGAATACCGACGACAGGAAGCAGTCGCCGGGCAAACGCAGCCGAGCGCTCCTGCAGCCCGCCCGCCGTGCGATAGTTCACCCACAGCGCGCCATGCATCGCCAGCGCCGCCGAGGCCGTCGCTCCCACCGTGATCGTGTACCAATCGAGGATGCCCACGTCGCCGCCACCGGTAGTGAAGTCTGTCCACATCGGCAGGAAGAAGACTCCGTCGCGATCAAGCGGCACTCCGCGCACGACATTGCCCAGCGCCGCGCCGAAAAAAAAGGTCAGCAACATGCTGGCGCCGGCAAACACCGCGTCCCAGAAACTCCGCCAGAGCGGCGCCTCGAGATGGCCGCCGAATTCAATCGCGATGCCGCGCAGAATCAGCAGCCACAACACCATCATCAAGGGCAGGTAGAAGCCGGAAAAGCTCGAGGCGTATAGCTTGGGAAACGCCATGTAGAGCACACCGCCGCCGGCGAGCAACCATACTTCGTTGCCATCCCAGAACGGCCCGATGGCCCGCTGCACGGTGCGCCGTTCCTCTGGCGTGCGCGCCACCAGTGCGCTCACGAAGCCCGCGCCCAGATCGAAGCCGTCCAGAATCACGTAGGCCGCCACGGCAACGGCAACAATGGCGAACCAGAGTGTTGCCATAAGTCAGTGCGCGCTCTCCTGCGCCGTCGGCCCGTGTTCAATCTCGCGTTGGATCAGGAACAGGTACAGAATGCCGAGCAGCATGTACAGCCCCATGAACCCCAGTAGCGTGAAAAGCGTATTGCCCGAAGAAACATGCATCGAGGCGCCGTCGGCAGTACGCATCAGTCCATAAATCAACCAGGGCTGGCGGCCCAGTTCGGCGGTCATCCATCCGGCCGTGTTCGCGATAAACGGAAACGGCGCGAGCAGCATCAGCAGCCACAGCATCGGCCGGAACGTGAACAGGCGGCCACGCCAGAGCAGGAACGCGGCCGCGCTCATGCTGGCGATGAAGATAGTGCCCAAGCCGATCATGACGTGAAAGCTGTAGAACAACAGCGGAATCTGGTCAGGCCATTGATCCTGAGGATACGCTTCGAGCCCGCTCACTTCGGCATTCCAACGCTTGTAGGTGATCATACTGAGCGCGCCTGGGATTGTAAGTGGATTGTCCAGGCGCCGCTTATTCACGTCGGGCTGGCCCATGATGGCGATAGGCGCGCCGGCTTCGCTGGTGAACAGCCCCTCCATCGCCGCCAGCGTAATCGGCTGATGTTTGGCGATCATCTGGCCTTGCCCGTCGCCGGTCGGGAAGAGCATCAGCACACTCGACACGATGCCAAAAACGACGCCGGTGCGCACAAAGAGCCGGCCCTGCTCTTCATGAGCGCGCGACAGCAGATAGAAGGCGCCGATCGATGCCACGACAAATGCCGCCGTCACCACCGAGCCGATCATGTTATGCAGATACTGCCAGAAGATCCAAGGGTTGCCCAGCAGCGCCCAAAAGCTCTCGAGCACGATGCGGCCGCCAGGCTCCACGCGATGCCCCACCGGATGCTGCATCCAAGCATCGGTGGCAATGATGAAGTAACCGCTCAGCCACGAACCGAGGAAAACGCCGAGCGATGCCAGCCAGTGAATAAATGGTCCGACGCGTTTCTCGCCATAGAGCAGGATGCCGAGAAACGTGGATTCGAGGAAGAAACTGTACATGCCCTCCATCGCCAGTGTTTGGCCGATCACACCGCCGGCCGCTTCGGCAAAGCGCGACCAGTTGGCGCCGAACTGAAACTCCATCGGGATCCCAGTGACGACGCCCATCGCAAACGTGAGGCCGAAGATGCGGGTCCAAAAGCGCGCGGCCAGTTCCAGTTGCGCCGAGCCCGTCCGCCACGCCTGCGTCTTCAGCCAGAAAATGATTAGAGCCAGGCCCATGGTGAGCTGCGGAAAAATGTAGTGGAAGGTGATGGTGAAAGCGAAATGAAGGCGATGCAGTAGGAGTGGTGAGTCCATCGTTTACTAGGTTCTGGTATCGCGACCGGCCACCAGCATACGCACGCCCAGGCCCACGTTCGCCAAGCATTCGCGCAAAAAAAGGTGCGGGCGCAATGCATTATACCAGACGCCCATGCCAAGCGTGAGCAGATACTTCAGCACCGAAGGCTCGGAAGTCTCGTAGAAGTTATCCTTACCGTCGAGAATAAATCCAGCGTAGCCGTAGAGCCAGTTGAGCGGCACGTAGCGCCGGTGGCGCTGCATAATCTGCACGATCTCGCGAAAGCTCTCGCGGCGGCGGCCCAGCGATTTATTCTCCTTGTACATGCGCGACGTGGCCAGATCCTGAGCGATATGCACCATCGGGTAGCGATCGGCGATGCGCAGCCATAAATCGTAGTCGAGTGTGAGATGCAGAGATTTGTTGAGCCCGCCCATCTCCGCCCAGACCTTGCTGCGCAGGAAAGACGCCGGCTGGCAGATGTAACAGAGATGGCCCAGCAGGTCATAGTCATACGGCAGCACTGGGACGCGCTTGAACGTGGAACCATCCTCGTGCGTGTACCAGGCGTTGCCGTAGACAACGCCCGCATCGGGCCGCCGCGCAAAGGCATCCACGCCGGCTCGCACCGCGCCAGGATAGTAGACGTCGTCAGCATTGAGGAACGTGAAGATCTCGCCGCGCGCGCGCAGAAAACCCTTGTTCACCGCATCAGACTGGCCCTCGTCTGGTGCTGACACCCATTCGAGCCGGGAGCCATAGCTCTTCAAAATCTCCACGGTGCCGTCTTTAGAACCGGCATCCATCACGATGTATTGGATGTGCGGATAGTCCTGCGAGAGCACGCTTTCGATGGTCTCTCGCAGGAAGTGGCCCATGTTGTAAGTGGGCGTGACAATGGTTACCAGCGGCTCGCTCAAGGCTTGGGCGCCTCGCCTAACACCGTGAAATCCCAAACCTGCACGTTGCCCTTGCCGTCGGTGTACTGGATAAAGGCGTACTCGCCGGGCGGCATCGATTTCTGAGGCCACACCTTATAGAGATCCTCAGCCACCTGATGGCGAAAAACGTCCACCTCGTCGTGCTCCTGAACCAGCTCTTTGCTGATCGGCACCACGCTCCAACGCTCCACGATGCGCGACGTACCTTCCTTGCCGCGCGCCAGACGCACGATGGTGAAGCGCTCCGGCTGGGTGATCCGCAGATAGAGCTCCGGGGTTTGCCGCGCGATGGGCCGCTGGGAAGTCTTGCCATCGATTTCGAGCGTGGATTTGCCCGCCACGATCGGGATCGGCGTGACGGCTTTGAGAATCGAGCGACGCTTGTCGCCCACTACTTTGACGTCGGCGGCCTGGAGCGCGATCACGTTCGCTCCGTCAATCCAGTAGACGCCGGCGTTCTCGGGAATGCGCGCCACCTCCCTTTTCTGTGTGCGTTCGGCATCGCGCTCGGCGGCGTCGCCCTTCTTTTTTTCCTCGGCGTAGACGCTGAGGCGCCGCTGTTCGGCCTGGGTCTTTTTGAGGTCGATCAACTCCAGCGGCATCTCTTCCCAATCGCCGCGCTCGGTGGAGTAAAAGCGGACGCGGTCGCCTTTGACTTCAAATTCCCGGACCGCGTGATGGCCACCTTCCTTGAGATACAGCTTCACATCGGCTGCCGCCGGTTGGGCGGCTAAGAGAAGGAGCAGCAGCAACGGAAGGGTCATCGCTCGTCTCTCATTCATTGTGGCATGCTCAAGTCTGGATGCAGATCCTCGGAATGCTTTTCGTGATTGCGGCGCTGGGTGACAGCGTGACGTTGGGACCGCCCCTGGTGCGTGGCCGGAAGCCCTATCCGGTATTTGTAGAAATTCTGGGCAAGCAGTTGGCCGAGCCCGTGGTGAACGCCGGCGTTGGTAGCGACACATCTACCCGCATGCTGGCGCGCCTCGATCGCGACGTGTTGGCCCGGCGTCCGCGGGTGGTGCTGATTATGGCCGGGCTCAACGACGCGGCCTGGGTGGATCCGGGTCCGGTCGCCCGCACTGCCCCCCGAGTGGCCGAAGCTGAGTACGAGAAAAACATCACCGAGGTCGTGGCGCGCGTGAAGAAGGCCGGGGCCAAGCCCGTACTCCTGACACCGAACCCGATGACTCGGGCGTACAAATATCAGAACATGCCGTTCTATCAGGAGAACGATATGAACGACGGACTGGCGCCCTACGTCGATGTGGTCCGCCGCGTCTCTCGTGTCACGGGCGCGTGTCTGGTGGATGTGTTTGGCGACTGGCAATCCCGCCGCGAAGTCCGCGCCTGGATCCCCGACGGGCTCCATCCCAACGCGGAAGGTCACCGGCGCATCGCGGCCAAAGTTATGGAAGCGTGCGGGGCGGTGTTGAAAGCCCGCCGCTAAACTCCTCTACCAATCCAACACCGCGTTGTCATGAGCGCGAACCGACGTCGCGTGCAGCACCTCCTGCTGGAACGGATGCCGCTTGGCGGCCTCCTCATCCACCTCCACGCCGAGCCCCGGTGCTGCGCACTTCAACCAATAGCCAGCCTCGGTCTTCAACTCATGCCGCACCACGTCCCATCGCCAGGGCACGTCGGATAGCATGTCTTCCTGAATTAGGAAATTCGGCGTGGAGAGCGCAAAATGCAACGCTGCGGCGTTGGCCACCGGACCCAGCGGATTGTGCGGAGCCACACCGACATAATACGTCTCGGCCATGGCGGCGATCTTCTTGGCCTCCCACAACCCGCCGCAGTGACACAGGTCAGGCTGAATCACGTGGCAGGCCTGCTTCTCCAGCACCTGCCGGAATTCGTACCGCGTCACCAGCCGTTCACCGGTAGCGATGGGCACAGGGCTCGCCCGGCGCACTTCGACCATGGCATCCACATTCTCCGGCGGCACGGGTTCTTCTATGAAGTAAGGGCGATACGGCGCCAGGGTGCGGCAGAAATCGATGGCCGCCGCAGGGTAGTGGCGTCCATGGCAATCCACCATGATGTCGATGTCGTCGCCCAGTCCCTTCCGCAGCGCGCTCATGAAGCGGTCTGCCGTACGGAGCTCAATTCCGCGAGCCAGCGCTTCGGTGGGCGGTGTCAGCAGCACTTTGACGGCGGTGTAGCCTTTGGCAACCACGGCCAGCGCCAAGTCAACCATCGGCTGCGGGTCCGGCGAACGGTGCGTTTCATACACGGACTTCATGTCGCCCCCGCCCAGATGCGTGTACATGCGGACCCGGTCGCGCACGGCGCCGCCGAGCAATTGATAGACAGGCTGGCCCAGCACTTTGCCGCGAATGTCCCACAGCGCCTGATCGATACCCGAGATAGCGCTCATGCCAATGATGCCGGTGCGCCAGAAGGATTGCCGATACATCTTTTGGTAGAGATGCTCGATCGAGGACGGATCCTCGCCTTCGATCATCGGCGCGAAGTCCTCCAGTGCGCCTACTACGGCCCGTGTCTTCCACTCCAGCGACGACTCGCCCCAGCCCCACAAACCGGGTTGATCGGTCTCGATCTTGACGAAGACCCAGTTGCGCATCTGGGCATTCACGACGACGGTCTTGAGCTTGGTAATTTTCATGGCCACCGAATCAACCATCTTACCCGCATCGGCATCTGTCAATAGGAGAAAATGAAAGATGATGCAATCCAATTTGTCGCTCTTGCTGGCTGCCCTCCTCTTTCCGCCTGCAGGCTTGTTCCTGCTGTGGCGCCGGCGCGGAGGCGCGGCCGTAAAGGCACTTGGCACGCTGGCGATCCTGGCAGTAGGCGTGGTGGAACTGTTCAAGGTGTACGGACTGCGGATAGTCCTCGATGGAAGCGCTTCACGGCCATCCTTTACCTTCAAATCCATCGCCGCGCGCGACGCCGGCATTGAGCAGCATCGGGCCCAACAACACCAGCTGCAACAACCAGGGGCCGCCGTGGTTTCAGCCCCTCTGGAGTCTCCGGCCACGGTGCAGGCAGCCTCCAAGCCCGTCGAACCGCCACCGCCGCAGGTGGCGCCACTGGCGGTTCCCATCGCCAAGAACTATTGGACGGACTTCCGCGGACCCGGCCGCCTCGGCATCTACGACGAGATGCCTATCCTCACGGCGTGGCCGGCCGGCGGATTGAAGCGGCTGTGGAAGCAGCCGGTGGGTGGCGGATACGCCTCGTTCACCGTGGGTGGCGGACTGGCGTTCACCATCGAGCAGCGGCGTGATCAGGAGGTGGTGGCGGCCTATGACGTCGCCACCGGCCGCGAGAAATGGACCAACTCGTGGAAGGCGCATTTTTCCGAGTCCATGGGTGGTGATGGTCCCCGCACTACGCCCGTTTATGAGGAAGGCCGCGTCTATTCGTTGGGGGCCGAGGGCGAGTTGCGCGTGCTTGATGCTGACACTGGCAAGGCGATCTGGAACAAGAATATCCTCAAGGACAATGGCGCGGAGAACCTGACCTGGGCGCAGTCAGCCTCCCCTTTGATCGTGGACGGAAAGGTGATCGTGCTGCCCGGCGGGCCAGACGGCAAATCAGTGGTGGCCTACGACAAGCGGACCGGTGAGCGCTTGTGGAGCGCGCTCGACGACGTGCAGGCATACGCCGCGCCGATCGTGGCCACCTTGGCGGGCCAGCGGCAATTGCTGGTGGTCAGCGCGCAACGCGTGATGGGCCTGACTGCGGACTCGGGCAAACTGCTGTGGGAAGTGCCGTGGGTCACCGAGTATAACGCCAATGCCACGATTCCCATTGTGGTTTCCCCGAATCGTTTCTTCATTTCGTCCGGTTACGATCATGGCGCCGCAGTCGTAGAGTTGTCGCCGGATGGCGACAGTAAGTTCAGCACGCGCGTGGTCTGGCAGAACAAGAAAATGAA
>JAYTKJ010000802.1:0-13911 GCA_043730365.1 Acidobacteriota bacterium | reverse complement strand
GGTTTTCGTGGTCCCTTGGCGGCTGCCCTGGAGGGCGAGTTGACACGGCGAGGCCATCTGACGCGATGGGAAGAAGACGGCAGTGACTGCGCGGTCGTGCTGCCCGGTCCAACCGGCGAAGTGAAGTCGATGCCTGCTGCCCGGCGCCTGGTGCTGCGCAGCCACGCCTACGCCTATGGCGCCGATCCGAAGAACCCCGGCATGATGACCGAGGAGCGCGTCTCGCTGCTGGACGCCAATTCGCCCGAGCGTCGTTGGCTGCGAATGGAAGAGGCCGCGGTCGCCGCGAATCCGAATCATGCGGCGATCCGCCTCACCAATGTGCTGGCTCCCCAAGAGGGCGACGTGCTGGTGACGAAACTTGCCTCGCGATCCGCCACGTTGCTTGCCGGGCACGATCCGAATCTGCAATTTATCTCTTTGTCCGATGCGGCGCGCGCCCTCGCTTCGGCCTGTGAAGGCTCAGCCACCGGAATCTTCAATGCCACCGGTACTGGCGCGATTCCGCTCAAGAAAGCGTTTCGAGCGGCCGGGGTCTCGCGCCGGCCTGTGATGGACGAGTTGGCCGGACTGTTCGGTATCGCCGAGTCAGATCGCATCCGCTACAACTGGACCGTGTCCGGTGATCGTGCCGCCCGCGAGCTTGGTTTTCGCCCCGAGCACTCCACCTCGCAAGCCCTCGCGCAATTTCTCGCTGGCCGCCCTGGCGCTCACCCCGAGACGCCGAAGCCTGCTTACGACGACTGGGGTCTCGATGTCGACTATATTCGCGCCTGGAGTGGCTGGTTCAGCATCCTCCGCCGCTTCTATTGGCGCATGGAATTTGAAGGGATGGAAAATATCCCTGAAACGGGCAAGGCTCTTTTTGTTTCAAACCACCGGGGCTTCATGCCGCTCGATGCGGTGATGCACCTGTTCAGCGTGTTGCACTACCGGCGTCGCATCATTCGCTTCCTCATCACCCACACCCTGGTTCGCAAGCCATTCCTGTGTAGCTTTCTCGCCAAACTGGGTGGTGTGATCGCCAACATGGAAAACGCGCAGCGCCTGTTTGACGAAGGCAACCTGGTGGGCCTCTTCCCCGAGGGCATCCGCGGCACGTTCCAGCCCTACAAGCGGACGCACCAGCTTCGCGATTTTTCCAAGAGCGGCTTTGCGCAGATGGCGATCGAGAACCAGGCGCCTGTCATTCCCGTCGCCGTCGTGGGTCACGCCGAAATCTTCCCGATTCTGGCGCGCATTGACTGGAGTTACATCACACGTGAATGGGGCTGGCCCTATTTCCCGATCGCGCCCATGTTTCCCTTGGCGCCGGTGCCGCTGCCGTCTAAATGGCATGTTCGTGTTCTCAAGCCGATCGGCATGGAGGGCCTGCGCAAAGAAGATGCCCAGAATCCCCGGTTGATGAAGGAGTTTAGCCGCTACGTGCAGGCCATGATGCAGGAGCAAATCCTCGATCTCGCCGCGCGCCGGAAGCACATTTTCTGGGGCAAGATATTGGATGGAACCGCTCCCAAGGTAGCGCCGTTCGAAGCCAAGCGGAGCGCGGCGGCTGGCGCCTTTGCCACGGAGGTGAAATGAATAGCGACAAAGTAGACGTGGTCATCATCGGGGCGGGCTTGGCTGGGCTGACGCTGGCTCGTCAACTCTTGCTGAAAACCGGCCAGACGGTACTTTTGCTCGACAAGCGCGTAGATCCGCCGGGCCCGTCGCAAAAAGTCGGCGAGTCGCTGGTGCAATTGAGCGGCTACTATTTCTCGAAAGTGCTTGAGCTCGAAGAGCACCTGCTGGTGAATCACTACCTGAAGTACAACCTCCGCTTTCACTGGAAGGCAGCGGGCCAGGCCAATCGTAATCTTGAAGACTACAGCGTCTCCTTCATTCGTCTGGGCTCGAATATTCCCACGTTTCAACTCGATCGGAATTTGTTTGAATCTCACCTGCTGGAGATCAACGCAGCCGATCCGCGCTTTGAGTTTGTTGGCGGCGTTACCAGTCCGGCCGTCACCTTTGGCGAAGCCGGAGCCGATCATACCGTGGCTTGGGCCGGCCGTTCGGTCCAGTGTCGCTGGGTGGTCGATACCTCCGGGCGCGGCGGCGTGCTGAAACGTAAGCTCTCGCTCGCACTGGAGAACCCAATCCGGCACGGGTCCACCTGGTGCTGGGTCGACGGCCTCGTCAATATCGAACGCCTGACCGAACGCACCAATGCCGAGCGCCGCGTAGACCAGGATCGGCGTAAGACCGGCCATATGCCGTTCTTCCTCGCCACCAATCATTTCTGCGCCGAGGGCATGTGGTTCTGGGTTATTCCGCTGCACGGCAAAACCAGCCTCGGCCTCGTCTTTGACCACGCGGTCCTCAACCCTGACGAAGTGTCCACGGCTCGGAAGATGCTCGATTACGTGTGTCGAAAGTGGCCGTTGTTTGAACGGGATCTTAAAAACCGGAAGGTCGTGGACGAGGGCCGGTTCTACGACTATTCCTACGACGCTGCGCAGACCATCAGCGCGGACCGGTGGGCTATCTCGGGCGAATCCGGCCGCTTCTCCGATCCGCTCTACAGCCCGGGGAGCGACCTTATTGCCATCCACAATACGCTGATTGTCGACGCTATCGGGGCGGACGACGACGCGCGCCTGAAAATGATGGTGCCCTACTACGAGCAGATCATGCGAGTGATGTATGAGTCGTACGTACCCTCCTACGCCGTCAGCTACAACTGCCTCGGCGATCAGGAAGCATTCACGCTCAAGTACGCCTGGGAACTCGCCGTCTATTTCGGTTTCTTCGTGGTACCGGGTATCAATGACATGTTCGCCAACAAGCGGGCTATGTCTGTGCACCTCCGTAAGTACGGTCTGCTCGGCCCCATGAACAAAGCCCTGCAGCATTTCCTCAGCGACTTTGCGACTTGGAAGAAAGAGCAGGGGATCGAGTCCACTGAGCGCATGGTGCATGACTTCTATCGGATGTGCCCGCTGCGCGAATCGGAGAAACTTTTCTATCAGGTGGACTTGTCGCAAGAGGAGATCGAAAACGTATTCGATATGCAGTTCGCGCGGCTCAAGGAATTCGCGCGCTACATAATCACTCACGTCTATGCCTCGGTGCTGGGTGACAAGCGCGTACTTACTAACGCGCCCTTCATCGCCAGCCTAAAAATTCGGATGATGACCTTCGATGCTGCCCGGATGCGGGCTGACTATGCCCGGTTCGCCGATGCGTCCGAAATGCACCAGTGGACTCTCGATCCGTTCGCCCTGGAAGCTGCGATAGCCAGCGAGAAGCCCGTCGCTGCGGAGATGACAGCATGACCGCAGGGCCTTCGGTGACCGCAGCTTCTGGGCTCGATCAGTGTTTTCTGTTCGAGGCGGTGGAAACTTCCTACGACATTTCGGGCATCCAAGGAATCGTTCCCGAGTGGCTGCGCGGGTCATATTACGTTAACGGTCCCGCCCGCTTCGAGCGCGACGGCCGCCGCTACAAGCATTGGTTGGACGGCGACGGCATGATCTGCTCGCTGCGCTTCACCGATGCGGGAGTGCGCTTCACTAGCCGGTTCGTCGAAACGACCAAGCTGACCGAAGAGCGCGCGGCTGGCCGCTTCCTGTATCGGGGCTTCGGTACGGCTTTCGAGGGCGATCGTTTGCGGCGTGGGCTTATGCTGGAACCGCCGGTGAACGTCAGCGCCTATTGCTTCGATGGCCGCCTCCTGGCTTTCGGAGAGCAGACGCTGCCGTATGATCTGGACCCGGTAACGCTCGAGACTCGTGGCGAGTACGATTTTTACGGCAAGCTCAACGCGGTTTCTCCATTCGCCGCTCACGCCAAGCTCGATCCGAATCTGATGAATTTCGGCGTGCAGTTCTCGCCCAATCAACCCGTGCTGAACGTGTACGAATTCGACCCGGCCGGCTCTCTGGTGCGGCGTAAGCGGCACCCGCTGGCTCTCCCGCATTCCATTCATGATTTTGGTTTCACGCCGTCCAGTTACGTCTTCTTTCTCAGCCCCCTGCTGATGGATTTCGAGCGTTTCCACCGCGACAGTGTTTCGGTGGTGGAGTCTCTCAAATGGGAACCCGAACGCGGCAGTTCCATCCTGGTGCTCCCTCGCTCTAGCGACCCGGCGGCCAAGGCGTTTTCGGTGCCGGCCGGGCACGGTTATTGCCTGCATCTAATCAACGCATTTGATCGGGACGGCAAACTGATCGTGGACGTTCTCGAATTGGACGAGCCGGTTTATCCGCAATACCAGCCTATTCCCGATCTTTTTGCGACCGTGAAGGGTTGCCGCCCCGTGCGGTTCACTATTGACCGCGAATCCCAGCGCGTCGAAGAGCGCGTCGCCATGGGTTACGAACACACGCCGGACTTCCCCTCGATTCACCCGAGTTTAGCCGGCCGCGAATACAACGACTTTTGGATGCTAGGCATCAGCGCCGCAGCCGCGTCTGGTCCAAAGTTTTTCGACGAACTCGCTCATGGCTCATGGACCGACGGCGGCGTGCGCGATACTTATCGAGCGATGCCTGGCCGCTATCTGGGTGGCGAACCGGTTTTCGTGCCCAACCCGTCGCCCGGCGCCGCCGCTGACGACGGTGTGATCATTGTTCAACACTTGATGCCCGAATCCTTGTCCGCCGAGTTTCTCCTGTTTGAGGCGGCCTGTGTGGCCAAGGGGCCGCTGGCCCGTCTGCCGTTGCGTCATCGTATCCATCCTGGTTTTCACGCCAGCTTTCAATCCGAGGTGCACTAAATGAACTTGACCCTTTCCTTTCGAATGATGGCAGTGCTGTTTCTTGCACTCCTGCTCAATAGCGGCTACATCTGGGCGTTCGCCTCGCCCACTCTCTTCGACGTCGGCAACATGATTGCCCATTTGGTTCTAGGTGTGGTTCTGTCCGTAGCTTTCGCCTGGCAGTGGCTCCGCAACATGGAACTCCGCCGCGGCACCAAACTGTCCGCGCTGTTTTTTGCAAGTGCCCTTGGCTGCGGCTTGTATCTGGCCAAGGTTGGCAATTTGAGTACGCAGCGGCGGGTGCTGGTGGCACACATTGCGGCTGGTCTGCTTGGAACTCTCGCGCTTACTCCATTCCTATGGCGCGCGGCCCGCAACTTTGGTGAAGGCTGGATCACCTACCGCAACGCCTTGGTGGCCTGCGCCGCTTTCGCCGTCATCCTACCCGCCGTCGTGACAGTCTATCAACGCCGCTTCCCCAATCCTCACGATCGTATCCGCAATCCGCAGGTGGTGCCTCTGTCGATGCATCACGAGGGCGAAGGTCCTAAGTCGCCTTTCTTCCCGTCTTCGTCGCGAACCAACGTGGGCGGTACTATTCCTTCCAACTTCTTCATGGATTCCGAGCGTTGCGCAGACTGTCACAAGGATATCTACGAACAATGGAAGAGCTCGATGCATCACTTTGCGTCGTTCAACAACCAGTTCTATCGCAAGTCGATCGAATATATGCAAAGCGTCGTGGGCACCCAGCCGAGTAAGTGGTGCGCTGGCTGTCATGACCACGCCATGTTCTTCAACGGCCGTTTTGAAAAGCCGGTCAAGGATCAAATCGACACGCCGGAGGCCCAGGTTGGCCTCGGCTGCATGTCGTGCCACTCAATTACGGCTGTCGACAGTTCTATGGGCAACGGCGGCTTTACGATGGAGTATCCGCCCTTGCACGATATGGCCAACAGCAAGAACAAGTACATGCGCAAGCTGCATGACTTCATCACTTACCTGAACCCGGAACCCCACCGGCGGTCATTCATGAAACCTTTCATGCGCAAGGATCCGTCCGAGTTCTGCTCCACCTGCCACAAAGTTCACTTGGACGTGCCGGTCAACCAGTATCGCTGGATCCGCGGCTTCAATGACTATGACAACTGGCAGGCGAGCGGTGTCTCCGGGCAGGGCGCCAGATCTTTCTACTACCCTCCGAAGACCTCCAGCTGCGTCGATTGCCACATGCCGCCTGTCGATTCCAAAGACGTCGGCAATAAGGACGGCAAAGTTCACCAGCACCGTTTCCTCGGCGCCAATACGGCGGTTCCCTTTGTGAACGGAGATCATGCTCAGCTAAAGACCGCGCAGGGGTTTCTCGAAAGCGGCTTCATCACCGTAGACATCTTCTCGGTTTCGCCGGTGGAACAGCGTAAGGGTGAAACCCAGATGATTCGCCGCTCGGGTGAGGGTCCGCAACTAATGTCCAGCATCGCGGTGGGCGAGGAAAGTGAGCAGTCAGGCGGAGGCGTGGTTCGCGAGGTAGGCAAGATCGCCGGCCCCATCGGCCCGGACGGCGTCAAGGTCAAGGCGGGGTCCAGCGTGCGCGTCGACGTTGTCGTTCGCACCCGCAAGATTGGTCATTTCTTTCCCGGTGGGACCGTGGATGCTTTTGACATCTGGCTCGAACTCGAGGCGCGTGACGCCACGGGCAAGCCGCTCTTCTGGAGTGGCAAGCTTGAAGAAGATGGATCAGTCGAACCGGGCGCACATTTCTATAAGGCTTACCAACTGGACGCTGAAGGCAATCCGATCAACAAGCGGAACGCCTGGCAAACTCGCACCGTGCTCTACGCCCGTCAGATTCCGCCGGGAGCCGCCGACACCGTGCATTACCGGCTCGACATTCCCAAAGACGCCAAGGGACCCATTCAACTCAATGCAAAGTTGAATCATCGCAAGTTCGCGCAATACTACAACAAGTTCGCCTATGCGGGCCAGCCCAAGCCGGGCCAGGATCCCGCTTTGTTGAGCGCCAACCACAATAGCCTGGAGTATGGTTTCGACAAGAGTAACATCCCGGCCAACGTGTCTGGCAATTTGAAGGGCGAAATTCCTGTACTTCCGATCACGATTCTTGCCAAGTCCGAAGCCCGTCTCAACGTGATCAATGAGGAGCCGGACTGGAAGCCCGTGATTCGCCGCGACCTGTGGGAGCGATGGAACGACTGGGGCATCGGCATGCTGCTGCAGGGTGACCTGAAGGGCGCCGAGTACGCGTTCACCCGGGTTACCGAGGCCGATCCCGCTTATGCCGATGGCTGGTTGAACGTTGCGCGGGCTCTCATCCAGGAAGGCGAAACCGATGCAGCCAAGCCTTTCATTGCCAAAGCCCTCGCCCTTGACAAGGGGCTAGGCCGCATCCACTACTTCAACGGGCTTATTCAAAAGACCGACGGCGACTATGATGCGGCCTTGACGTCGATGAAGACTACCAGCGCCCTCTACCCGCGTGATCGCGTCGTCCTGAATCAAATGGCACGCATCTTCTTCCTCAAGCGGCAGTACAAAGAGGCGATCGAGATGATCAAGAAAATCTGCGAGGTCGATCCCGAGGACATCCAGATGCACTATACGGCGATGCTTGCCTATCGTGGCCTGGACATGAAAGAAGAAGCGGCGCGCGAAGAGAAACTATTCCGGCGATTCAAAGCGGAGGAGTCATCCCAGGCCATTACTGCCAAGCGCCGGCTGGTGAGTGCCGAGGACAATAACGAGCGGCAAATGATCCATGATCATGGCACTGTCTCGCTCAGTGCGGCCAAGCCCGCTGTCAGAAGCGGGGCCCCGTCCAAGCCGACTGCACCGAAATTGGCCGTAGCCCGGCAAGTAAAGGAAGGCGAGTGAGACTGGTAACAATTGTGATTGCAGGGCTGTTGGCGGCTTACGCCGCCGCGGCGCAAGTGAAGTTCACTGACGTGACCGCGGCCGCCGGTATCAAGTTCACACACAACAGCGGCAGAGCCGGCAAGAAATTCCTCCCGGAAACGTTGGGCTCCGGTGGAGCGTTTGTGGACTTCGATGGTGATGGCTGGCAGGATGTCGTGTTAGTAAACAGCAAGGATTGGACGCCCCGCGGACGTCGCTCTCTGCCTGCTCTCTACAAGAACAACCGCAACGGCACGTTTACCAACGTCACCGCCGGTAGTGGGCTGGACGTCGAGATGTACGGCATGGGCATTGCCGCTGCCGACTACGATAACGATGGGAAGTCTGACCTGTACATCACGGTGCTCGAAGGCGATCGTCTCTTTCACAACGAAGGCAATGGAAAGTTTCGCGATGTGACCAAAGCCATGGGCATCGACAATGCCAATTTCAGCACCAGTGCCGCCTGGCTTGACTATGACAAAGACGGCAAACTCGATTTGTTCGTAGCCAATTATGTTCAGTGGACGGCCAAGGGCGACCTTTGGTGCTCACTCGACGGCGTGACCAAGTCTTACTGCACTCCGGAATCCTACAAAGGAACCAGCTCGAAGCTGTTCCATAATCTGGGCAACCGCTTTGCCGACGTGTCCGTGGAGGCTGGCGTAGGGGATCCCAACAGCAAGTCTCTCGGTATCACAATCTTCGACTACAATTCCGACGGCTGGCCCGATATCTTCGTCGCCAATGACACTCAGCCTAACAAGCTGTATCGTAACAACCGCAACGGAACATTTTCCGACGAAGCCATGGCCGCCGGCGTAGCCTTTGGCGAGGATGGCGTGGCCCGCGGCGCGATGGGCGCCGATGCGCACGACTACGATCTATCAGGCCGGCCTCATCTCCTCGTGGGTAACTTCTCTAACCAGATGATCGGCCTCTATCACAACGAGGGCAAGAATCTGTTTGTGGACGAAGCGCCCACCTCGGCAGTCGGGCGGGCTAGCCTTCTCTCTTTGTCGTTCGGGGTGTTTTTCTTCGACTATGATCTCGACGGCAACCAAGACATATTCGCGGCCACCGGTCATATTGAAGAAGAAATCGGGCGCGTGCAGCCCAAGATCCAGTACAAGGAAGCGCCGCTGCTTTTCCGTAACCTCGGCAAGAAGAAGTTTGAGCCGGTGGCTGCCTCGATGGGCCCTGAGTTCAATCGACCGGTCGTGGCTCGTGGCGCCGCTTATGCCGATTTTGACCATGATGGCGACCTTGATCTGCTGATGACAACCAATCACGGCCCCGCTTATCTGTTCCGCAATGACGGTGGTAACCGGAATAACTGGCTGTGTGTCCGCACCGTGGGGTCGCGCTCAAATCGCGACGGCATCGGCGCGATTGTCCGCATCGGTACCGCCTCGGGTCAGAAGTGGAGTTGGGTGAAGAGCGGCTCCAGCTATTGCTCCCAATCCGATCTGGCTGTCACCTTTGGGCTTGGTTCCGAGAAGAGCGTGTCCTCGCTTGAGATTGAATGGCCGAGCGGTGTCAAACAGAAGCTGGGAAGCGTGCCGGCCAACCAATTCCTGACCGTGGACGAAAGCAAAGGCATCATCGCCCGCTCCGGCGCCGATGGAAAATAGTCAAGCTGCTGCGGCGGTGCCCGTGCGAGGCACGCCCAACAGAATCGCGGCCAATTGTGCCTGATGCCGTTGCTCGTGGAGGGCTGTTAGCTTGATCAGGAAGGGTACGTCGCTCCGGCCCAGCACCGGATGCTCGACGATCATGCGCGAGAAGGGCATGTCGCGGTTATCCTCGATCAGGCTCACGGTCTCGATCAGCGATTTGTTCAGAGCTCCCGTTAGCTCCGCCTTGACCTTTCCTCTAACGGGCTGGGCCAGGTCCGGACGCTGCGCCGGGAGTATCGCGTAGCGGGTCAGTAACTCCCGCATCAGCGTAGGAATGAAAAGATTGGCTACTGTGAACGGAATCTCGAAACATCGGCAGGGCTGCTGCCGGGATGAAGTTCGGCCTGAAGTTGATGTCCTGCAAGGTTCGCCGAATTTCTGTTGGCTGGATTTGCCAGGGCGACGAGCTCGGCAATCTGGTTGTGATAGAGCAATGCGGCTAACCGCAGGTGGTCCAGTTGTTCGCCCGCCGTCCACGTGCCCGGCTGCGGTTCCCAGCCCATCTGCCCCTGCGTGAGTCCCTGCACCAGTTCAAGCGTGCGGGCTCGCGTGGCCTTCAGTAGGTCGAGGTTTCTCCAGATGACCATTTCTGCCCCAGCCCTCCTCACTCAGAACTCCAGCCGCAACAGCATTTGGACCTGCCGGCCTCTCTCCTGGAAAGGCAGCAGCGCCGGGAAGGACGTAGGCGACCCTTGCCGCCCAAACCGTGCCGTGCCGAATCCGTCGAGCCCGAGTTGATTCGCCGGCTGCCCCAGGTTGGCGTGATTGAGCAGGTTGAAGAAATCGCAACGCAATGTGATGCGGCTCATCTCGCCCAACCGGGGCAAGGCCAGCGAGCGGCTCAGCGAAGCGTCGAGGTTATAGAGGCCTGGAGAGGCGAACGCATTGCGTCCCGAATCGCCTGGCAACCCGGGTCCAGGAGTCTGAAAGGCCGATCGATTCAGCAACGTCAAGCCACCGGCCGCTGCTTGACGCACGTTCGCCGATCCCGTCACATCGGCGCGGACGTTATAGAGAACGCCCTGTCCAGGCGGGGGAATTCGCGACGTGGCAAACACCGAAAACGGGAAACCGGAACGGAAAGCCGCCACTTGCGAAACTTTCCAGTCGCGCAGCAAAGCCCGTGTCACCCGCCCGCCTGCGAACACCGGGGGCAGGTCCCACAACGAGAAGAACACTAGGTTGTGGCGCTGATCAAAATCCGCATTCCCTCGGTCGCCTCTCGAATCGAACTGGCGTGAGAATGAGGCGATCGGACGGAGCGTGCCAACCGTGGCCGTGGACCGTGTAAAGGCCAGATCGAACAGGTCTCCATCCAGCGGCTCGCTTTGATTGTCGATGGCGTGTGACCAGGTGTAGGATGCCTGCAGTTGGGCCCGGCTGGTGCGCCCGCTCACAGTCATCGCCAATGAATGATAGTTTGCCGAACCCTGGCTGCCCAGGTAGGATATCTCCGGCAGAGCCGGGTTGAACCTGCCGGTGAAGTTACCGCTACCCGTGCGGACGCTGAAGTCCCGGTTCACGATGTCGCTGGTCAGCAGGCGCCGCGACAGCGACCCCAACGCATGAGCGCTCGCGGTCCAGTTACTCGTTAACTCGTGCTGGATCCCAAACAAGTAGCTCTGGCTGTAACCACTGCGCAGTCCCGGATCGACGAAGATCAAGTTGGGGAATCGTGTGTCGACCGCCTGATTACGAAATCCGGCCACCAGCGCCTGGGGCGATTGCAGGTAGTTTAGACGCTCTCCAAAATCTACAAAGAACCTCGCCAGCGTGAAGCTGTTGTTAGCCGTATTGCGCCAAAGGTTGTCGTAGGGGCGATCGTAGAAAGTTCCGAAGGCAGCCCGCAGGAGGGTTCCGCCATTCGCCCGTAGCGCGTAGGACAGCCCGAATCGCCCGGCGACATTTCCTGACCCGGTAGTAAAGAGAGTCTGTTCTCCACCCGCTCCGCCGAAAGCAAGAGCCGAACCCGCCAACCGCTCACCGAAGTTAGTACCAGGGCCGAGCCGCACCAACGCATCCTTAACCGCACCCGTGTTGCGGGGGCTGCCCAACGCCTCATAGCGAATTCCCAGGTTCAGCACCAGTCGCGGCGTCACCTTCAAAGTATCCTGTGCGAAGAGATGAAACTGACGATATTGATAGCCACGGTCGAAGCTGGGAACCGTGGCATACGCCGGAAGACTCTGCCGTGCCACCGAAACCGAATAGAACGAAGGCTGGTCAGCCACAAATTCCAGCAGCGATGGGAAGACCGCCAGCCCATCTCGCCCGAACGTGAGCCCGCCCTCGAGAGTTCGCAGCAACGCGCCGCCCCCGAATTTTGCCACGTGCCGGCCGCGAGTCCATAGCACGCTCCCGGCCAATTCAACCGTCCGGTTCCGGTTGCGATACCCATAAGAAGCCGGTGAACCCGGCAGCGCCGTGCCATCAGACGACAGCAGCGTAGGAATCTCCGGATGTGCCCGTTCCCATCCCAACCGGTCCTGGCTCCAGCCGCCCCGCCACTCGCTTGCCAGCCCGGGCCGGTGATTCCTTTGGTAGGTGACAGCGATCGCCTCGTGCTGTTGCTCAAGTCCGCTCGAAAAATCCGGGTAGGGTGACCAGATGAAGTCTGGGCGATCGACGCGCTGCACCGACAGCCGTCCCATCAAGCGCTGCCGTCCCTGGTTCGGGAGCCAATCCACCCGCTCCAGCGCCAGCCATCGCCGTTGGTTCAGGGGCGGCGAAAGCGTGATCAAGCCCGTCGCGTTACGCGTCTCGGCCACCACCGGCCTGGCAAACTGGCTCATCAGCCGCTTGGCCACCGGTCCGGCAAACGGGAACAGACGGTCAAAGGCGCTGGTTGGAACTGACAGCGTCAGCGGCTGCGGTGACGTACTCTTGTTGTCGAGTAACTCGATCGCCGCCGATGTGAACAGCCGGTCCGCCCGGAGCGGTCCGCCCGCCTGTCCCCCCGGCTGCCACTCGCGCAATGGCGCCTTGGCGAGCCCCACCGCGTTAAACTGAAACTCATTGGCGTTGAGCGCGGCATCGCGGAAATTGAGATAGCCGGTTCCATGCCAACGATTGCCCCCCGATTTCGTCACCGCGTTGGCGATGAACCCGGACGCGCGCCCATACTCGGCTGAGAAATTGTTCGTCGAAATCCGATACTCCTGCATCGCTTCAGGAGCCACCACCGTCATCGGCCCTGAAGTCGTGTAGTTGTTGTTCTCCAACCCGTCGAGCAGAAAATTCGCCGACGTGGGCCGCTGGCCATTGACACTCAGACCCAGCCCCCGTGACGTCGCGGCGTCGGCCGAGACTCCCGGCTGCGTGAGCAGCATCGTGTAAAGGTCGCGGCCGCCAAGCGGCAATCCCGTCACCTGCGCCGGTTCAATCACACCGGACTGGCTGGTCTCCAGCGCTCCCCGGCTACTACGCACAGCCTCGAAGGAAGCGGACCGGCTGGTGTCGACATCCGGCCCGAAAAATGTGACGATCGTCTGGCTGTGCGGGAGCAGCACGTTGCGGTAGCCCCCGGCGCCGAATACATCCGCGGCCGGGCGCAATTCGAAATTCACTTCCAGCCTGGCGGCCACCGGTAGTGCCAGTTCCTGGACTTCCTGCGCCTGAAAACCTTCACCGGCGCTGGCCCGAATCCGGTACTTGCCAGGAGGCAACAGAGGACAGTTATAGTACCCGTCTCGCCCAGTCAGTACGGTACCTCGAGTGTTGGTGGCGAGACTCTGATAGAGGATCGTAGCGCCAGAGACCGGAGCGGCAGTGACGATGTTTCGAACCCTGCCACCGATCAGTCCCTGCGTGGTTTGAGCACTCAGTGCGGCGGCTGAGGCAAACCAAGCCACTGAAACAAAACCTCTAAGGCTCATGCTGAAGGCTACTCATGACTATATACTATTAGGATCGTATGGTGCCTCCGCCAAGTTTAGGCTTGCTCATTTCGAATGGCGCTGCGTTTCCCGTTGGAGGAGAATAGAATGGCTAACCGATTCGCATTATTGACGGTGTTCCTCGCTGCTGCAGCGTCCGCGCAGTCCCAATCGTTCCCCCTCAGCTGTTCTGTGGTCAGCGGCTTCCCTCGGCCCGCGCGGTTTGGGGGAATAGCCGAACGGGTCGGTGACGTGGGTATCTCGTGCACCGGTGGCATAGTACCCACCGGCGGAACGGCCCCCACCGCGAACGTTGCCGTTTCTCTCTTGGTGCCCGTCACCAGCCGGATACTCGGCTCCAACAATCTCGGTACCCTTACAGAGGCGCTCCTCCTGATTGACGATCCGGCGCCCGGGAATCAGTTCCCTTGCACCGCCATATCCTGCCCCTTCGTGATTGGCCAGCCGCTTGGCAATGGCGCTAACGAAAACCGCAACGTATTTCAGGGTGTACTCACCAGCCCGAGCGTGATTACCTTCTTCGGTGTACCGGTGGTTCAACCGGGACTCTCGGCTTTTCGGACATTCCACGTGGTCAATATCAGGGCTGCCACCACTTCCATCGTCGGCCCCGCGCAAGTGGACGCCTCGGTTTCCTTCAACACCGCCTTAGGAGCCCCGCTGCTCTCCGGCCCGACTACCG
>JAYTKJ010000801.1:0-1709 GCA_043730365.1 Acidobacteriota bacterium | reverse complement strand
CGGCGACGATACCATTCAATTTCGAACTCAAACCCAAAGAAAGGAGCTCCGCTCACCATCGCAATCCTTTAGGCTCATCGTTCGATGAGAAAATGCTGCAGGGGGTGCGGGCGCGCGCCTAGGACATGTCTACGCGCGAGCCATTGGCATTGAACACGGCAACGGCGGCGCCGGTTTCCGGGTCCACCGCCATGGGCGGATTGTAGTGGAGGATCCGACCGCAATTTTCGCAGCGGAACATTTTGTCGCCGCGCCGGAGGTCCTGGAACAACTGCGGGCGGACTTCCAAATGGCACGCGCTGCAGCGTCCCTTGGTGGCGTCCGATATCGCGTTACCGTTGAACTTCGTGGAGAGCCGCTCAAACATGGCCAACGTTGGCTTGGTCACGCCGCCAGAGAGGCCCTGACGTTCGACCATGATCTCATCGAGCGCTTTCTGGTCCACCGCTGTGCGGCTGAGCGCCTCGGCCTTCTGACGATTCACCACGATCTTTTCCTGTGCCAGCGCCGCTTCGGCAGCCTTCACATTGATCGCGAGCGGTTCACTCAGTTCCATGAGCTCAATCACACGAGTTTCGTGCTTCTTGATTTCCGCCTCGCAATAATCGATCTCGTTTTGAAAGGCCTTGAATTGTTCGTTGGTCTTGGCGGCGGTCATCTGATCGCGCAACTTGGCCATCTTGGCCTGCTGGGTCTGGATGTCCAGGTCCTTCTGTTTGCGTTCCTTCAAATTGCCGGTAAGCAGAGCCCGGTCCGCGTCCAGCTTGCGAGCATGGGCCACGAGGGCCTTTTCGATCTCCGCAATCTGCTTGGGCAGCAGGGCAATCTCTTTTCGCAGTTCGTTGGCTCGAAGGTCGAGCCGCTGCATCTGTACGATCAACTCCAAATCAGCGAGCATTGGCTTACATAACTGTACCACGCAGGCCGGGAAGCCAACGTTGCAAGGGGGCCAGTACTCCTGAGAGTGCCAGGTCCAGATCGGCCACACGCAGGGCTCGGCACGCCAAATAGAATACGGCGGCGCCGGCCGGGATACACAGCGACGTTCGCACTACACTGGCCCAAAACCCGTATCCCAAGGCACGTTCCAATCCCACCACCATCAGTGTCAGCGCCGCGCCCATGCCCAGGGCGGCCAGGAAGATACGGCCAGTAGAAGTGAATAACTCGCTGCCATGGATGCCACCCACACGGTTACGCAAGATCCAAAACAGCCCCACGAAACTGAAGATCGCCACGGTGGAGGTGGTGAGCGCGAGCCCGGCATGGCCGAGCTTGGTGAAACGAATGGTGGCCGATGCCGCGGCGTAGTTCACGATGATTGAAAACAGCCCGAGTAACATCGGCGTCCGTGAATCCTTCAGAGCGTAGAAGGCCGGCGTCAACACTTTCGCGCCCGCGTACCCAACAAGACCGATCGCATAGCAACTCATGGCAAACGCCGTCTGCTGCGTATCGTAGGCGGTGAAGCGGCCATGCTGATACACCATCCGTACGATGTCAGGGCCTAGCGCATAAAGACCGATCGAACTTGGCACGGTCATCAGCAGAACCACACCGAGTGAGCGCGACAAGGTCCGGCGGAACTCGTCGTGGTTGCCCGAGGCGAGGCTCCGCGTGATCGCCGGCACGGTGGCCGACGCAATGGCTACACCGAAGATACCGATCGGCAGATGGATGAACCGGAAGGCAAACGTCAGCCAGCCTAC
>JAYTKJ010000800.1:0-2795 GCA_043730365.1 Acidobacteriota bacterium | reverse complement strand
ACATTTCCAGTGCTATTTGTTCAATCCACCTCAGACCGCCCAAGCTCCGCCGCTACTGAAACCTCCCCAGGGGTCGGCTGGGTCGCTAATCAATTACCCTGACATCAATAGCGTGAATTCGGCGTGCCCGGCCAACATCGCGCCCCGGCGAAAATGAGTTCGTCGAGACGCCGTCGAACCTCAATCGCGCGGCGCTTCCAGGAACTTCCTGAGCCGGTTGGCCAGTAGCTCAATTCTCTTTGTGCCTTCGGTTTGACAGGCCCAAACAATGAGCAAGCGCCAACCGGCCGCCCGAAGCAACTTGGCGTTCTTTGAGTCCCGCCGTTTGTTCCCGAGTAACTTCGGTTTCCAGTAGTCGCTACGGGATCTTGGGATATGAGAATCGATGCAACCCCTGTGCTGGTGCCAGAAACACCCACGGACGTCAATGACACTGCCGAGCCGCGGAAAGACCAAATCAGGCTTACCGGGCAAGCCAGGGTGATGTAGACGGTAGCGGAAGCCCATGCCGTGGACCAGTCTGCGCACGGTCATTTCCGGAGAGGTATCGCGGCTCTTGATCATCCGCATGTTCTCACTTCGGCGTTGGGGGCTGATGGTGTCCAATCGGTCTCCGGCCAATAGCGTTATTTGAGCATCTCCGCTGCCTGCTCGGGGAACTTCCGGACCAGCCAGCGTAGGACTTCCAATTGATCCCCTCCGGTGGCCCGCCTCGTTTGAATGAGTAATTTTTGCAGCGAAGGCCGGTCGGAGGTCAAATTCCTAGCGCCTTCGTTGCAAACCGAGCAGATCGCCCGGAGGTTCGAGGGCTCGTCGGCTCCGCCCATCGACTTGTCAACGACATGGCCTATTTGCAGCCGGGTCTTGCGGCCAGGATCGAAAGGGTGCATTTCGCCGGCGACAGCGCCACACATCTGGCAGGTGAATCCATTCCGATCCAGAACAATTGCCCTGGTCTCTTTCGAAATTCCGCGCGCGAAAGCCGGAATGGGTTTGGGGTCCACCAACAAGTACTGTCCTGGCTTAAGGTCGCTCCGGTCGTTGTGAGTGAGTATCTGATACCCCTCTTCCGTCCTCAACTCGCGAACGCGGCGCGCCCACTCGCTGGCGTTGCCGGAGGCGGACTGTAGCTGGCTCGAATCGAGCACGGTGCCGATGTTCGCAAGGATGAATGCGCGAAGACGGGCGCGGGAGCCGCTACCAGATCGTCCAGCCATCCCCGAAATTATCCCACGGCCCGGACCAAGCGCGCCCGCGTCAAACAGCGCTTGATACTGCTTGCCACCGCTGAAGCAAAGGGAGGAGGAAATGCATTCCCCACCTGCCGATAGGCCGCAGTCTTCCCGCCGGTGAAAACCCAGTCGTCCGGGAATCCTTGCAGTCTGGCCACCATTCTTATGGTCAGCCGTGGCAGTCCGGCGAATTCCGGACCCGGAGGTTCGTTGGCAATACCGAGGCCGTCCACGCCCAACGCTGCCCAGGCTTGTCTCGCTCGTGTCGGGCCGAGATCCGGTCCGCCATGTTTGTGGGATCCGCCCACAATGGTGGGCGCGATCTGGCTGGCCATTTTGCTCCACTGCTCCGCGCCAAGCCATCCGGTGGAAGCCATGAGATCGGCGAGCACTGCGCCTACGGCTGGTGGCGTGACGCCTACCTTCGCTGGCCACTCGAAGCTGCTGGCGTATTGCCTCTGAAGGGCTACCAATGCAACCCGCGGTCTCAGTTGCGACACTCCAAAATCCGAAGCGTGCATTAGTTTCCAGCCGGTCTGGTAGCCCAATTTCTTCAGCTCCAATTCGACGTATCGCCGGTAGTCAAGAAATACCGGATCGAGGATGCCCCTCACGTTCTCGATCTGAACCGCTTTGGGCCGGATTTGATCAACCAGCCGGAACATTGCTGGGAATAGATTCCTCTCATCATTCTCACCTAGCTGCTTGCCTGCAATCGAGAACGGCGGGCAGGGCAATCCGCCCGAAATGATGTCGACACCCTTAAAAGCAGCTCCGTCGAACAGATTGAGGTCTCGTTCAAAGACCTGCCAATCGGGCCGATTCAGCCGGAGTGTATTGCAGGCGTGCGGATCGATTTCGATCAGCGCGGCGTGCCCGATCCCGGCCAGTTCGTAGCCTAAGGCTTGCCCGCCGGCGCCAGCACAGAGTTCGAGGCTGGACAGGCTTGCCGAAAGGCGTTTCGGAGAATGTTCACGGTGAACCATATCGGCCGTGCGCCACGTGTGCTCAGACAATTCGGGAAAAAGCATGGCTGGCGAATCGGACGTGCGCCGCTTCATTTCCCTGTCAATTCTCATCGGCTCGGTCTTTGAACTCCTAGTGTTTTTCATGTTCCGGGGACACCACTTAGCATAACCTGGAGGCCGCTATCTTCCCAATCGAAATGCCGCCATCTCCTCGGTGTTGCGCACCAGCAGCACGCCGCCGGAGATGGCGGGATTGTTCCACGTCTTGCCGCTGATGGCCTCGAACTTCGCCAGTTCTTTGTAGCCCGCCGGGTCCGCCTTCACCAGCGCCAGTTCGCCCTGTTCGGAGAGCACCACCAGATGACCCGACGCCAGTAGAATCTGGCCGTAGCCATAACGGCCGCCCTTCCACTTTTGCGCGCCGGTCTCAACGTCAATGCAGGCCAGTATACCTTCGTCCAGCCCGTAGATGTGGCCCTGATACAGCACCGAATCATTAAACTTAGTCTTCATTTTCTTGTTCTGCCAGACCACGCGCGTGCTGAACTTACTGTCGCCATCCGGCGACAACTCTACGACTGCGGCGCCATGATCG
>JAYTKJ010000799.1:0-6027 GCA_043730365.1 Acidobacteriota bacterium | reverse complement strand
CAGGACATGTACAGCCAGCAGTGGAACTTCACCGTTCAGCACGAGTTGCCGCTGGCAATGGTGGCGCAGGTTGGCTACGTGGGCAATCGCGGCATGCATCAATTCAACCGGACGCGCCAGAATCTGATTGACGTCGTCACCAAGGTGCGCCCCCTGCCCTCGTTTAGCGACATCGACGAGAAGGGCTATTCAGGCCAGAGCACATTCCACGGCTTGCAGATGTCGCTGCAGCGAAGCTTCGTGAAAGGCTGGCTCTGGCAGACGCAGTATATGTGGTCCCACGCGATCGATGACAACGCCGGATCGGGTGATGGCGTTGAACGGATGATCGCCTCCTGCCGCCGCTGTGAACGGGGCAATGCCGATTTCGACATTCGCCATACGTTGACCGTGAATTCCATTTATGAACTGCCGTTTGCACGTGGCAAGCGTTGGGGTGGTTGGAGCGCCAGCGGTTTGTTCACCGCGCGCGGCGGGCGCCCGGTCACTCCTACGCTCGAGCGCTCATCGGCCGCGGTTCCGGACGGCAACGCGCGCGGCCAGCGGCCAAATGTCGTCCCCGGGGTCTCGCCCATTCCCAGTGCCGGGCAAATCAAAGGTGAAGCCTGGATCAACCCGGCGGCCTTCTCCGCGCCCGCCAGCAACACCTGGGGCAACCTCGGCCGCAACACACTGCGCGGCCCTGGACTCTGGCAGGCCGACGTCGCGTTGAGCAAGTTGACTCGCGTCACCGAGCACGCCAGCCTGGATTTCCGCGCGGAAGCATTCAATCTCTTCAACGTCGCGCAGTTTGGCAACCCGCAAAGCAATCTCTCGCGCGGCGACTTCGGACTGATCCGCACACCCGCCAACTCCAGCGCCACCGGCTTTGGGAATTCCCGCCAGTTCCAATTCATGGTGCGACTCGTTTTCTAATAGAGGAGATGACCCCTCAACAGAAAGCGGAAAGCCTCGGCCTCGAGTTCAAGAAACAGGCGCCGGGCTATTTGAACCTTTGCATTCGTTCCGGCAACCAGCTCATTAGCTCCGGACACGTCAGCGACATGAAGGGCAAGCTGGGCGCTGGCCTTACCACTGAACAGGGTCGCGCGGCGGCACGCGAGTGCGCCGTGAAGATTCTGCGCTCGGTCTGGGATGCGCACGGCACGCTCGACGGGCTGCGCGTGATCAAGCTGCTCGGCTGCGTCAATTCGGCGCCGGACTTCATTGAACAGCACCTGGTGATCAACGGCGCTTCGGACTTGTTCCACGAGATCTTCGGCAAAGATGGCGATGGCTTTCACGCCCGCAGCGCGCTGGGCTTCGCCTCGCTGCCTACTGGCGTGGCTGTCGAGGTGGAGGCGATTTTCGAAATCAAGAGCGCTTGAGTATCATGGTGAGCGATGGTCCGTCTGTCAATACCGACTCTGACCTTGCTGCTCACTCCGATACTGGCGGCCGACGCGGGCGAGGAATTCTTCGAGAAGAAGATCCGGCCCGTGCTGGCCGCCAAGTGCTACTCGTGCCACAGCGCGTCGGTGAAAGAGCCGATGGCTGGTCTGCGTCTGGACTTGCGCGCGGGCTTGTCCAATCGGCGTTTGCTGGAAGCGGTGGGATATCAGAGCCTCAACCTCAAGATGCCGCCCACCGGTAAGCTTCCGGACGAGGTGATTGCCGATTTCCGCCGCTGGGCGGAGATGGGCTCGCCTGCGCCGGCGGATCGCGAACCCGCCGCAGCTGCCGCGTCACCGGCCCCGCGTTCGATCGACTGGCAGAAGGCGCGCGACTATTGGGCGTTTCGCCCGCTGCGAAAAGAAGAGCCCCCGGCGGTGCGCGATACCTCCTGGCCACGGCAACCGATCGATCGATTTCTGCTGGCGCGGCTCGAAGAGAAGCAACTCAAGCCGGCTGCCGAAGCCTCGAAACGGATTTGGCTACGCCGCGTGACGTTCGATCTGACGGGCCTGCCGCCAACGCGCGAGGAGGTGGATTCGTTTCTGAGCGATGCCTCCGCTGAAGCTCATGAGAAAGTGGTGGACCGCTTGCTGCGCTCTCCACACTACGGTGAACGCTGGGGCCGGCATTGGCTGGATCTAATGCGCTTCGCCGAAACCAACGGGCACGAATTCGACAACACGAAGCAAGACGCCTGGCGGTATCGCGACTACGTGATTCGCGCCTTCAATCAGGATCTGCCGTACGACCGCTTCGTCATGGAGCAAATTGCCGGGGACCAGGTGGTGTTTGTCTCCAATCCTCGGGTTTCCGCGGATGGCGCCTACATCGAGTCCCCCATTGGCACTGGTATCTACTGGTTTGGTGAGGTGCTTAACAGCGCCACCGATTCAGGCAAGTCGCGAGCAGACCAGGTGGACAATCAGATCGATGTGATCTCCAAGACTTTTCTCGGCCTCACCGTCTCTTGCGCCCGATGCCACGACCACAAGTTTGATCCCATCCCCACGGCCGACTACTACGCGATGGCCGGCATCATGCACAGCACCGTTATCCAGGAGCAGGTATTGGACTCGCCGGCGCGACGCGCTGAGATCGTCAACATGGCTGCGGCCCTGGACCCGGTGCGAGCCCGCCGTATCGATCCGTGGCAGCCGCGCCCGGGCGACGATTTGTTCGAGGACTTCACCGGGAAATACTTCGACAAATGGATGATCGCCGGCCAGGCTTTTGGGCCGCAGCCCGCTCAGGGCATGGTCAACTCGGCGCAGACCGGCACGTTGAGCGCCGTGGGGTCGCTGACGTCGACCAAGTTCAAGATGCCCAAATTATGGGTGCATATCCGCATGCGCGGAACCAAGCTGGAGGGGAAGCAGAAGGACGACATCCGCGTCACCGTGGTCGCTGACGAGCACAAGAGCATCAATTTCTATCCGACCGGTAAAGAAGGCTGGGAGTGGCGCTCGAGCCGCATGACGAAGGAGATTGGCCGCACCTGCTCCATCGAAATCGTGGATCGCGCGCTCGATGGCTATCTCGCCGTGGACAAGATTCTGATCTCCGACAATGAACAGCCGCCAGCCGAGGAATTCTCCGAGGAGAAGTGGGCGCTGAACAAGATCGCGCTGCCCTCATCCACCTGGGCCATGATGGCGCGCGACGAGAATCCTCACAACGTGAAGCTGCATATTCGCGGCAGCCACACCAATCTCGGCGAAGACGTTCCGCGCGGCGTCCTGCAGGTTGTCGCCGACGGGCCGCGCGTGTTCAACGCTCATTCCTCGGGCCGCCTGGAGCTGGCGCAGTGGATGACTGGCCCTGCGCGATCGCTCACCGCCCGCGTGATGGTGAACCGTATCTGGCAACATCATTTCGGGCAGGGGTTAGCGCGCACGCCGGACAATTTCGGCAAAACCGGCCAGCGGCCCTCACATCCGGAATTGCTTGATTGGTTGGCGAATTCTTTTGTCGAGTCCGGGTGGAGCGTCAAGAAACTGCACAGGCAGATGGTGCTGTCGAGCGCCTATCGCATGGAGAGCCGCCCGAAGCCCGTGGCCGCCGATGCGCGCAACGATCTGCTTTCCTACATGCCGGTGCGGCGCCTCGAAGGCGAAGCAATCCGCGATGCGATGCTATCGATCAGCGACCGGCTCGATCCCACGCCCTACGGCCCCAGCATCGTTCCGCACATCAGCAGGTATCAGGACGGGCGCGGCAAACCGCAGTCCGGGCCGCTGGATGGCCAGGGCCGGCGCAGCATCTATATCCAGGTGCGCCGCAACTTCCTGACCCCGATGTTTCTCGCCTTTGACTATCCGCTGCCCATCTCCACCATCGGCGCGCGCAGCGTATCCACCGTGCCCTCGCAAGCGCTCTTGATGATGAACAACGAACTGGTGGCTGAACTCGCCTCGGCGTGGGGACGAACGATTGCGCAAAGCGGCATGTCGCTCGAGCAAGGCGTGGCCGAGATGTATCGGCGAGCCTTCGTGCGCGAACCGGAAGCCTGGGAGCAGGCGGAGGCCACGGCGTTCCTGGACAAGCACCCCGCGCCAGCCGGCTGGGGCGAACTGGCCAAGGTGCTTTTCAATTCCGCGGAGTTCATCTATGTCCAATAGAAACCTGTCGCGGCGTGAGATGTTGTGCCGCTCCGCCAACGGCTTTGGCGGCATAGCGTTGCTCAACATGCTGGCATCCTCGGGCGCATCAGCGGCCACTGGCGCTCCACATTTTTCCGCTAAAGCGAAGGCCGTGATTTTTCTGTTCATGGACGGAGGCCCATCGCAGATCGACACCTTCGATCCCAAGCCGCGCCTCACCCGCGACAACGGCCAGCCGCTGCCGTTCCGCCCGCCGACTACGGTCTTCAACATTAGTGACAAGATCTACGCCTCGCCGTTTCAGTTCAAGCAATACGGTCAGAGCGGCGCCTGGGTGAGCGAGTTGTTCCCGCACGTGGCCGAATGTGTGGACGATCTGGCGATCATCCGCTCGATGGTGGCCGATCACTCCGAGCACACCGCCGCCAACTACTTCATTCACTCCGGCTCCGGCTTCCAGGGCCGCCCAAGCATGGGCGCGTGGGTGAACTATGGGCTCGGCAGCGTCAGTGAAAATCTTCCGGGTTTCGTGGTTCTCGAAAGCGGCTTGATTCCACCCGGCGGCATGGATTGCTTTGGCAGCGGGTTCCTGCCGGCCAGCTATCAGGGCACGTTGTTCCGCAAAGGCGAGCACCCGATTGCCGATCTTGAGCCGCCCGCCTCGGAAGAGGGTACGGCGCAACTTGAGCGTCTAGCGCTGCTGCGTAAACTCAATCGCGGAGTGCTGGAGCGCTTCGGACAAGTGAGCGAGATCGAGGCCACCATCGCTAACTACGAATTGGCCTATCGCATGCAGAGCGCGGTGCCGGATCTGCTGGATCTATCGAAGGAAAGCGGCGCCACCAAGAAGATGTACGGTATCGGCGCCGAACCTACTGACGAGTTTGGCCGCGAGTGCCTGTTGGCGCGGCGCTTGGTGGAGCGAGGCGTGCGCTTCGTGGAACTGCTCACGCCGGCACGTAAGGGGCTGGACCGCTGGGATCAGCACTCAGCGCTTGAGCCCGGCCATCGCTTGAATGCCAAGTCGACAGACCAACCCATCGCCGCGCTGCTGAAGGATCTGAAGTCGACCGGGCTGCTTAAAGATACGCTCGTAATCTGGGGCGGCGAGTTCGGCCGCACACCGTGCGCGCAGTTTCCCGACGGCGGCTATGTCAGCGTGGTGGGTCGCGATCACAATCCTTTCGGCTTCACGATGTGGATGGCAGGTGGCGGCGTAAAGGGCGGCGTTGTCCACGGCGCCACCGATGAATTCGGCTACTTCGCGGTGGAGAACAAAGTCCACATGCATGACTTGCACGCCACCATGCTGCACTTGCTGGGCATGGACCACAAGCGCCTGACCTTCCCGTATTCGGGCCGCGACATGCGGCTCACCGATGTCCACGGTAACGTAGTGAAAGAACTGCTGGCGTAACGATGACGACGACGATCGAACCTCTTCTCAGCGAGATCGAATCATTGGCCAAGGCGGGGGACTGGAGCGGCGCTCTGGCCCACGTGATCGCGTACATGAAGGCCGACAGCGGCACACTCCACGTGATGGGCGCCGACGACGGGCAATTGCACTTGCGCGCGGCCAGCGCGGGCATTCCGCCTCACGTGGTTGAGATCGTGCGCGTCGTGCCGGTCGGGAAAGGCATGGCGGGCTTGGCGGCCGAACGCCGTGAGCCCGTCAGCATCTGCAATATCCAGACGGATACCAGCGGCGACGTGCGGCCGGGAGCGCGCGCGACGGGAGTCGAAGGCGCCATCGCCTTACCGATGTTACTGGGCGGCGATGGCGCGACGACGGTAGCGGGGGTGCTCGGCGTAGCCAACCGCGCCGCGCGCACGTTCACGGCGGAGGAGACCGAGCAACTCCTCGCCATCGGCCGCGCACTCGCTCGCTTCGTCTAGACCGAAGTTCCCCCCTCGAGCAGGCAGAAAAATGCAGGCAACTAGAAGTAATTGAGGAGGTTGCGGCGAATCGCAAAGAAGGATTTACTGGGTA
>JAYTKJ010000798.1:0-11289 GCA_043730365.1 Acidobacteriota bacterium | reverse complement strand
GCGTCGAACACCTGCTTGGCCGAAGGCTGAAAGCGCCCTCCGGTGAAGCTGGAGATGCGTTTGAGCAACTCCGGATCGGAGCCATAGTCCGTCATCTCTTCTTCCTGCCGGTAGAAGCCAATTTCAGGAAATGCGCGAGATTCCTCCAGCGGCCGTACGCGGAACAAACCCCGTTGTCCACCCAGGGCGACCGCGCCGCGATACGATCCTTGCGCCACTTTTTTCACCGCCATCGGTTTCCGGAAACTGCCCGGCCCCACCACGAAGATGTCGGGAATCCGAGGTGGCTCCGGTACGTGCGGCGACAGCCGATACTCGGCGATCAACTCGCCGCTGGTCTGATCGAATTGCAGCGTCGCATCCACGGGCTGCGAGTGCGGCAGGAGGTCGCGAAACACGTTGGCCCAGAACCGGTCGAACCCCTTCCATGCCACCCAATCGGCTGCCCACCGCGCTTTGGCGTCCGAAGTAAACACCGCGGCCCGGCCCAATCCATATTGCCATCGCACCAGCAGCGGATCTTTCTGTTCCATGCCCAGCACCACGTCCGACGAAGGTTTGGAAATAAATCGCACGTAGCCCTTCAGCGCCGGCGCGGTCTCCATGCCCACACCGTCCAGAATCTCGGCGCGCTTCAGCACCTGCGGCGACAGCGGCTTTTCAATCGCCGTGGTGCCGGTATGTTCCATCACGTCTCGCAGCAGGATTTGTTCCAGGCCCGAAGGGTCAGTCAGAAAGTGCGCCCGTCCCTTGGCGTTGACGGCGATTTTTTCCAGGTACGCACGATTGACGTCCTGGCCCAGACCCACGGTGGAGATCGTCACCTTTTGCTGCGACGCCTCTTTGGAAAGCGCGAGGCTGTCGCCTTCCTCGGAAATTCCATCCGTCAGCAGCACGATGTGTTTGAACGTGGCTTGCACCGGCACCGCTTTGCGATAGGCTTCGGCCAGCGCGGGCGCGATTTGAGTTCCGCCGTCCGGGGTGATGCCGGCAATCAGCCGCTTCATGAGGGGCCGGTCTTCGGCCTTCCGGATCGGAATCGCCCACTGGAACGAATTATCGAAGATGAGTACGCCCACCTGATCGATCGCCCGCAGATTCTCCACTACCCCGATTGACGCCAACCGCGCGAGCTCCATCTTCTTGCCTTCCATGGAAGACGATTTGTCGACGATCAATATGACGAGTGTTCCTTCGGGAGAGCGCGGCGGCGCCAGTTTGGCCGGCAGCAACCTGTCCATCGCGTCCTCGATGGTCTTATTCTCCACATAGACGTTCTTCTCGCCGCCGATCACCAACACCCCGCCGCCCTGCTGCACGAATGTCTCGAGATCGGCCTTGAACCCCGAGGGCAATGCCTCCAGATCCCAGTTGTTCAACACGACGGCCTGATAGGAATCGACTGGCTTGAGCGGTACCGCTCCGGACTGCTCCACCTCGAATTGCGAGGCCTTCAAGACATTGAGCAAGTGCACCTCCGAACCCGGGGGGTCTTGCGAAAGATACAGCAAGCGCGGGCGCCGCAACGTGACAGCCTGGGTGAAGCGCACCTCGCCCAGATCGGCTGAGGCGAGCCGGCCCTGCAACTCCACCGCGCCGCTAATGCCGAGACTGGCATGCAGGCGCACACGGCTTTGGCCGGCTGCCAACTCCAGTTCCTGCTGACCCAGCGACTTGCCCTCGGCGCTCAGTTCCACGCTGGCTTTGGTAGCGCGCGGCGTGCTTACCACCAGATCGATCGGAAACCGCTCGCCGGTAAAGACCGTGCTCGGCGCAGCCACCGATTCCAATCGCAGCAAAGGTTTCGGCCGCCCGTCCAGGGTGAAGGTATCTACCGGAATGCCCTGTTGTTGCGCCTGCCAGGCGGCGCGCGTGGCGCTGCCTCGATTCTCCTTGCCATCAGACAGCAGCACGACCCGCGGAACCATGCCTGCCGGAATCGAACCCGCCGCGTCGCGAATCGCCGCTTCGAGGTCCGTGCTCCGCCCGCCCTCGCCGCCAGTCCGCAGAAATTGCAGCCCTTTGGCCGTCTCCTCGGTGGAGAGATCACGCGGCTCCCGGGCGAACGGCATCACTCGCACCCAGTGCCGGCCGCGTGCCGATTCCAGCGATCCGACAATGGAGGCCGCCTTGGTCAGGTCCTGGGCCGAGATGCTGGCCGAGGTATCTACCAGAACAACTGCGCCCACTTTTGTTTCAAACGTATCGAGCCGTGGTTCGGCCAAGGCCAGGATTACCGCCAGCAGCGCGAATGCCTTCAGGCCCAAGCCCCAGCGACGTTCGGTGCGCTTCCAGGTGAGAGCCAGCCAGATGAACGGCATCGGCGCCAGCAACAACACCCAGGCCCGGTCAAAGCTCATGAGGCCCTCCGTAGTGGCTCATCCGTTGGCTCCACGGCCACTTCACTGGGGCGGGCCGCCCGCCGGAGCGGGGCAAACAGCAACCACTCCGCCAGCAGCCCTAAGCCGCCCAGTAACGCCAACCAATACCAGATGTCGCGCGCGCCGCCCCGCTCCGGCACCGCTCTGGGCACTCCCCGCCGTACTCCGGACGGTGCTTCCCAGACGCCATCGGCTACGGCCGGCAAAGTGAGCGAATGCACTTGCTCGCGGCTGCCCGAAATCACTCGGACCGTGCCCGGCCGGCCGGCGAAAAATCGCAGCGTCTTGCCTTGCACGGTGAAGGGCAGGGCACGCGAGTCCGAGGCCAGGACCTGCGCCGTCGCACCGTCCCCTTCGCTATCGAGCGGTACGCTCACCGTGCCCACGCTGCCAGCGAAGAGTTCCCAGCTTCTGAAACTTTGCGGCGCCATCCAATGCAAAATGTTGGCAAACAACAGTGGTGTCGACAATTCATAGCGCATGGCCGAGCGCATCGGATGGAAACCCATCGCCACGATCTTGTGCGTCCCGTCGCGCCCCACCACCACCGGTCCGCCGGATGACTCGGCCACCACGCGGTCTCCTGCCGCCGGGGCGAAAATCTGCGTGGATGCCAGCGTGATCCCTCGCGCCTGCAAGCCGGCGCCGACAGGATGCGTGATGTCCCATCGCTCCAAGGTTACGTTGGTACCCGGCGCGCGAACCGGCACCGGCGACGCCGCACCCGACGGCTCAATATAGAGCGCGGGCGTCTCAGCCTTCCAAGGCGGCGTGAACCGGTCCAGCACCACGATGCCTTCCTTGACCGGACCCAGGCATTGTCCCGGCAGCCGGTAGGTCGCGCGAATGCTCGGATGCGATTCAATCAGCGCGCGCAAGAGCATCGGTTCCGGAGAGCACACGGTTACCGGCACCTCCGGCAGCGCTGGCAATTCCAAGGTGGCCATGTCGTCGGCCGCGAAAGTGTCACCGGTTGCACGTAGTTCGGTGGTGAGCGGCCCGGCCACGCGGGTGCGGTACGAAAACGCCGCTTCCACTTCTGTGCCCGCCTTGATCCGCATGCGCTTCGATCCCACCGGTGCGCCGGCAAAGTTCAGCGCCAGATCCGTGTCTCGATCCTGGCGTCCGTAATTCTTCAGCGAAACATAGATCTGCCAGAGGTCAGCCTCCGAGTTGGAATGCCGGAGCCCGATCTTGCGCAGGCCCACATTCTCCGGCACGGCCTTGACCTCGAGGAGTCGCAGGTTCGGCGGCGGCGCCAAAGCCTGATCCATCGCCGAGGTTCGAGCCGACCCCGCAAAGGCAATCTCACCCGGACGCTTGGCACTGCGTGCCTGCAGCCGGCGCGCAAATTCCAAGGCTTGCCCCAGATCCAGCGCCGCGTCCCCCGGCCGGGCGTTTCGCAAAGCCGCTTCCACTTTCTTCCGGTCCGTTTCAAAGGCGGTAACGGGAGTGGCGAGGGCATCGGCGTACATGACCATGATGCGATCCGCAGCCGGCAAGGCCTTGGCGTAGTCAAGCGCCATGGCCCGCGCCTGTTCCATCATCGTGGTCCGTCCCGTGCGCGCCGCCATCCAGGACGAGGTATCGAGAATCAAGACATGATCGGCCGAACTGTTCTCCCGCTGTCCTAACCGCAATTGCGAGAGAGCCGCCAGCAACAATGCAATGCTGGCCAGTTGTAGGAGGAGCGACGGCCATTGCCGAATGCGCCGCCGGCTAGTTGACTCCACCGGCCGCTTGGCTTCGTTCCAGAAACGCAGCGTCGGAACAGACACCTTGCGCCGCGAGCGGTCCAGCAGGTACAACGCCGTCACCACCGCCCCTGCCGCGGTGAAGAGGGCCAGGAATTCGCCCAAGCTCAGGTTGAAGAAGAACATCTACTGCATGCCCCGCGCCGCCATTACTGGCCCGAAGATCGCTTCTTCGATCGGCATGCTGGTGGGCAATCCCACATAGCGCCCGCCGTTGTGGATCGCCAGGCGCCGCACCTGCTCGCGGAACTTGTCGAAGGCGGCGGTGTAGCGCTCGCGGGCCTCGACGTCGAAATCCAGTTCCATCTCCGCGCCGGTTTCGATGTCGGTGAGCGCCAGTTCCCCGTCCCACGGCGGCGTGCGGTCTTCCTCGGACCACAACTGCACCAACAGTAGCTCATGACCGAACTCGGCCAGATACTGAAACGGTTTGTCCAACTCGCCTTCGGAGAGAAAGTCCGAGATGACGATTAAAAGTCCGCGATTCACATGACGTTGGACGAAGTCACGCGCCACTCGTAAGTAATCCGAAGCGCCCTGCGGCTCGAGCGCGCTTAGATAGTCAGCCACCGGTCCAAATCGATGCCTCCCGCCCGAGCAGATTTGCGCGTCACCCAGCTTTTCAGCAAAAGGGTGTAGCACCATCGTGTCCAGGCGAACCAGGCCGACGTAGGCGAATGCCGCCGCCAAACGCCGCGCGTAGGTGAACTTGCTCGCCTCGCCGCCGCTGGTCATGGACCTGGACGTGTCGAGCAGGAGCCGCACCGGCACCCGCGGCTCAATCTGAAACATCTTCAGGAACAGCTTTTCCAGGCGCATGTAGGCGCGCCAATTCACCGCCCGCAAGTCGTCGCCCTGATGGAAATTGCGGTGATCCAGGAACTCTTGTCCTGAGCCGGCAAAACGCGAGGCGTTGTGGCCGCCCACCAGACCAGGAAATGATTTTTGCCAGCGAATGGCCAGCCGCTCGAGTTTCTCGATAAAATGCCGGTCGATTAGAGGAGGCGCCGTCGTGGCCAATGCTGGTGGTCCTTGCTTTGCTACTTAGCCGCCACCGGCGTGAGACTCTTGATCACTTCGCTCAGGATCGTGTCCGCGGTTTGCCCTTCGGCATGAGCGTCGAAGTTGAGAATGATGCGGTGTCGCAACACCGCCGGCGCTACATGCCGCACGTCGTCCACGCTCAAATGGAACCGGTTCTTCATCAGCGCCACTACTCGGCCGCATTCCACCAGCGCCTGCGCGCCGCGGGGCGAACTCCCGAAGCGTATGAATTTCTTCGATAGCGGATGCGCCTGAGAACTTGTCGGTTGGGTCGCCATCACCAGATCGATCGCATACTCTTGCACGTGCGGCGCCACCAGCACGTCGCGCGACGTGCTACGCAACTCGAGGATCGCGGTGCGGTCTGCCCGCATCTCCAGCGTTACATCTTCCTTTTGAATCGTAAGATCGACGATGCGGCTCAGTTCAGCCTTGGTCGGATAGTCAACGAGCAACTTCATCAGGAACCGGTCTAGCTGGGCTTCCGGCAGCGGATATGTTCCTTCCATTTCGATCGGGTTCTGCGTCGCCATCACCAGGAACGGCGCTTCGAGCTGGTGCGTAACCGTGCCGCTGGTCACGGTCCGCTCCTGCATCGCCTCGAGCAGAGCCGACTGCGTCTTGGGAGTGGCGCGATTGATTTCGTCAGCCAACACCAGGTTGGCGAAAATCGGTCCCGGTTGAAACTTGAGGGATTTGGCCCCACGCTCGTCGGTATCCATGATCGCGCTGCCGACGATATCGGCCGGCATCAAATCAGGCGTGAACTGGATGCGTGAGTATTTCAGATGCAGGACGCGCGAGAGCGTCCGCAGCAACGTTGTCTTGCCCAAGCCTGGTACACCTTCCAGCAGCACATGGCCGCCGGCGATCAAGCAAACGAGCACGCCGTCAACGATGTCCTGTTGACCAACGATAACCTTGGCAATTTCTTTCCGGATCGACTCGAGCCGTTCGAGCGCGGCTTGAGCATGAGAAGCAGTTGGCACAGAGACTATTCTATGCGCTCGACCCCTGCTCCCGCCGACGCCGGGTGGTGCCCGCGCCAATTTTCTCTTGCCAAGAGGTGTAACAAGTGACATAGTACACTTGTGGTACCATTCCGGCTGAATCCCCAGTCCGGCGTTCCGGTGCATGAGCAACTGGTATTGGCCGCCAAGAAGGCGATCATCTCCGGGCGTCTTCGCCCTGGAGAAGCCTTCCCATCTGTGCGAACGCTTGCCACCGCGTTGCGGATCCACGCCAACACCGCCCAGCGAGCCGTTGCGCAACTGAAGCTGGACGGTTTGCTCGAGATTCAGCCGGGCATTGGGACTACCGTGGCGGCACCGCCCGTTCAGGCCCGCAACGAACGCGCACGGCTGTTGCGCGCCGACATCGAGCCGCTACTGGTTGAAGCCATTCGGCTTGGAGTGGACCTTGGCGAATTCCAGGAACTCATTGCGGTCGAGTGGCGCAGACTGCAGCCGGCCGATCGCTGGCAGGAGGCATAGCGGATGCTGCGCATGGAAGCTGTCGTTCGCCGCTTTGGTTCGGTGACAGCGTTGGATGAGATCAGCCTCGACATTCCGGCAGGCTCCGTCTTTGCGCTGGCCGGGCCCAACGGCGCCGGAAAATCCACAGCCCTCAAGCTTTGCGTGAACCTTCTGCGCCCAACTTCCGGGCGCGTTGAGGTGTTCGGCGTTGAGTCACGCCGCCTGGGTCCATCGCAACTGGCGAAAATCGGTTACGTTTCCGAGCATCGCCAACTGCCGGACTGGATGACCGTGACCGCCTGGTTCGCGTATCTCAAACCCTTCTATCCGGACTGGCACGACGAGGATCTCGCCGAGCTACTAGGCGTCTACCAACTGCCGGCAAGCCGCCCGCTGCGCTCACTCTCGCGAGGCATGCGCATGCAGGCTGCTCTGTGTGCGGCCCTTGCCTACCGGCCCAGCCTGCTCCTGCTCGACGAACCGTTCAGCGGGCTCGACGTGCTGGTGCGCGAGCAGCTGATTGAAACGCTGGCGGCGCGCAGCGGTGAAACCACCGTGGTGCTGGCATCGCACGACTTGGCCGAGATGGAAAGCTTCGCCACGCACGTGGCTTATGTTTCAGAGGGCAAGCTCCGGTTCGTCGAAGAAATGGGCGCACTCTCAAGCCGCTTCCGCGAAATTGAAGTGATGCTGGATTCGCCATCGGCGGTGCTGCCGCCGGAACTGCCTCGCGGCTGGCTCAATCTTGAACAGTCCAGCCGCACGGTGCGCTTCGTCCACAGCCGGTACGAAGCGGCGCATGCCGACTCCGAGATTCGGGCCTACTTCTCCGATGTGTGCGATGTCGCCGTGCGCGCGCTCCCGCTGCGGTCAATTTTTGTCGCCCTGGCCAAGGCGGCAGCTACATCGAGGCAAGGATGACATGCGGCTAATCTGGCACATCTTCACTAAGGACGCCCGTTCTCTAGGGTGGCAAGCGCTGCTGCCGGCTTTGCTGCTGGGGTGGCTGGCGCAATGCGATGCGGGCCGGACCGGCGCCACTCCGGGTCAACTCGAGGGCTGGCTGCACTTGCTGGCGCCGCTGGCCTGGAGCTTTCTCGTGGGCGTTGTGGTGCTGGAGGACGCGCCGATTGGTGACGCTCCGGCCTGGATGACACTACCCGTAGAGTGGCATCGTTTGCTAGCCGCCAAGATGGTGTTCTTACTCCTCTTCGTGCATCTGCCACTCTTCATCTCTCAAGCCTTCATTCTGAGCACGCGCGGATTTACACCGTGGCTTCATTTGCCACAGCTGGCGGCCGCGCAGATCGGTCTGCTGTTCATGGTGACCTTGCCTTCGTTGGCGCTCGCCTCGGTGGTGAGCAACCTGGCCCAATATGCCGCCTGCGCTTTTCCGTTGGTGGCTTTGCTCGCGTTTCTTAGGGGGCCCTGGAGGTTCACCGCGTGGGGCGATCAGCCGAGAGTCGAGATGGGACTTTGCGTGTCGATCCTGGGCGTTGCATCCATATTCATAGTGGTGTGCCAATACCGTCGACTCCCGGCTCCGTGGTGGGCACGCGCTGCCGGAGTCTGCGCCGTAGGCTTAGCCGCAACGCTGTACGTATGGTTTCCCCGGCCAGTCGCGGCTTGGCTGAAAGTGGCACTCTCACCGGCCCTCGCCGTTGGGTCACTTTCGGTGGAGCTCGCGTCGGCGGCGGGCCAACGGCCCCCGGAGTATCAGTTGCGCCCCGGCCGCGCCGTCACCCTAGCGATTCCCGTTACCACACCCGGTTGGCCCGCTGACAACTTAGCGACGATTGGCCCGGTCAGTCTTGAATTGGAGACAGCACAAGGAGAACACATCCAGGGGGAATGGCCGTCACCGAATCGCCCCAATCAATCGATGCGGCTCGAAGGCTATTTGGTGACGATGCCTGACCCGCCCAAGCCGGCCTGGCAGATGCTTTACTTGCACCCGGACCTCTACCGCCGTTTGCGCAGCGGCCCGGTCAAACTGCGAGCCCACGTTCTGGTTGAATTCTTGCACCCGTTACCGCCAGTCAAGCTTCACGCCTCTGGACGAACCAGCGTGCCGGGAGTGGGAGCCTGCGCCAGCGACGTGCTCCCTGGATACGGAGCCCACCAGATGCTCCGAGTTGCTTGTGAGTCACCGGCCTGGATTCCGTTTGGCTCGCAAATCAGACTTGTCAGCCAGGAACCAAACCCGTCCCGCCCCGAATACCTGGGCGGCGCGACAACCTACTCGCCCCACCCGCAGTTCGCCTGGCTATCGCCTCTGCATCGCCGCGACGCCTTTTTCCACTTCCCAGACTCCGCCATCCTCGCTCGTCACTTGGGAGTCATTGAAGTCCTGCCGTACGCTCCCCGGGGCGCTCACGTCCTCCGTTACGAACTAGCCAACCTCGCGCTCGACTCATACGCCATGAGTCCGCTACCATAGTGAGTGGAGGAATGGCCGAGTGGTTGAAGGCGCCGGTCTTGAAAACCGTTAGAGTCGAAAGGCTCTCGGGGGTTCGAATCCCTCTTCCTCCGCCACTTCAACTTGTTGAAATAGCGGTACTTGTAGTGGCGAAGGCCAAACTGTAGCGAGTTTGCGCTACAATTTTGGTTCGTGAATGAAGTAGCGCCGGGCCTTCCAGTAGGACCCGCGCAGAATTGCAGTAGCTTCGTGCCGCGAAACGCAGATCTGGTAGCCTCTCCCGAATAAAGGCAAGGACGGCCCTACGCCCCGAGCGGGCCGGGCGGAACAGTACCACACCCGCGTGCCGCGCCAGCGGATACTCCTGGAGATTGGCGATGCCCTTGTCCAGCGTGAGCAAGATCCGTTCTTCAGCTAAGGCAGCTTCGATAACAATGGGGTCGATGACTCCTGAGAGCGCCTCGTCGAATACCGTGTCCGCGTCGTGATCGAACTTGCGCAAGTCCGTTACCAGCTCGCCCGGCAGGTTCTCGTCGATCTTGAATTTCACGATGCCCTGATTGGCACCAGACGTTCTTCGTGCGCCAATTCCGCCGCGTAGGCCAATGCGGCCTGGATATGCTCCGGCTTGAGCGACGGATAGCTCGCCAGGATCGCTTCCCTCGTGGAGCCTTCTCCGAAACTATCCAGAATCACCGTAACCGGTATCCGGGTTCCCTTTGCGCAGATCTCACCACCGCAGATCTGCGGATCGCTGCTGAGGTATTCGTGCCAGTCTGCCATGTTCCCATTGTACGGAGCATTTAGCCATGAACGGACTGACCTGCATCAGCGACTATCTCAACCAGTACGGTGCCTTCGCCGTCTGGCACGACGCACGGTGTGATTCGGAGCAGGCCCCGCATCTGGGTCCCGCGAAGTCGCTCTCCACCGGATTCCTGCGGGAGCTGTCGCGAGGACTCGGAGCGATGACAAGGCCGGAAATCCTGCCCGAGAATGTGTTGGTGCGCACCTCAGGTTCGCTGATCTGGTGGAGTCCGGCACATCGTTGCCGGATGTTCTTCCGGCACGACGATCCGCTGGGCGTCGTAAACGGCAAGGTACTTCCCCACCCGGCGCTGGTCCATAAGGTGAGGCGCCGGGAACCATGGATTCGTGCCCTTTCTCAGAGCAAGCGCCCAACGGCAACTACGCCGCTAAGCGTCGCGCCGTATTACAACGTCAACGCCGAGGGCTTAGTCTGCCAGGGCACGATGCGGTCGCCGGGTGACGCCCGTGTGGCCTCGATGGCGCAATGGGAGAAGGCGTTCTTCGATTCCGAGTTCACGCACATCTATGGCGGCGGCCAGTTGACCAGGCACCTGGGCGGAGCAGTCAAATTGTGGACGACGCTCGCCGGATCAAAACACTTCCCGACAGGGCACCTCGCGCCGGAGCGGGAGACGCTGGCACATTTCGCCGAGCGAGAACAGTAGGCAACCAATCATGACCCACACAATCCCCGCATACCTACTTCAGCGCCAGACCTCGGCTGCGGCGGCAACGGCAGCGTCATAGCGATGGGACTGCCTTACATCCACCAAGCGCTCCTCGCCGCCGGTCATCCCGGCGGACTCGACGTGACCCTCATCGACGGCGATACTGTCTCGCCCTCAAACTGCGTCCGGCAACCCTTCAGCCGGTCAGAGATCGGGTTGAACAAGGGCATCGTTCTCATCTCACGAATCAACCTCTTCTGGGGTTTGCGATGGAAGGCTATTCCGGAACACGTCGGCCGTGGTCAGAAAGTAGAAGACGCCGACATCGTCATCAGCTGCCTCGACACTCGAGCCGCGCGCGCGACCATTGAAAGGCTGGTCACGGGCAACGCGAACGTCTCGTACCACCTCGCTCGGAAACGGCGCGACCAGTGGCCAGTTCGTACTCGGCCAACCATTGAACCGTTGCAACCCCGGCCGCGCGCACCGCATTCGCACCGCCGCCGAACTCTTCCCGGAGATCATGGACATTTCGCTACGAGAAGACGACGCACGGAACTGCAGCGCGCTAGCCGCCCTTGAGACCCAAGAGCCATTCGTTAACCAGACGCTCGCCAGTCATGCCTTGGCCCTATTAGCCCGAAGTTCCCCCCTCGAGCAGGCAGAAAAATGCAGGCAACTAGAAGTAATTGAGGAGGTTGCGGCGAATCGCAAAGAAGGATTTACTGGGTACACTAC
>JAYTKJ010000797.1:0-1883 GCA_043730365.1 Acidobacteriota bacterium | reverse complement strand
AGCAATTCCTTCCCGGCGCCCTTCGGGGTTTGTAAGGTGGAAATAGTTCGTCCCTATCCGCCTCTCTCCCACTTTTCCATGACGTCTCGATTTCACGGCTGATCATTGTGTCGGTTAGCTTAAGTTAACAAAGCTTAATGTTTGTTTCTACTGATTTTGGTTGCAATCCCGAATGCAGTATATTATTATTGGAATCAAGCCGGGGAGGCAACTCCCACCAAAGCGAGACTAACCCTCACTTAAATAGACCCCTGAAGCAATTCCTTCCCGGCGCCCTTCGGGGTTTGTGGGGATTGCACAAACGAACCCAGTGCGTTCCTATTCGTTAATACCAATTTCCATAGGACCTAAGTTCGGCTCTGGATTCCGTTTTCGGTGATACCATACCGTCTAGGGTGATGCGTTCGATAACTATCCTCGGCTCAACCGGCTCGATCGGCGTCAGCACGCTGGACGTGGTGCGGCGGCGACGAGACCAGTTTAGGGTTCACGCCCTGGTGGCCGGTCGCAACGTGGATCGATTGGCCGAGCAGATCGCCGAGTTCCGCCCCGCCTTCGCGGTATTAGAAACGGAATCCCTGCTGCGGCATCTAAAAGATAAGATGACGGCGCTGGGGCTGGAACACGCTGCGTGGCCGGAGTTTGGATTTGGAGCCTCGGCGATCGTAGCGGCAGCAACTTCGGTCGATACCGATTTTGTGCTGTCGGCGATTGTGGGCGTGGCAGGCCTCGAGGCGACGTATGAAGCCGTCCGGGCTCGGAAGCAGATTGGGCTGGCCAACAAGGAAACGTTGGTGGCCGGTGGCGAACTGGTGATGAAGGCTGCGCGCGAGAATGGAGTGGAGCTGATTCCGGTGGACAGCGAACACAACGGCGCGCACCAATGCTTGCGGTCGGGCCGCCGTGAAGAAGTGACGCGCCTGATTCTCACGGCCTCGGGCGGGCCATTTCGCAACACACCGAAATCGGCGCTGGCGTCGGTCACCCCGGCGCAAGCCTTGAATCATCCGACCTGGAAGATGGGCCCACGCATTACGATCGACTCAGCCACGATGATGAACAAGGGCTTCGAAGTGATTGAAGCCTGCTGGTTGTTCGACATGACGCCCAGCGAAGTTGATGTGGTAGTGCATCCGCAATCCTCCGTTCACGCGATGGTGGAGTTTAACGACGGAAGCGTGATCGCGCAGCTTTCCACCACCGACATGCGGATGCCGATTCAATACGCGATGACGTATCCGGACCGGTTGGACGCGCTGGTGCCGCGGATGAATTGGGCCGAGGCTCGGACCCTGGAATTCTTTCCTCCCGATATGGACAAGTTTCCGCTGCTGCGGCTGGCCTACGAATCGCAGCGGGCGGGAGGCTCGGCCACCTGCACGCTGAATGCGGCAGACGAAGTGGCGGTGGAGGCGTTTCTCCACGAAGAGATTAGTTACCCGGGCATCGCCGAGGTGGTTGAAGAAACGTTAGCGCGTGTGCCTAACCGGACTCCCCACTCGGTGGGTGACCTGCTTGAGATAGACCGGAAATCCCGTGAGACGGCGCGCCAGGCATGCGCCGAACGAGGCACCTATGTTCGGACTTGATTCCGTCTTTTACTTTCTGGTGATGATCGGGGTGATGATCCTCATCCATGAGCTTGGCCACTTCTGGGCGGCTCGATACTTCGACGTCAAGGTGGACGCCTTCAGCTTCGGCTTCGGCCCACGGTTGTTTGGCTGGAAGAGCGGCGATACAGACTTCCGGGTGTCGGCCATTCCTTTTGGCGGCTATGTCAAGATGTCAGGCGATCAGCCGGGCGACGAAGCCTCAACCGAGCCGCTGGCATTTCTGGCCAAGCCGCGCTGGCAGCGCCTGATCATTGCTTTCGCCGGCCCGTT
>JAYTKJ010000796.1:0-2698 GCA_043730365.1 Acidobacteriota bacterium | reverse complement strand
CTGTGAGCCGGAATCCACCCTCCATACTTGCCAAGCGCCCGATCGCTGGGATGCGAAGTAAAGATGGGATCCGTCCTGGGACCAGGTCGGCACGGTGTCGATAGCTGGATCGTGGGTGACTTGGACTGGCTGCCCGCACTGTAATGCCACCGGATCGCAATCCATGGTGAAGACTTCCGCTCCTTCGCCGCGGTGGCTGCCGAAAGCGAGCCGGCGACCATCGGGCGACCAGCGGGGGCTACCGGTGAAAGCCTTGAGATCGGTGACCTTTCTCTGGGACTCGCCCGATCCGAGCGAGATCCAGATCTCCGGATAGCCGGAGCGGTCGCTTCGATAGGCCAGCACCCCTCGGCTGGACCATGCAACGTCCCGGTCTCGCATGGCGGAGGCGATCACTCGCACCGGCGTACCGCCGGCGGCCGGCACGCGCCAGATGTTGGCATCGTCGAAGGCGTTGACCCACGACAGCCGGTTCTTCTCGATCGCCGATCGAATTGAATAGGTCTCGACACCGACTTCGGTGAGGCGCGACGGCTGCCCAGGCGACGCGAGGGGATGGAGCCACAGGCTGAAGTTCGCTCCCCGAAATGTGGAAGCGATGACGGCCTTGCCATCTCTGGTCCACGCCACCGCTTCGCCTTCAGTTTGGTGGAACGTCACTTGGCGCGGCGTACCGGGCTCCGGTAAGTCAATGACAAACACATCGCTGCTGACGAAACTGAATTTCCGCCGGAAGGCCAACTGCTTGCCATCCGGCGAAAACGAGAAGTCCCGATCGCCTTGCAAGGTCGCCGGCGGGAAGGTGACTTGCTTGCGTTCGCCGCTGCGGGTCGATTGAACGAAAATGGCCTGTGGGCCGTCCTTCTTCGTCAAGGCGCTGATGCCGATCCATCTGCCATCGGCGGACCAATCGAATCGAACGATGCCCTCCGCTTCCAGCACTTTCTTTTCGTCCGTGCCCTGGAGGGATATGGAATGGAGCGTAGTGAGCCCCTGCTGCGTGCGAGGAAAAGCGATGCGCTTGCTGTCCGGAAGCCAGGCGAAGGGGCCGGCGATGGGAAGCGTGGTGGTTCGATCGGTGTCAATCTCCCGCAAGAAAGTGGCTGGCGGATCGCCCTCTTTCTCCCGCCAGTCGAAGACGACATAGCGGCCGTCCGGTGATAGAGCTGGGCTGTTTTCTCTGCCTCCCTGACCAGTAAGCGGCCGGGTATGGAGGCGCAAGCCAAAGGGAGCCGGATCGCGCCACCGTCGCGCAAGGCCCGCCGTGAGCGCCACCGCGACGCAGATCGAGGCGATCAGTGCCCAGCCGAACCGGCGGGCGGCGCGGCCGGACCTGTCAGTGGCGCCTTCCAGCCGGCGCACCACTTCCAATGCCGCCGGACGCGCCGCCGGATTCTTGGACAGCATGGCAACGATCAGTGCATCCAGCGCCGCCGGCACACCGCACGCCACGCGCGAGGGGGGCACAAGCTGCTGGGACGCGATCGCGTTTGCCGTGCCGAGCGGAGTGTCGCCCGCGAAGGGATGCCTTCCGGCTGTCATTTCATAAAGCACCAGCCCGAGTGAAAAGATGTCGGCGGCCGACGACGCGGTGTCCCCTCGTAACCCCTCGGGCGCCAGATACCGTAGCGTACCCGTCATTGGACCGGCGCCGGGAGTCATCGTCCGCAGGTTCGTCGCCAGTCCGAAATCGACGAGCTTGACATAGTCGTCCGCGCGCACCAGGATGTTTTCCGGCTTGACGTCGTGGTGAGCGATTCCGGCATCATGAGCCGCGGCAAGCGCCTGCGCGATCTGCCTCCCATAGTCCATCGCCCGCATTGCTGGAAGGGGGCCATGGTTTGCCCGAAGGAGGTGGCGCAGCGATTGGCCATCCACGAACTCCATGACGATGGCAAAGTAATCCTCGGTGGCGATCGTCTCGTAGATGGTGACGATATTGGGATGATTCAGGGCCGAAGCGGCCTGTGCTTCCTCCATCAGTTTCTGGCTGTCCCCGCGCAGTGGGCCAGCCAGGAACTTGAGCGCAACGACGCGTCTGAGTTCTTTGTCGCGCGCGGCATAGATTCGGCCGAAACCGCCCTCACCAATCAGGTCGACGATGACGTACCGGCTGAACTCCCGGCCCGCGGGATACGCCGGCTGGGGAGACCATCGATCGAATACGGCGCCGGAGGCAATGGTCGAACAGGAGACGGAGACTTCGAGCAACGCCTGAACCTCGGCGCGCATGGCCGGGTCCATTCTCTTCGTTTCCAGCAACAGACCGCGCTCTCCAAGAGGCGTGTCTCTTGCCTCGATGAAGACTTCCCAGACAGCCGCCCATTTTTCGTCCGTCACCGGCGCAACCCCTACATATCTTAGCCCAGCCTTCGGGGCGAACACCCTCAATGAGATAAGAATCGATCATCCAGCGGCGTAACCGCGGCTCGGCCCCAGATGGCGGGCCAGCGGAAATGTTCTCCAGCGTTGCACCATTGTGCGAACCGATCTCCCTTGTCTACGGTGAAGGACAACGTGCCGGACGCACGCGGATGAAACTCCTTAGAGAAAGGAAGAAACATAGTGGAAAATAACTACGCGAAACGAATGGGAGTCTTGTTGGGAATTCTACTTCTGACAGGCCCTCAACATCAGCTATGGGCGGAAGCCGGCGATATGTGCTGGCAGAAAAACAATGGGCGAGGCGCCGGATTCA
>JAYTKJ010000795.1:0-2510 GCA_043730365.1 Acidobacteriota bacterium | reverse complement strand
CCCAGGCTCTTGGGATCGACAGCGTTCTGGAACCCGATGAACTGGTCTGTATTGTCAAAGCCGAAGCGGCCCTCTAGTACCTGCGAGGCCGAGAACACGTGGGTGTAAGTTACGCTGCCGGAATGCTTCTGGCGGTTGGCGGTTTGCCCGAACCCAGGCAGGCCGGCGCCGAACGGCGAGAGATCCTTTTGCCAGCTTTCAAACCAGCGGCCGAAGATCGTGTCCTTGTCGCTGATGCGGTGATCGATGCGGAAGGTGTATTGATCGATGTTGGTGGCGATGGATTGGGCGGCGAAGAAATTGTTGGCCCCGGTGGAGAAATTGGGCTGCGGCACGAACTGGTCCTGAATCGCCTTCGACGTGGCGTTGATGCGCGAAGTCGGAATCACGTTGCCAGGAAAGGGTTGTCCGGTGGCTGGATCGTTGATGATGCGGCGGCCGGCAAAGTCACCGCTTCGCATGCCCACGGTGGGTACGACTCGCAGGATCGAGGCCGCGCCCGAATTGGCATTCAACTGGCGCGAACTCTCCCAGCCGCCGAAGAAGAAGGTCCGGTCCTTGCCGTTGTAGATCTTGGGAATGTACACCGGGCCGCCGACGTTGGCGCCAAACTGATTCTGGTTGTTCTGGCCGCGCTTGGGGTTGAAGAACGGCCGGGCGTTCAAAGCGGTGTTGCGCAGGAACTCGTAGGCCGAACCGTGAATGATATTGGTGCCGGAGCGCGTGGTGACGTTGATCACGGAGCCGAGGTTGCGGCCATACTCGGTGCTATAAAGACTGGTCAGCACTTTGAATTCGCTGAGGAATTCGATAGAGGGAGTGCCGTCGCCATCGGGGGCGTTGTTCAGCGGGTTGGTGGTGGGAACGCCGTCAACGAGGAGATTGTTGGAGCCGCGACGCGCGCCGTTCACGCTCACCGAGTCGCTGCCGGTGCCGGGATTGTCGGCGTTGAAGATGGAGCCCACGACACCGGCCGAGGTGCCGAGGATCTGGGTGAAATTGCGGGTGGCCAGCGGGATCGATTGAATCGTCCGCTGCTCCACCACCTGGCCTACGGTTACTTTTTCGCTCTGCAGCAAGGGGGTTTCGGCGGTCACCGAGACGGTCTCGGTCAGAGAGCCGACGACCAACGCCAAGTCTACGCGCAATCGCTCGGTGGTGTTGACGACAATGCCGTCGCGCTGCATCTTCTGGAAGCCGGACTGCTCGGCGATGAGCCGGTAGTTGCCCGCGCGCAGCAGCAGGAACTGGTAGTTGCCCTGTTCGTCACTGGCGGAGCGAAATTCGTTGCCGGTGTCGGCTCGGGTGAGCACAAGTTGAGCGCCGGCGATCACCGAACCGCTGGCGTCTTTCACCACACCAACGATGGATCCGGTGGTTTCCTGACCCCAGAGGGCGGCCCCGCAAACGGCCAGAAAAATTACAGCAATGTTTCGTGACAGATGCATGCAGTTGACTCCTGAAAAGGCGTTTAGAACCTGAGGCTATTACATTGAACTTCCGAAGTCAATTCCATTCGTGTGAACTTCACAGACGAGGCATCGACAACGCTGCGGTGGACGGCGGGGCGAGGTCGAATGTGAAATAGGAAACCGGCGCGGTGGGCGAGCCTTTGTCAATCTGCTGGATGGCGGCCTCGAAACCCGCCTTGTTGATCGCGGCTTTGGTGGCGATCTCGGCGAGCAGCGTGCGGCGGACGCGCGAAGTCTCGATGAGGGGCGAGGGCTCGGCATTGGCGGCGAGATTGGTGCGGATGGCTCGCTCGGTTTGGAGAGCTTTCAGCTCCTTGAGCGCCCTGTGAAAGGCGCGCTCATGCCGTGAGGTGTAAATGGTGAGGGTCTTCAGGGCGGCGCCGACGGCGGGGTCGAGGAACGGATCGGGCACCGAGCCGAGCAGATTGGCTTCATTCATTCGACAGCGGCGCAAGTTCCACCGGGCGTGGATAATCGTATCAAAATGCATGAGTTCCAACTCTCCTGCCGGAGCGAGCTGGCTCGAAAGCGCATCGTGGAGGGAGGCGAAGATCGCGGCTTCCCCGGCATCGGCGAGGTGGAGTTGGCGGGAGCAGAGGCCGTGGACACGGGCGTTCTGCGAGGAGCGGGCCTTGCCTCTTCGGTGACGGGCCCGGTGGAGCGGCGGGCGTTGGCGCGGTTGGCGGTGAGCTGTTCGGGGGAAATTGCTGTTGACGTATTCATGATGATCGGCGCGGCTCCTGTTTTCCGCGGCGACCCGAAGATAGCATTGGGCCGGGCGAGGGCGAATGAGGTCGGGGGTGGCGGGGGCGAGTAAGTGGCGTTGCATGTAGGGGAAGGGATTATTTTGGTTGTGAGTCAACGGGTGTGGTTGGGGCCGGGGATCGCGGATTCGGGCGGGGGGCTGGGGTTGTTGTGGAGCGACGGGGCCGGGAGATTGCACGCGCCGAACAATGCCGTCGCGCAGTACCGGGACGTTGAAGTTGACGAGAAGTCCGATCTTCCAACCACCCAATCGTAGGTAGGTCAGAAGTTGGG
>JAYTKJ010000794.1:0-14602 GCA_043730365.1 Acidobacteriota bacterium | reverse complement strand
CGGCGACGGTGTAGGTGCCAAAATGAAAAATGGAGGCTGCCAAGGCGGCGTCGGCTTCGCCCTCGGTCAGCACCTGGAGAAAATGTTCGGGCTTGCCGGCGCCGCCGCTGGCGATCACCGGGATGCGGGTGGCGCGAGAGACGGCACGCGTCAGTTCGCAGTTGAAGCCATCCTGCACACCGTCGGTGTCCATGGACGTCAGCAGGATCTCTCCGGCGCCGAGAGCCTCGCCGCGTGCCGCCCACTGCACGGCATCGATTCCCTCGTCCTCGCGTCCGCCTTTGGTGAAGACATTCCAGCCGCCGCCTGCCTTGCGTCGCGCATCGATCGCCAGCACTACGGCTTGAGATCCAAACTCCTGACTTAGCTCGGTGATCAACTCGGGCCGGCGCACCGCAGCCGTGTTCACCCCCACCTTATCGGCCCCGGCCATCAGAATGCGCCGGGCATCCTTGATCGAGCGAATGCCGCCGCCCACGGTGAGCGGGATAAACACGCGACGGGCGGTACGAAACACTACATCGGCCATAGTGTCGCGCTGATCGGATGAGGCGGTAATGTCGAGAAACACCAATTCGTCGGCGCCTTGCAGATTGTAGCGACCGGCTAATTCAACGGGATCGCCGGCATCCTTGAGATTGACAAAGTTGACACCCTTGACGACGCGGCCCGCCGTAACGTCGAGACAAGGAATGATACGCTTGGCGAGCACCTAGTTTTCCAGCTCCACGAAGTTCTTGACTATGCGCAGGCCCAGCGGTCCGGACTTTTCGGGGTGAAACTGGACGCCGAACAGATTATCCTGCTCCAGGACCGCCGTGTACGGAACCGAATAAGTACAGGACGCGGCCGTGGCATCGACGACCGGTGCAAAATAGCTGTGCGCAAAATAAAGATAGGGTTTCGGTCCCAGATTCCGCAGGAGGCGCGACCCGGTGCGCGGATCAATCTCATTCCATCCCATGTGCGGAACGCGCGCCGCTCCCTTGAACCGGGTGATCCGCTCAGGAAAGATGCCGAGCCCTTCCAACTCCGGCGCTTCCTCACTGCCGCCGAACAGGGCTTGCAGACCAAGGCATATACCGAGAAACGGTACGCCCGCGGCAATGCGCTCTTTCAGCGTTTCCCGCACGCGCATCGCGTCGAGAGAACGCATGATCTGCCCAAAGTGGCCCACGCCCGGCAGGATAATCTTCTCGGCCTCCCGCAAACCCGCCGCATCGTCGATCAGCTTGTACGCCGCCCCGATCTCGTCCAGCGTATTCTGAACGGAGCGAAGGTTGCCGGCGCCGTAGTCGAAGATCGAGATCATCTAGAGCAACCCCTTGGTAGACGGAAGCTGATCCTTGAGACGGGCATCCCTTGAGCACGCGTATTTCATGGCACGCGCAAAGCACTTGAAGATGGCCTCGATCTTGTGATGGTTGGACCGGCCGTACAGAATACGGGCGTGGAGATTGGCCCCGGCGTGAACGGTGAAGCCTGAGAAGAAGTCTTCGCAGAGCTCGGTTTGCAAATCGCCCACCAGCCGTACCTTCACCAGATCCTTGTACACGAGCGCGGGCCGCCCTCCCAGATCCACCGCCGCCACAGCCAGCGTCTCATCCATCGGCAGAACAAAATATCCCGCCCGATTGATTCCCTTGCGGTCACCCAAAGCCTTGGCAAATAGTTGTCCCAGGACGATGCCCACGTCCTCGACCGTGTGATGTTGATCGACATCAAGGTCGCCCTCGGCCTTGAGAGTAAGGTCGAAGCCGCCGTGCTTGGAGAATAGCTCCAGCATGTGATCTAGAAACCGCACACCGGTGTGAACGTCGTAGCGCCCCTTGCCTTCGATGCGGAGCGAGCCCTTGATTTGGGTCTCCTTGGTAATGCGCTCGATTGTCCCGGATCTCATCGATTGTTCAACACCTCGGGTAGTTGATTGATGTCTTCGACCACGGCCACGGCGCCATGCTCCTCGAACAAGGCCAGGAGTTTGTCGCGGTGGGGAGTCCCAGGAGCGGCGACGCCAATGAATGGCACTCCGGCGGCCTGGGCGGGGCGGGCGTCGTCCACCGTATCTCCCACGTACCAGAGTTCCAATTCCGGATGCTCGGCCTGAATCTTGTGCAAACCTTCGGGGTTAGGTTTTCCTTGCGTAACATCAGCAGCCCCGATGAGCGGTGAGAAGCGGTGAGCATTATCAAAACGCCGTAGCGTCATCGCCGCCTCTTCCTTCAATCGGCCTGTGAAGATAGACAAGGCGTAACGGCGAGTGAGCGATTCAAGCAGGCCTGGCCGCGGTATCCAGCGCTCTCGCGCCATCAGGCCATCGGGAATTCCGTCGGTGACGGTGCCGAAGAAGAGCTGGTTGAACTTCTCTACCACCGCATCGTACTCAACCTGCACGCCCAGATCCTGGGCGATAGTTTGCGACAGCAGCCAGTCGTTGTTAAAGCCGCCGCGGTTCTTATACTCTTGAATCAGATCACGGGTGATGGTCTTACCGGTAAAATGACTGACCGTCTGGCAAATCGTCTCGCGGTAGGAATCTCCCACCTCCACCAGGACGCCGTCCATGTCAAAGACGATCATCTCTTTCACAGCGATCTTCACAGCAATGCCTCCAACTCGACCAGAAACCGGCTCACTTGCGCGCGGGATCCGATGGTCACGCGCACGCACCCGGCAATCTCGTAGGATCGGTCACGAACCAGCACGCCTCGCTCGCGGAGGCGGTCACGTATCTCAACTGAACGCGCGCCCGCGCGAAAGAGGATAAAGTTGGCTTGGCTGCGATAATAGGTAATTCCCAGCCGGTCAAATCCCGCGTAACACTGTTCCCGGGCTGCCAGCACCTCAGCCACATAAGTCGCGATATATTCGCGATCCTCCACCGCAGCCCGCGCCGCCACCGCCGCGAGCATGTTCACGCTGTAGGGCGACTGAGCTTTGTGCAAGTATGCCACGTTCCGCTGCTGAGAAAACAGACAGCCCACTCGCAGGGCGGCCATGCCGTAGACCTTGGAAAAAGTGCGGCTGACAAAGAGATTGGGGTACCGGCCAAGCATCGGCAAAGCGGTGACGCGCGAAAACTCAAAGTAAGCCTCATCAATTAGCACGGCGGCATGAGGCGCAGCCTGGAGGATTCGCTCAACTTCTTCCAGCCCGATGCCGGTACCGGTGGGGTTGTTGGGATTGGAAATCAGCACCGCCCGAGTAGAGGGCTGGATCGCCGCCAGCAGTTCTTCCAGGGGGAACGCCAGGTCCGGCTCCCGGTAACTCAAGTCCCGCACTTCGGCGCCCGCTACCTCGGAATAGAACTTATACATCGCGTAGGAAGGCTGCAGGATGATGACTTCGTCTCCGTCATCCACATAGGTGTTCACCAGAACCTGAATGGCTTCGTCGGTGCCATTGGTCATGATGAACTCCTCCTCACTTACGCCGAAGAAACTCGCCAGAGCCGGTTTGGTTTCGCGGTACTCGGGGTAGACAGTCAGCGCATCGGCAGTGAGATAACGAGTCATCGCCTCAACCACGCGCGGCGAGGCGCCCACCGTGTTTTCGTTGAAGTCCAGACGCAACTTCCCTGCCCTGCCTCCCGACGGCGGCGAATACGGGGCCATGCGCAACACGGCTTGGCGAGGATCAGGCACGAAGACGCATCTCCACGCTCCGCGCGTGCGCCTCCAGCCCTTCGGCGCGGGCCAGCGGTGTAATCGCCGGCGCCAGCCGCCGCAGGGCCTCGCGCGAGAGTTGCTGCACGGAGATCACTTTGACATAGTCGGCTGCCGACAGCCCGCCGCGCAGACGAGCCACGCCACCCGTAGGGAGCACATGATTGGGGCCGGACGCGTAGTCTCCCGCCGCTTCCGGACTAAACTCGCCGACAAACACGCTGCCGGCATGCCGGATACCCGGGAGCAGCGTCGGGTCCTCAATGCTCAGATGCTCTGGCGCAAAGCGGTTGGAGAGTTCGACGGCCTCGTCCGTGTTTCGCACCAGTACGATGGCGCTGTTCTTGTCAATCGCCTTTCGAGCGACCGCTGCGGTGGGGAGCGTTTCCAACTGCCGCTCGATCTCCCAGGCCACGGCGTCCGCCAGCAGACGCGAGGTGGTAAGCAGAATCGCGCTGGCGTCCGTATCGTGTTCGGCCTGCGCAAGCATGTCGGCGGCAAGCCAATGCGGCGTGCCTTCGGCGGCAATGATCAGAATTTCGGTGGGCCCAGCCACAAAGTCGATGCCCGTTTCGGCGGAGACGATTTTCTTGGCCGCCGCTACCCAGATCGATCCAGGTCCAACAATGCGATCGGCGCGAGGAATGGTCTTGGTCCCATACGCGAAGGCGGCGATCGCATGCGCCCCGCCCACCTGGAAGAGGTGATCCACTTTCAACTGCGCCGCGGTGCCCAGGATCACGTCGGACGGTTTAGGCGAGGCCGCGCAGATCGTCTTGACGCCGGCCACTTGCGCCGGGATCACCGTCATCATCAACGTTGAGGGCAGCGGATAGCGGCCACTCGGAATATACGCAGCCACGCAATCCAACGGGCGGACAATTTGCGACAGCTTCACCCCCGGCGACGGCGTAATGGTTTGCGCTTTGGGTAACTGGAGTTTGGCGTAAGCCCGGATGTTGGCTGACGCAGTCTTGACGGCGCGGCGCAACTCTGGCGATAACCGGGCTGCGCGCAGCACCTTGGCGGGCACCTCGAGCCGATTGCCTGTCAGCCCATCAAACTGCCGCGCATACTCGGCGACCGCTTTGTCACCGCGCCGCTTCACGGCTTCTAAGATGGGGCGCACCGCCGCCTCGGCTTCATTCATGCGGGCGGAGCGTCGCGTGAGCAGCGGGCCAACTTTGTCACTGGAAATGATCCTGATCATGGCGATGGCGCTCTCCTACATCACGATCTTGTTGAGCGGGTATTCGACGATGCCTTGCGCCCCGGCTTCCTTCAGCCGGGGAATAATCACTCGCACGGTCGCTTCGTCCAGAATAGTATTGACGGCCAACCACTCGTCGTCGCTCAGATGAGAAATAGTGGGATTCTTGAGGGCCGGCAAAGCGCTGAGGACGCGGGCGAGGTCCACTTTCCGCACATTGAGCATCAACCCGACTTTGCCAAGCGCGGCGATGGCGCCGGCAAGTAACATGCTGATGTCCTCAAGCTTGCGGCGCTTCCAGTCGTCGGCCCAGGCATTCGTGTTAGCGATCAATTGAGTGTTGGACTCCAGCACGGTGTCAAGGATCTTGAGATTGTTGGCGCGCAGCGACGAACCGGTCTCAGTTACTTCCACAATCGCGTCAGCCAGCACGGGCGGTTTCACTTCCGTGGCGCCCCACGAGAATTCCACCTTGGCCGTCACACCGTGCTTGGCCAGATACTTCTTAGTGGCGCCCACCAGCTCGGTGGCGACGATCTTGCCTTCCAGGTCCTTCACGCTCTGGATCGGCCCGTTTTCCGGAGCCGCCAGCACCCAGCGCACTTTACCGAAACTCTGCTTGGCGTAGATGAGGTCGGCGACGACGTGAACATGAACGTCGTTCTCAATCACCCAGTCGTGCCCTGTCAAGCCCGCGTCGAGAATCCCGTCGTCGACATAGCGCGCCATCTCCTGCGCGCGAATCAGCATGCATTCGATCTCCGGATCGTCGATCGAAGGAAAGTAGGAGCGCGACGACAGCGTGATGTTGAAACCCGCGCGGCGGAACAGGTCCACCGTCGCGTTCTCCAGGCTGCCTTTGGGAATTCCGAGTTTAAGTTTGGCCATGGTCATCAAGCTCCGTACACTGCTTTCGGATCGTAGGATTGCCGGTCCACCACCTGCCAGGCGCCCGACTCCAGCCGCTTGAAGAAGCAGCTTTCATACCCTTCGTGACAAACGCCTGGACCCAGCGCTTCTACGGTGATAACCAGGGCGTCCTGATCGCAGTCTGTCCGAATCTCTTTGACCACCAGGCGGTGGCCTGAGCTTTCGCCCTTCATCCAGAGCTTGTTGCGGGTTCGGCTATAGAAGGTCACAAAGCCGGTCTCGATGGTTTTCCGCCACGCTTCTTCATTCATGAAGCCGACCATAAGCACGCGGCCAGTAAGGTGGTCGACGGTGACCGCGGCCACCAAACCGTCAAGTTTCTTGAAGTCCAGAGTCATATCTCACACACCAGTCAGGAAATGCAAAAGCCCGCCACTTCGCGCGGCGGGCTTGCTTCCTGAAAACAAAATTTGGGGATCTTAGAAGCCGGCCCGTCGCACACACGCATGGTGATGGTGGCGATGATGACGGGGCGCGGGCAACACGAACATGAATTTGCAGTATAGCACTAGCGCGTCACGCGGCACCACAATCGGCGGACTGTCGATGTAGGAATCTCTACCACTTCGCCGACAGAGCCGACCTTGAGCTCGATCTGCCCGAGGTTGTTTTGCGTTGAGCCAACCGTGACATTCAATTGGCGATGCATAAAGCCCGGCGATTCGACTCGAAGCTGGTATTCGCCTGGTGCGAGGTCTTTGATCAGGAATAGCCCCAGATCGCTGCTGCTCACGGCCCGGATTGGCACGCCGTCGTCGGTGGCAACTTGCACCTGCGCCCGAGGCACGGTCGCTCCGGATTGGTCCATGATCGTGCCGGTAACACCACCCAATGCTACGGCCGAGATCTGGGGCGGCGGACCAATCTCGCCCGCCAATGCCTGGACCTTCAAAAGCAAATCGGCCGAAGGAACCTCGACGACTCGGCCCGCGAACGCCTCCACGAAGACCCGCTGAGGCATGTAGCCGCTGGCGTCGACTGAAAGCAGATGGCGGCCTGGACGCACATCCGTGAACTCAAAACGGCCCAACGACCCAGTCTGAACATTCTCTCTTCACCAATCCAAATACGCGCACCCGCAATCGGCCTTCCTGACGCCTCCAAGACCACGCCGCGTAAGCCACCGGTCCCTTCCTTCAACACCGGTGTTTGCCCGAAAGCAAACCGAAGCGAAGCGAACCCGGCAATCCACCGCAAGACCTGCCGGCGTACCAGTCGAGGCCAAGCCGGCCCATCAGCCGTGCGCATGGCGCCATCGGGTTCACGCTCGACAATGCCGCAGACCGATCCGCCCGCCACCAACCGGTTGATGTCCCGCCGCCGCAGCTTGGCAAAGTCGTAGACATTCTTGCGGCAGTCTGGGCAATAGCGGACTGCGCCCTGGCCGTCCAGCATATCCCGGTCCCGGCTGCAGTCCTTAACATTCTTGACCTAATGATTTACCGCCAATTTGCCCAGATCCTTTCAGCCGAGCCGTATTCTATTTGATGGGTGGCGTACTAAATTAGATGGAGATGGATTCCGAGCGGCGGCAAAACCGAATCTGGTGGCTCTTTGCGGGTGCCGTGGCCGCGCTATGCCTGGTCCTGGGCGTCTTGCAGTACCGTTGGATCAGCGAAGTCAGCCAAGCCGAGCGCGAGCGGATGCAGAGCAGTCTCCGCACGAGCTTGCAGCGTCTGAGCCAGGATTTCAACGGCGATCTCTCCGCGGCGGCGGCGGCGCTTCACCCGCGCGGGGCCGAGCCGGATGAGGAAGGCCGCGAGTTCGAGTATCTGGCTCTCTACAACCATTGGAAAGAATCGTCCCCCCATCACCAAATTTTCCGGCGCCTGGCGTTAGCAGTGCCCGGCTCAGGGGACGTCGAGTTGCTGATACTCGATACAGCCAACGCCCGATTCTATGCCGCGCCTTGGCCCACTGAATGGGCGTCGACGCATGAGAATCTGGCCGCTCGGCTGGCGGGCGAGGGCTTCGGCGGCGGGCCCCCCCGATTCCAATCGCGAAACTCTCTGGTGATCCAGATTCCGCGCTTCAGGCCCATTCCAGATCGCCCAGGTTCAGAGGGCCCGCGCCGGCCACCGCGCGAATCCGAATGGCTGCTGCTGGAATTGAACACCGACTATATCCGCACCACCGTTCTGCCGGAACTGCTGAGCCGGCATCTGGCCAGTTCCGACTACGATGTCACCGTGGCGTGGCGCCAGAATCCCGCGAAAATCGTCTTTCAAACCAACCCGAGTTTCAATGGGAGCCCGGCCGACGCCACGGTCGCCATCTTCGAATTGCAGTTTGAATCATTCTTCCGCCGCGGCGGCGGCGGCGGTCCATTCGGGCGCGGCGGTGGGGCCGGTCCCTTTGGACGTGGCGGACCGCCGAGAATGGGCGAAAGAGGCCCCGGCCCGCCGCAGGAGCGAGGCGAATGGACCCTTTCGGTTCGTCATCGTGCCGGCTCGCTGGAGGCCGTGGTGGAGCGGGGCCGCTGGCGCAACTTGGCGATCCTGGCCGGATTGCTGCTCCTGATGCTTGCTGCCCTGGGTGCATTGATTCGCTATTCGGAGCGTGAGCGCCGGCTAGCCAAATTGCAGATGGACTTCGTCGCCGGCATCTCTCATGAGCTACGCACTCCGCTCAGCGTCATCCGCACAGCAGCTCACAATCTGCATGGCGGCCTGGTTACCCAGCCCAAGCAGATCCAGCGCTACGGCGCGCTGATTCGGGACGAGAGCGAGAGGCTGACGGGGATCGTGGAACAGGTGTTGCGATTTGCGGGTGTGCAGGCTGGCCGCGTGATTCAATCTCGTGAGCCGGTGAAGGTTGAGTCCCTGGTGGAAGAAGCGCTGAGCGCGACGGCGCGCCTGTCCGATGAGGCCGGCTGTCTGGTGGAGCGAGACATCGCCGCAGACTTGCCCATGGTGTTGGCCGATCCGTTGGCCCTCAAACACGCCATCATCAACCTGATCGCCAACGCTACCAAGTACGGATTCAGCGGCGGATGGATCGGCGTAGAGGCCCGAGTGGTTGAAGGCGCGGTGGAAATCACCGTGAAGGATCGTGGCCCGGGCATCGCGCTCAAAGACCAAAAGCATGTGTTCGACGCCTTCTATCGAGGCCAGCGCGCGATCGAAGACCAGATTCATGGCACTGGGTTGGGACTGAACCTCGTCAAGCGCATTGCCGAAGCCCATGACGGTACAGTTAGACTGAAGAGCGAGGCGGGCGTGGGAACGGAGTTCACGCTGCGAATTCCCGCCGCGCCGGAGCTGGCATCGGAAGAAGATGAGTTTGCGAATACTACTGGTTGAAGACGAACCGGGGCTGGTCCTGACCCTTTCGGACCTGTTGGCGGCTGAAGGCTATCATGTGGACTCGGCCACCGACGGTCCTAAGGGACTGGCCATGGCCACGTCCCAACGCTATGATCTGATTCTGCTCGATGTCATGCTGCCTGGCAAGAATGGCTTTGACGTCTGCAAAGAGATCCGCCAGCAGGGCGGCGATGTGGCCATCCTGATGCTCACCGCCAAAACACAAGTGATCGATCGCGTGGTGGGCCTGAAACTCGGCGCCGATGATTATCTCACCAAGCCCTTTGACCCGGCCGAGTTGCTGGCACGCGTGGAGGCTCTCCTGCGCCGGGTCAGCAAGGAGAAGCTCACGCCGGTGCTCCGCTATCAGTTCGGCAACATCAGCGTGGACTTTGACAAGGCCGAGGTGGTTCGCGATGGGCAGCCGGTGAGCTTGGCCGGCCGGGAATTGCAATTACTGCGTTACCTGGTGGACCGGCGGGGCAAGGTGGTTTCGCGCGAGGAATTGCTGCGGGACGTGTGGGAGTATCAGCCCGATATCTCGACACGCACGGTAGACGTGCATATCGCCTGGATCCGGCAGAAGCTGGAAGAGAATCCCCAATTTCCGAAACACATCCTGACGGTGCGCGGCTCCGGTTATCGCTTCGCTCCGTAGTCCGTGGGCAGGCTTACGGTTTCAGATCACTCGGTTCGGCGCGCCGCCAGCCGCCTTTTTTCTCGGCGGCCGGAGCTGGGACCGGAACAGATTCCGTATCCGCCGTCACGGGTTTGGCCGCCACTGGTGCGGGGGCCGGGCTGGCCGCTGGTCCAGTGGGACCCGTCCGCTCGTTCACCGCCGGGCGCCGCCGCATCGTGGGCCGCACTTCTTCCACGCTGTTATCGCCTGAGGAAGAATCTCGCTGCGCCTGCCCCGCGCTCACCACCACCGGTGGCGGCGCGTCTGGCGATTGTCCGGACGAAACAGGCCCCGAGCTTTCCGGCGCGACATAGGTTCGGCGATAACGCACTTCAGCATTGGGATATCGCCGCCGCGCTGAGTTCGCCAGCTCGATCACAATCGTTCGTTCTGCGCCTGCCCGCACGCCGTCCGGCACCGTGAAATAGATTCCGTAGCGCTGGCGGATTCGCGCCAGTGTTGTTTCAAACGCAGCCGCATCGTCAATCTGGATCGTGTCGCCGCCGGTCTGCGCCGCGATTTCCCGCGTGCCGGCTGACTGCGTTCCGCCGCCACGCCGCGTGCCGGGAATCTGGCCGCCCCCGCCGCCACCCGGAGGATAACCTCCGCCACCACGGCCACCCGGATATCCGCCGCCTGGATTCCGGCGCCCCCCGCCGCCCGGATACCGCCCGCCGCCGAGAAGAATGTCACCGAGGACTCCACCCACTCCGCCACCCCCAACGCCACCGCCTCCCCCGCCTTGCGGCCAGGAGCCGCCGCCATTGCCACCGCTGAACATGCCAATCGCATCCGGGGCCAGCAACAAGCTCACCACCGCATCGGCCCTGGTCATCGCATGGACCACAGCTGGCTCATCGCGATTGAATTCGGTTTGATCGTCGGTCAGAATTACCACTGCGCGGCGGACGCCCGTCCGGCCAGACCGCCTCACGTAGGTGGCCGCGTCCAGCAGCGCGCGCGTGATATCGGTGCCGCCGTTGAAGTGTTCCTGATTGAGGAGGCGGCTGAACTCCATTTGCACTTGCTGACTGCGCGCCGGACTAAAGGGCAGACGCAGCCGGCTTTGACGGTCAAACACCATCATGGCCACGCGGTCATCCGGCCCGAGGATCGATAGCGCTTCCTGGGATGCGGCGGCAACCTTTTCCACGTTCGAACGCATGCTGGTGCTCACGTCCACCAGGATCAGGACGTCCACCGGCATGTTTTCGTTGGAGAAATTGCGGATCTCGCGATCCCGGCCTTCCTCGCGCAGCACGAAATCGCGCTGCTCCAGTCCGGTGATGGCCCGTCCCGAAGAATCCAGTACCTGGGCGTCTACGCGAACCAGCGAAACATCGCTGCGGAAGACGACATCACCTTGCCCAAACGCCGCAACGGTGGCAAACAGGAGGAGGACAGTTCCGCGCTTCAAGGTATTTCAGCTCTATGTTATAGGACGGACGCCCCAGGCACGCCGTTACAGGAATCAGACTACCCTGTGGGCTCTAGTGATCGCGGTCGGTAACCAGATCGGTGACGGCAAACAAAGCCTGCTGGCAAGGCGATTCAGGGAAGCGGGCCATAATGGTGCGCGCTTTGGCTGTGTAGGACCGAGCCTGTTCCCGCGCCCGGTCGATTCCCTGATATTTGTTAATAATCGCGATGACGCTCTTCAAGGGCACCCGTTCATAGCTGCGATCACGAAGGACAGTCTCCACCGCTTCGCGCTCGCCCGACGTGCATTGCTGCAGGGCCAGAATCAACGGCAGCGTGACTTTGCCCTCGCGCAAGTCGTTACCAACCGGCTTGCCCAGGATGGATTCGCGCGCGGTGAAGTCCAGGACGTCATCCACCAGTTGGAAGGCCATCCCCAGATTCCAGGCATACTCGCCCAGTTCGGCCTCCACGGTATCGGTAGCCCCGGCCACCAACGCACCCAGCCGCGTGCAGGCCGAGAACAGACTGGCGGTCTTGCGGTCCACCAATTCCCGATACTCTGCCTCGGTGATGTCAATCCTGCCGATGCGATCAAGCTGGATGAGTTCTCCCTGCACCATCTTCTGCGTGAGCGAGATGAGGATATCGAGCACGCCGAAATTCCGTTCGCGCAGGGCCATCTGAAAGGCTTGCATATAGAGCCAGTCACCGGCGAGAACGCAAGCTTGGTTGCTCCAAAGCACGTTGGCCGAGGGCTTGCCGCGGCGGGTGCGGGCGTCGTCGATCACGTCGTCGTGAATCAGTGTGGCCGCGTGGACCATCTCCACGATGGCGCCCATGCGGATGGCGCTCTCGTTGGCCTCACCGCAAAGCTTGGCCGCCAGCAGCACCAGCATCGGGCGCAGGCGCTTTCCGCCATTGCCTTGCAAATGATGGCTGATGGCCGTGATGACGTCAACGGGCGCAACCGATTCGAGCGAGATCTCCCGCTCCACCAGTTCTAATTCCGCACTCACTAACTCCCGGATTTCGAGTGCTGTGAGCGCTTGCCCAATGCGGCTGAAGGCCATGTAGAATGCTCCAGTGTACCCGCTCGCCGCGCCTTATCGCAACGCGGGAAGCAATAAATCCGCCCAGTTCCGTGAAGTGGTTTGCGCCACAATGTCGAAGTCCTCACCCCGCAATTCGGCCAATTTGCGCGCCGTCAGCGCTACATGCGCCGGTTCATTGCGCTTGCCGCGATGCGGAATCGGCGTCAAATAGGGCGCGTCGGTTTCCACCAGCAGCCGGGACGAGGGCGTTGCACACGCCGCCTGTTGAATCTCTACGGCCTTGGGATAGGTCAGCATGCCGGCGAAGCTCAAGTGGAATCCGAGGCCCAGACTTCTCTCCGCCTCCAGCGGGCCCCCGGAGAAGCAATGCATAATGCCGCCCCGTTCAGGCGCCCAATATTGGGTCAGAGCCGCAAAAGTGTCCGGCCAGGCTTCGCGGGTATGAATGACGATAGGCTTGCCGGCTCGCGCGGCGATATCCATTTGAGCCTCGAAAACGTCCCTTTGAGCCTCGCGCGGCGAATTGTCGTAGTGATAGTCCAAACCTATTTCACCTACCGCCAATACTTTTGGATGCCGCACCAACTGTTCCAGATGCTTCAGCGTCTCGGGAGTGACTTTGGAGGCGTCATGGGGGTGCACACCCACGGTGGCGTACACACAGTCAAAGCGGTCGGCCAGACGAATCGCCACCTCCAGATCGGGCGGCCCGTCACCGGTACCAATAGTCATCATCCACTCGACACCGGCCTCGCGCGCTCGACCCACGACCGCCTCGAGATCCGGCGCAAACCGAACGTCGTCCAGGTGGCAATGCGAATCAACCAGGTTAGGCATTACTTCAGGCGAGCGCCCACCGGCACGTCCTCAAGGAAGCCTGCCAGCGTTGGTTTGCCGCCCTCGATCGAAGCCGCCACGATCATGCCCTGGGACTCGATCCCCTTGAGTTTGCGCGGCGCCAGGTTGGCGACAATCACCACCTTGCGCCCCACCATCTGTTCCGGCTGGTACGCTTCAGCAATGCCGGCCACGATGGTGCGCGGGGTGGCCTCGCCAATCTCCACTTTCAGATGCAGCAACTTGTCGGAGCCCTTCACTTTCTCGGCCGAAAGGACTTGCCCGACGCGAAGATCCACTTTCAAAAAGTCGTCAATCACAATGGGCGCAGACACGGGCGCGGTGGGTTCGGCGGCAGGCAGCTTGCCAACCAACGCATCTTGCCGCGCCTTCTCCTTCAGCTCCAACTCCACCATCTTGTCCACGGCCGGTTGCAGATCCACGCGAGGGAATACCGGACCCGTAGCGCCGAGCTTCTGCCCGGACGGCAGTTGACCCCATTCAAGCGTGTCGACGGCAAACCCCGGCAGGGAGGCTTCGAAGCCGAGTTGATCCCAAATTTTCACCGTTGATTCCGGCAGTATCGGATAGAGCAGCACGCTGGCCAGGCGCACGGTTTCGGCTGCCGTGTAGAGCGTCTCATCCAGCTTGGCCTGATCGGCTGGTTCGACCGACTTGACCAGCTTCCACGGCGCGTTCTCGACAATCAACTTATCCACGGCCGACAACAAAGTCCAGACCGATTCCAGCGCGCGCGAGAACTGGAGGTTGTCGTAGGCTTCCTTCACCGCGGCAATCACCGTGCGTGCTTGGGCGGCGACGGCCGGCTGCCCCGGTCCCACGGGCAGCACGCCCTTGCGGTACTGCGTGATCATGCTGAGCGTGCGGCTGACCAGATTGCCCAGCCCGTTGGCGAGGTCAGCGTTGTACCGGCCCACCAACGCGTCATAGCTGAAATTTCCGTCCTGCCCGAACGTCACCTCGCGCATCAGATAGTAGCGGAGGGCCTCGGCGCCCATCACTTCCTGAATCGGCAGCGCTCGCACCAGATTGCCTTTCGTTTTTGACATCTTTTCGTTGTCGAAAAGCAGAAAGCCGTGCGCGAACACCTGCTTGGGCAGCGGCCAGCCCGCGGCCATCAGAAAAGCGGGCCAGTAAATGGCATGGAAGCGAACAATCTCCTTGCCGATCAGATGCAGATCGGCGGGCCAGCGATTTTCGCCTTCCACTGCGCTCATGTAAGTAGTAAGTGCGTCAAACCAGACGTAGAAAACATGCTTGTCTTCGTCCGGCACCGGAATTCCCCATTTGATCGTGGTGCGCGAAATAGAAAGATCGGTGAGCCCCTGCCGGACAAAGGCCATCACTTCGTTGCGGCGGGTATCTGGCTGGATGAAGCCGGGCTGCTGCTCATACAGCTCTAATAGCCGGTCTTGAAACGCCGAAAGCTTGAAGTAATAATTCTCTTCGGTAACGGTCTCGGTTGGTCTGCCACAATCCGG
>JAYTKJ010000793.1:0-4782 GCA_043730365.1 Acidobacteriota bacterium | reverse complement strand
GATCGACGCTTGCTGCCAGCAGGAGCGGCTCGTTGCCTAAACTTGACCCATTCCAAATTTGACTCATTCCAATTACATTTCTTAGGACAAGGACTCTAGAGACATCCCGGGGTTCTCTAGCACTCCCGACGACGCGCCCGCCAACAGTAGCCCCCGCGTCCAAGAGGCGCAAGGCGCCGACACCCCTCCAACCTTCGACCGGAATAAGTGAGGAGGCTCTTCCCCCCTTTGTCGAGCTCTCCAATCTAATCTGCGCGGCGTTGTACAAATCGCATCTAAGCCACGTGCCGCGACGGTGGCTTGATGCGGAAGTCAACCTCAAGGCCCGCATCGGAAAGGCCCGCATCGGAAAGCATGTTCAGCAACTTGTCTAGCGAGAACCGGCTGATCTTGCCGCGCGTCCAATCCGAAATCCGCGGTTCACAGGGGTGCCGTATAATCGAACTAGGAGCAAGGCCATGCACAGTGAATACATCGAACAGCGCCACGGGGGCTACTACGTAGCCGGGACGCGCATTTCGCTGGATTCCGTGGTGCACTCGTTCAACGAAGGGCAGTCGCCGGGGCCATTCAGGACGACTTCCCGTCGCTGAAGCGCGCCCAGATCTATGGCGCGATTGCTTTCTACCTGGATCACCAGGCCGAGATCGACAAGTACCTCGTAGACACAGAGCGTGAGTTCGAGGGGAACGCCATCCCGCTGGAGCAGGCCAACCCGACGCTTTGGGCCAAGATCCAGCGCGCGAAAGCCGAGGCCGCCCAAGGCGAGCGGCGTTCTTGAGCATCCGGTTCCAGGCTGACAACGACCTCAAGTCAAGTTCGGAATCGTCAAGGCCGTCCGGCGGCGAGAGCCGACTGTACTGTGGATTTCGTGTCTGCCCAGGAGGCTGGCCTGGACGGTGTTCCCGATCCGGTGTTGCTGGACCGCGCGGCAGCAGAAGGCCGAGTCATGGTGTCTCATGATCGGCGAACGATGATCGACCACTTTCGCGACCACCTAGCGGCGGGCAAGTCCAGCCCCGGGTTGCTGATCGTGTCGCAAGGCTCGGCCATCGGTGATGTCGTCGAGGCCGTGATTTACGTGTGGGCACTTTCCGATCCAGCCGAACTTCTAGATCAGGCCTACTACTTGCCGTCGATATCGCGGCATTTCTTTACTCGCTGAACCCGTCGGCGCGTATGGCAAGTGGCACCGCGGGCCTCTTTCGTGGATGACAGCGCACGTTCCACCGCGCCTGACTGACGCGCTCGGCCGCGACCCGTACACGCTCGCCCGGCCATAGCGATTTCTCCCCCACGCGCCGCTATGTGCATCCGCAGACTTACACAATCAAGGCCGTCATCGAGAAAGCGAGGGGTGGGCATAGAGTTGGGCATCGTGAAAGCAAAACGACCGAGAGCACTAGGCACTCGACCGCGAAAAGTCCAAATAATTGCAGTGGGATAGATGGTCGGGGCGGCAGGATTCGAACCTGCGGCCTCCTGGTCCCGAACCAGGCGCGATACCAGGCTTCGCTACGCCCCGATCAACTGTAGTGTAGCAGACCCGCCCTCGCTAGAAGCTGAGCCGCACGCCCAACTGAATGCGTCGCGGGTCAAAGGCCGACGTGAAACCCAGTGCCTCGCTCGGCCTGCGGTCATGCCGGCCAGTCACGTTGAACGGCCCGCGCAGCAAGCCCACGGTATTGTTGACGCTGGAATAATTCAAGCGGTTCGATAGGTTGAATCCCTCGGCGAGCAATTCGACGCTGCGGTGCTCATTTGAGCCCAGCCGGATGCGTTTACTCACCCGCATATCCATCGTGTAGAAGGCCGGCCCGATGCCCGTATTGCGCCCCGCGCCCGGCGGCCGATCAGTGTTTGAATGCCGGTCCGCGTTGATGTCGGCGCCTACCAGCAAATTAAACGGCCGGCCGCTGTTGGCGCGAAAGATCGGCGAGATCTGCAACTTGCCGGGTGCCTGCCACACACCATAGACCACAAACTTGTGCCGCTGGTGGAAGGCTGAGAGCGACCGTTCCGCTCGCAGATTCGACTGATCGTTCGCCTGGAAATCCGAATTGAAGTCCGTCACCTCGTCTTCGGCGCGGGCGAACGTATAGTTGCCGGCGAGCGACAAAGACTTGGACAGCCGCCGTCGTACCTCAAAAATCAGGCCGCGATAGTAGGCGTTGGCTGACGACTCATAAACGTTGTATTGGAAGATCAGCGGGTTGGCGAAATCTTGCGTGCGCCAAACCTTGATGCCGAGAGTCGAATCGACGGGCGCTGTGGGCAGCAGATTCTTGTTGCGCGCCCGCGTCACCTTCAGCGTACGGGACCATATGCCGGACACACTGACCGACATCGAGCTGGTAATCTGGCGCTCCAAGCTCAGCGTGGCCTGCTGCGAGTAGGGGTTCACATAGTTGGGCGAGTTTTCGAAAATCACCGAGAAAGGCGGGATCGGCCCCGTCTGGCTGATGTTGATTCCGAATTGCGTTAGATCCGATGGCTCGATGCGCCGCTGCGAGGAGGGTATGCCGATCACGCCTTGCCGCCGCAGCGTTGAGTAGATATTATTGGCGGCCGCGGGTCCGGCAGTCTGAATCGTGGTGAGCACCTGAGGGATCTGCCGGCTCCCGTTAATGATCCCCAAAGCGTTCACAACATAATCCACCTGGAAGTAGATCGGCGAGTAAAAGATGCCGTACCCACCCCGCACGCTGGTCTTGCCGTCGCCAAACGGATCCCACGCAAAACCGAAGCGCGGTGCGACGTTGTTCTTGTCGGTGGGCATCGGCGACTTGCGCGTGTCCAACTCATAGCGGAGACCGATGTCGAGGGTCAGGTTCCGCCGCACCTTCCAGGTGTCCTGCAGAAACAGGCTGTAGTAAGGATAAGTGGCGGTCACGATCGGGTCGCCAAAACCCTGCTGATACGATTGCGGCAGTCCCAGATTGAAAGCCTGCAGCGCCGTAATCGTCGTGCTGGCCAGCGCCGGATTCACCAGACCCGCCGGCAGCGATCCAAAATTGAAGCGCCCGCCGAAGAACGTTTTCGAGTCCTCGTGGTTGGAGCGAATCAGCACCTGGCCGCCCGCTTTGATCGTATGCGCCCCACGGGCCACGGCCAACGTATCCTTGATTTCGTAACGGCGGCTGATGCTGTCAAAGGGCAGGAAGATGTCTTTGCCGAACAACCCGAAGCCGTTGATGTTCAACTCCGGCCCGATCGTATCCAGCGAAGTTACCGAGGAGTTGTAGTAGTTCCACTGCGCCCGCAAGTCATTCACGACCGTGGAGCTCAAAATGCGAGTCCAACCCACCGCGGTATTTGAGTCGAAGCGATCGATCTTGGACCCGCGACTGGAACCCACCAGCGCCCGCGTACTGGCGTTGGTCTCGACCGTCTGCGCGAAGCTGTAGCGGAAATTGAGTTGATTCTTGTCGCTCAGATTGTGATCGAGGCGCAGCGACAACTTATGGTCGTTACCGGTGAATGGCGTGATGCCGCCGTTGGTTTCAAAAAGCCGCACGGTGGCCGGGGAGCTAGTCAACGCCCCACGCAGTTGCGCCGCCGCGGCTTCGGGCAGGCGCGCCAGGATCGCCTCCTGTTCGCGCGTGGCGCCGAAGATCGAGCGGTCCGTCAGGATGCTGACCACGTTTGACTCGTCCCGATTGAGATATTCGCCCGCGGCGAAGAAGAATGTCTGGTCCTTTCTGATCGGCCCGCCCAAAGATCCGCCCACCTGTTGCCGGGTCGCATCCGGTTTCACCCGTCGCACTGAGTTGCCGTCCAGCACACGGGCAAATGGATCGCCGGCATCGAGGCTCTGATGACGGAAGAAGCCAAACCCGGTGCCGCGCACACGGTTACCGCCGCCGCGGGAAACAATGTTGATCACGGCGCCCGATGCGCCACCCAACTCGGCTGTGTAGTTGCTGCGGTTGATCTGGAATTCTTCCACCGCCTCCTGGCTGAGCGTGGGCCGAACACCGCCGCCGGCTTCGTTGGCCTCTGATCCATCCACGGTGATGGAGTTGCCGCGCCCGTTGGAGCCGTAGAACGACAAGCCGCTCGTGGGGGTTTGCGTGACGCGGAAATCGGTATTGTCGGCCATGGCGGTGGAATCCACTACGCCAGGCGCCAGGAGCGAAAAACTGAGGTAATCGCGCCGGTCAATTGGCAGATTCCGCACGAACTCCTGCTGCAGTGTGTTGCCTTGATTCGTTCGTTCGGACTCAATTAGCGCCGTCTGCCCCGTCACCTCCACTACTTGCGAGGCGGTGCCCACGGCCAGATCGATATCCAAAGTCGCGGCTTGGCCAATCGACAACCGCAGCTCCGAGATGAGCTTGGTCTGGAACCCGTCTTTCTCGGCGCGCAGTTCATAGACTCCGGGCGGCGCTTGCACGAAGCGGAACCCGTCGGCGCTGGACTTGACTTCCCGTTCGAGGCCGGTTTGCCCATTCCGCAAAGAGATCTTGGCATCGATCACCACGCCGCCCGTCTGGTCCTTCACCGTGCCGGACAACGAAGCCGACTCGCTGGCCGATTGCGCCCAGCACCCCAGTGCCGTCGCGAGGACCGAGCCGAGGATTCTAGTGGCCGAGTTCATGAACATGGAGAGCCCCCCTCTAACTGGGCGATCCGCCTGGACGCCAACGCCATTGTAACAATCGGTTTGCCCCGTGACTATGGTGAGTCTTGTCTCATGCAAGATGAGCCTGGAGCAGGAGGCCGATTCTCACGCAAGATGAGCCTAAAGGCCGAGAGGTGGTGCACGCTGGGGATTGATTA
>JAYTKJ010000792.1:0-5070 GCA_043730365.1 Acidobacteriota bacterium | reverse complement strand
GAACGAGAAACGCGCGACGAGTTGCCCGTTGCGCGGAAGACCGCCGGTGGTCGAGGTCGGATCGATGCGCCCGAACCCGCCCGACAACAAACCTTGGTTGTTGAACGTCGTCGCATCGGCCGGTCCACCACCCGGGTTGGCTATTTGGAGCCGGTTGAGTACGTTGAAGAATTCAGCCCGGATCTGGAACGACATGCCTTCCCTTACCTTGGCCATGCTGAAGTTTCGCCCTAAGCTGATCTGTTCATCCGGATGGCGTGGGTTGCGGTAGTCGTTATAGAACGGCGTTGCCGGTCCCCACTGACCCCGAGGCACATCTTGCCAAGCGGCTTTGTTGAGTAACAAATCTTTATAGGGATCGATGCAACTACAGTTTGGATCCTTCAAGTACAACGGCTGGCCGGCAACCCTTTGCATTCGCGTGCTCTGGTAAGTGCTGGCGTTGAGGTTGTTATTGGATGTTGGCGCGCCGATGAGCGTCCCACTCTGATAGCGCAGGACTCCGCCGACGGTCCAACCGCCGAGCAGGTTGCGCATCGGTTTGTTGGAGCCGAGCTTCGGCGTCTCATAGTTCAAGCCCATGACAAAGATGAAAGGTACGCCGCCACCGGTTAGTCCTTTGAGCGTAGCGCGATTGAAGACATCGCCATTGGCGCCGTTGGTGGACAACTCTTTGGCCCAGGTAAATGCGGCCGTGAAGTCCAGCCCATGCGAGTACCGCTTGGTCGCTTTCACTTGCAGCGAGTCGTACCATGAATTGCCAAGAGGCGACCAACGCGGCTGCAGCGCGTTGTTAAATTGCGGGAACGGCCGCAAGCTCTGCGCCACCGTGCCGTTGTTGGGGAAACTTGCGTAGGGCTTGGTGAAGCCCCGTTGAACCGCCGCCGCCGAAGAGATCGGCGAAGCGAGTAAGTCGAGATCGGCTGTCCGGTCCCGGCTCAACCCCACCGAAGCTAACCGTTGATCGGTAATCGCATTCAGATTCTGCAGGTTGTTCTGATTAAGCCAAATGCTGCGATTGCCGACATAGGCAGCTTCCACTACGAGATCCTTCACGACCTCGCGCTGCACGCCGAAGTTCCATTGCAACACGCGTCCGGGCCGCGCACCGTTCCGGTCAAACAACGTGCCAGGCTGATTCAGTTGACCCAGGTTCGGGCGCAACCCCGGATCAAACGTCGCCGTGTAGATCTGAGAAAGATTGATGGGCAGACCATCCTTTAAGAACAGAGCCGGCTCGGCATAGCTGGGGGTCGTGAAGGTTTGCTGATCGAAGCCGACGCCAAGAATCGCAGCGTTCGTCAAATAGGCCAGCGTCGGCAGGTTGGAGTAAACGATGCCCGCCCCCGCGCGGATGACGGTTTTCTCGTTCAGTTGATACGCCCCGCCCAGGCGCGGTCCGATCGCGTAAGGATAGTTGTCGGTGAACTGGCAGTCACACCGGCCCTTGCCATAGCCTTCAAACGAGATGGCTCCCGGCAATCCGCCCGCCGAAGGATTCGGAACCGAGGGTCCGAACATCGAGTTACGGAAATGAATCTCGTGACCTTGGGTCAGATAGTCCCAACGTAAGCCGTAATCGAGCGTGAACTTACGCGTAACTTTCCAGGCGTCCTGAATATACAGCGCCCAGCTTTTCTTGCGCCACTGCGGATCCTGCACGGCATTGACCGCCGCATCGTTGACTGAGCCGAGGAGGAAGCTGGCATAGGCGAATCCCGATCCGCCCGTGAGTGGGCGTCCCTGCAGCGCGGGATACGAAGTCTGCGTCGGGCTGAAGTTGACGATACCCTGCGATCCTCGCGTGTTGCGGTCCGTCCAGCTATCCAACCGAAACTCTCCGCCCAACTTGAAGGTGTGGTTGTTCTTGATGTAAGTGGCGCTGGCTACTGAAGTCCACTTACCGTCGTAGTAACGATTCGCGTTGGAGGGTCCCATCGCGAGCGCCATGCCGCCGAACGCACCCTGCCCAAGATTATTGATACGCGGGAAGCCGGACGGCTGAGTCACTGAGCCCTTGAAGCCAACGCCACCCACGGCGTCGTATTCAAGCACACTGGCCGGTGAGCTATCCGGATTGTGGAAGCGCAGGTAACCGGCGCCCATGTGGACTATCAAGGTGGGCTTGGCGGTCCAATCGTAATTCAACCGTGTGGTGTGGCCATAGATGGCTTGCACGCGAACCGCGGTAATTGGGTCCGGTAGACCGTCGTTCGCGGACTTCTGATCGGTCGACTGCTTGGAATAGTAGAACGTCGTGCGATGGTTCGAATTGAAGTTATTGTCGATCTTAACGCCCGGTAAGCCCTGCGTGCGTGTATTGTCATTGTTTGGCACCCAGTTTTGAATCAGGTTGGCGTTTTGCGCCGCGGGGATCAGCGCCTGGATCTTGGCTGCCACCGGATCGATCAAGCTGACTGGTAGCCGGTTGCCCGGGAACGGTGTGCGATAAGTCGCCCCGTTACTGACTGAGTTCGAACGCGGATCGAAAATCATGTTCTCAAGCACGTTGGCGCCGGACGGGTCCGTGCCGATCACGCGGTTGTTAAGGGCCGCGCTGAAATCGCCATTGCGGTAGGCAGCCGTAGGCACGGTCTGGAAACTCGCGTTCGCCGTGGCGCGGTTGCGGAAGATCTCGTAGTTAAAGAAGAAGAATGTCTTGTTCTTCCCGTTGTAGAGCTTGGGGATGTAGACGGGGCCGCCGATTGACCCGCCCGCGTCATGCTTGCGGCTCGTGGGACGGATGCCGGTAAACGGCCGGTACGCGTCCAGCGCTTCGTTCGCGAAATATTCGTAGGCTGAGCCATGTAGCGCGTTGCCGCCGGATCGCGTGGTGAAGTTGAACAAGCCGCCCGCGACCTGCCCGTATTCAGCCGAATAATTCGAAGTCTGGAGCGAGAACTCCTCGATCATTTCGACCGAAGCCTGACTTACCGTGCTGGTCCAGCCGGTGTCGTTCGAACTGGTGACATCCTGGCCTTCGATAATGATCTTGAACTGATTCGCCTGGGCGCCATTGGCGCGGTTGCCGTTTGAGGTGCCGACGACGCCGGGCGATAGCAGCGCAAACGCGGTCCAACTGCGGATGTTACCGCCTGCACCGCCGCCGCCGCCGAAATTCAGTGGCAGGTTGTTAATCCGGTCACCGGTGATGTTGACGCTTTGCTCGGCGTTCTCGCTCTTGAGGAGCGGTGCTGCGGCCGTCACTGTGACACTCTCACTGGTGGCGCCAACCTGCAAAACGATGTCCATGCGAACGGTCTGCGCAACCTGTACCTGCACTCCTTGCTGAATCGATTTGCGGAAGCCAGGCACTTCGACATTTAAATCGTACTTCCCAGCCGGGAGCGATGCAATTGTAAAATTACCCGTGGCGGTGGTGTTGGACTCGGCCACCTGCCCGGTTTCGATGTTTTTGACCGACAGCTTCGCGTCCGGCACCAAGGCGCCTGCTGGGTCGATAACGGTGCCGGTGATCGTACCGCGATCCGTTTGCGCCAATGCAGCAAAGGCCGCCAGCATAGCTGCGCCTAAAAAATGGCTTCTTGATTTCAACTTAGAACCCCTACGTTTCTCGACTTGGCCCGCAGCCAAGCCTGTAAGCTCGTACGTGTAGATTCTATCCGATTCGAATGGCTCTATCGCGCAGCAGCCAAGCGAGTCAAAGCCAGAAATATGCAGGATGCCAACGCAATGACCACTCCGTGTGGCGTCGACAATGCCTTCTCGTGGCCAGCGGCCAATTCGGATCTATTCCGCACGGTAAGGCGTGCGGAAATGGATGAGCTCGTTCAAAATGAAGACGATGTTCTGTAAGGTGCGTCCGGCCCGGTGGCGGCCGATCGTCACGACAAGACCAAGCAGTCCAGCCAGCCCAGAAGAAGATGATGACCCAGTTCCCCGGGCCAACGATCGAACCGACCGCCGCCATCAGCTTGGCATCGCCCGCACCCATCGCGCGCAAAGCGAACAACGGGAAATAAATCAGCAGTGCCAGACCAACTCCGCGCACAGCCGCCCCGAGCCCGGTGGTTCCATCCAACATAGTGTTCAGACCAATGCCCAGCATCAACCCGAACAACACCGGCAAGTTTGGAATCCGGCGCGTGCGGTAGTCCAGAAATCCTGCCGTAACAGCCAGCGTCAATAGCGCTACTTGCAGGACCAACGGGAGAGAGCGCATGAAGGTGAGAGGCGACGGGGCGTTCTCATTTTGTCAGACCGGAGCACCTGCCTTCAAGCGCCACTCTCGCGGTTGTTAGGTTGCCATGGGCGACTGCGAGACGTTCCCCACCTGGGCTGGCCGCATCACGCCTGCGTCTTTCGGCATCACAATCATAGCCAGCAGATAGGCGATCATGCCGGGGACGCAGCCGGTAAAGACCGTCACCACCAGCGTCACGACTCGCACTAACGTCACGTCCATATCAAGGTACTTGGCTAGGCCCGAGCACACGCCGCCGATCTGTTTGTCATAAGTGAGCCGGTACAGACGCCGGGGGGCATAGTAGCCGCCGCCCGAAGCCGGGGTTTCAAAACGTGTCCCCTGGCCGCATTGGGAACAGAACCGGGCTTCGTTGGTGACTTCGCGGCCGCAGTTGGTGCAGAACATATGATTGCCTCCTGCATCTTCTCTACGCAGGCGGGGGGCCGTTTGTTCCCGGTTTCAATTCACGGCGATCGTTACGCCTGTCTGACTGGCGGCGGAACCCACAAAGAGGGTCAAAGCACGCACCCCGGGTGGAGTGAAAATGCCCGGCAGGCGCACCTTGACTTCAAACAGACCGGCGGCGCCCGAGACCCTGCCGGACGATAGGATTTCAGCTTGCGCGGTTCCTACTTGCACGCGTACCGGTAGCTCCGCCGTCACGCCTTCGCCGGTGCCGAAGAGTGTGACGATGCTTCCGCGCGGGGCTGGTTGATCTACGGAGTTGAGCGAGCCATCCTCATCCCTAGCGATCGCTTGTCCCAAACCCTGCGCCACCGTGAAAAGGGCAGGCTGGGCAGTGACCACCTCGACTTGCGCGCTAGCGACCAACCGGCCGCCCCGCAGAGCCTCCACCAGCAGAC
>JAYTKJ010000791.1:0-6894 GCA_043730365.1 Acidobacteriota bacterium | reverse complement strand
CTCCGCGAGTTCATCGGCCGCCAACTCGGAGCCATTCCCTACGTGCGCACGCGACCGCTGGAATTCTCCACCAAGGATCTGCCCGTCGCAGAAATCGCCGCCCGCATAGCCGCCGTCGAACAGTCAATCCCGCCGGTCGTAGCATCTCTCACCGCCGAGACCCTTGACGCGATCCACCCGGAGAACGTGCTAGGCGAACGGATCACCACCCGCCGTTTCCTCGTCCACCTGCACGGCCACCTCACTTACCACCTGGGCCAGATCAACTACCTCCGCCGCCTCTTGTCTGGAAGGTAGAACACGGCAATTTTGTAACGGATCACTAGCGCAACATGTCCAGTGCGCCCTGGAGTTCACTGCGAGTGTGCGCGTCTCCGGTGCGCATGGTCGCATCGATCCCGCGCTGGTAAAGGCTGCGGGCATCGTCGGCGCGCCCAAGTTTTTCCAGGGTTTGGCCCCCATGGAAATAGGCGGCTGAGTAGTCTGGATCGTGAACGAGCACTTCTTCAAAAACCTGCGCCGCCGCGGCAAGGTCCCCGGAATTGGCTGTCTCCATGGCCAGCATGTACCGAAAGCGGCTGTTGGCGGGGTCCTGGGCAATCAGTGACCGTAGGGTCTCGAGGCGTTGACTCATTCACCCGTCATCGTAGCAACTATTTCTTTGGCCCCCAAGACACGCCAGGGCCGCCAGTGCGATCCGCTACGACCCCTCTGTGATCCGGCTCGGCGGGAAGTGGCGCCGCAGTAATGGCCGCCTTGTAGGCCAGGAAGGCCCGTGAGGCCATCGAACGGCATCGGCCGGACACGGGTGTTCCGGCCCGGCAGCGAGCAATGCCAAGATCGCGACATCGGCGGGACTCGGTTCTTGTTGAGGTGGCGAGGCGGACGCGTCCCTCCGGCCCTACTCAATATACCCTCATAAGAGGCTGAAACGTTTACGGCGCTGAATCGTCTCCATCAAACGTGTCCGCATTGCAACTCTAGAAAGGAAATTTCGTTGATGACGTTCAAATTGCACACCATCGCTGCCTTGCTGCTGGCTGTTTCGAGCTCGCCAGTATTTGCGGCCCAAGATAAAATTGAATATTTAGCGCTGGGGGACTCGGTCGCCTTTGGTTACGACCCTACCGTGTTGGTGCCGATCGAATCCAACTTTATCGGCTATCCCGAGATCGTGGCTGAGAAAGCGAAAAAGCAATTCAGCGGCCTAAAGAGTCTTGCCTGTCCGGGACAAACTAGCGGCAGCTTCCTTTTGACAACTGCGACCGAACCATCAAAAGGTTGCAGCGTGTTCAGGAGCGTTGCCCCTTTACACACCGCCTACTCGGGTAGTCAAGCGGATTACGCAGTCGAACTGCTGATTTCTAAGCCGTCCATCAAGCTTGTGACTATCGGCATTGGTGGCAATGACCTTCTTTTGCTGCAGGAAACCTGCCATAACAATCAGGAGTGCATTGGTGGCGGTCTCCCCGCGACGCTGGCCGCTTACCGGGCGAATCTGACCACAATCTTCCGCCGAATCCGGGATGAAGCCCGCTACCACGGACGAATAGTGCTGGTCACCTACTACTCGCCCGATTATCGCGATCCGATTCAGACTGGGGGAATCGCCGCGCTCAACGCGGTTGCCTTGCAAGTGGCGACGCGCTTTGGCGCCAAGATCGCAGACGGCTTCAGCGCCTTCATGATCGCATCGATGCCGAATGGCGGTGACAGTTGCGCAGCCCAACTGCTCATACCGGGAGGCCCCCCGTGCGACGTGCATCCCTCGCCGAAGGGGCGCGATCTACTGGCCGATGCTGTGCTTCGGCTACTTCCGGGGACTAAATAGATCAACTCCTCCGTGCCTACTATTGGCCTGAACGGCGGCCCGTCCTCAAGCGATCGCGCGATAGCCGTCGGCGGGGCGGCAGACTTCAGCCGCCAGCAACATCACCAGCGCTCCGCCTAGCTATTTTTTCGGTCCCCAGTACACAACCAGCGCGGCCAGCAGCGTGTTCATGTTGTTCGCGGCTACGGTGCCATCGCGTTTGTCAAAATAGGGCTGGTCCGATTGATCGCGGCGATACTCGAAGCGGAACAGCGACCACTCACTCACCCTGTACTCGAGCGTGCCCGTCGCTTCCTTGAGGCTCTGAGCCGCTCCGGTGATGAATCCGTCCCGATCCTGGTACCACTCAACACGCGGGGCAAAGGCGAAACGCTTGGAGATCTGATAGCGGAACGCGCCAGCCAGACCCTGGAACTGATTGCGTCCCAAAGCGCCCGCGCGCCGGTCTGAACCGTAGTCATAGTTAAGGTAGAAGCCCGTCTTGTCGTTAGGCGTCACGAGGACTACCGTATCGACGAACTCGCGCCAGCCCTCTGTCGTCCCAATCTTCTCCGGGCCGACATAGATGTTGTTGAATATCGAAACCTTTTTGTTGACCGCGTAGGAATTCGTAAAGCCAAAGGACTTGCCATCGTTGAGATCTTTCACATTGTTCCAGCCGTTGACCAGTTGAAACCCGGTGGTCCACTTGGAAGTGATGGGAACGGTGGTGCGGAGGCCGAAGTGATAGTAGGGGCCATTGGCGAAGATCAAAGACCGCGAATAATTCCAGTTCAAGTGCGTATCGGTCACCTCGGCGCCGGCCGAGGTGTAGAACTTGCCCACGTCAAACTGGATTCCCTTGCCTTTGACTGGGCGAAAACTGGCATAGGCCTGGGGCAAGTGGCGCCACACGCCGCTGCCCAGGTCCACTTCGGTGGAATGAAATACGTTGTAGCCGCGGCCGGTGCCAACGTCAACCCGGAAGCCCACTTGTCCCGTTTGGCGCTCCACCGTGAAGCGGGCCATGCTGAGGGCGGGCCGGTTGGCCTGCGTGTCGAAGTTTCGCAATTGATTCAAGGCCGACGGCGGGCGGTTGAAATTGAAGCTGTAGTAGGTATCGATGTTGCCGCTGAGGTCGAATCCGCTCTGCGACCAAACTGATTTCGCTGCTGCTGGGGCCGCAGCGGGTTCTTGAGCGGCTGCCGTCAAGGCCAAGCCGGTCATACAAAGCAATGTGAGTCCCTTAGACATATGTGTTCTGATCGACACAGCGCCGGGATTGAGCGAGGGCAGGAAACCTTAGGCGCCTACGGTGTTTCACCGGCTGAGGGGCGAGAAAAAACCCGTTCGCCGTCCACGAAAACGTCGTTCACCTGAATCGCTCGCGTGACGGGGTGGACTTCAAACAGCACCAGATCGGCACGTTCGCCCGGCGCCAATCCCCGCTGGCGACCGTGTACACGGCACACTCGGGCCGGGTTCCGCGTGGCCATGGTCACGGCTTCGGTGAGACTCAGCCCTGCCAGCGTCATGAGCTTTTCAATGCCCCGGTGCATCTTCAAGGAAGACCCGGCGAGCCGGTCCTGCCCGACCAGCGTGACGCGATCGTCGGCATGCAACTCCACCTCCACTTCGCCTAGCCGGTAGCGCCCAGGCTGGCAGCCAGCCGGCATCACCGCGTCTGTCACCAGCACCGAGCGCTCGATCCCCTTGGCGCGCAGAGCTACCTTGATGAAAGACTGCGGCAGGTGAATACCATCGACAATGAAGCTGGCGGCAAGCCGGTCATCGGCGAGTTGCTCCCAGATATAGTTGGGGTGGCGGGCCATGACGGCGTGGGCGCCGTTGCCCAGGTGCGTGGACATCGTTGCCCCGGCGCTGACCGCGTCGGCCAATTGTTTCGCGTTGGCGCCGGTGTGACCGATCGAGACCACCACGCCGGCTCCCACCGCCGCCTCAATATACGACGAGATCCCCGGCCACTCCGGCGCCACGGTCACCAGCTTCAAATTTCCGTCCGAGAGATCGACCCAGCGCTTGAACTCATCCACATCAGGCGGGCGCACGCAACCCCGCGGGTGCGCTCCACGCGGGCCGTCTTCCGGAGAGATATGCGGGCCCTCCATATGGAAGCCTTCCATGGCCCGGCCTTCGGCGCCCAGCGCGGCTTTGGCGCGCGCCAGATTCCGGATTGCTCCGGCCATGTCGTCATAGCCGCCGGTAATCACGGTTGGGAAGAGCCGGGTGACCCCGGTGGCAAATTGCGCTCGCACCGAGCGCGCGATCTCATCATGCGGGGTCACCGGTGAGCAATAGTCGACGCCGGCAAACCCGTTAACCTGCACGTCAATGAATCCCGGCGCCACGTACTGTGAGGTCTGGACTGGGGCGATGAGCTGCTCCACCTGCGTGAGCACCCGATCGAAGCGGATGTCGGTGGCGGAGCCGGAGACGTAATCAAGCCCAATACAATTCTGTTGATTCATGTTTTATGCACAGCTTTCACACAGCACCCTGTCCGTAACTGGAACAAAGCAATGGCGAAAAATGTTGTCGAAATCTCCGGTTTCACGATGTTTTTCGCTGGTGCTGAACGGCGTCATCCTGCTACAACAGTAAGCGATCTGAACGGGCGCGGGCCCGAAGGGAAATCTCGGGGGAGGTGACCTGAAAGCCCGCGCTCGCCGGTCAATCCTCCTCAGTTGTTTGATCTTCCTACTAAACGGATACCGTCAGCGGCACGGGCGTTAACCAGCCAAACCGGTCGCTGACGGTTCCGTTCACAATCCCAAAAAATTCCGACTGCAACTTTTCCGTGATCGGTCCGCGGCTGCCTGACCCAACCTTGATCCTGTCCACCGATCGCACTGGCGTAACTTCGGCCGCCGTCCCTGTGAAGAAGATCTCATCGGCGATGTATAGCATCTCGCGGAGAATATTGGTTTCCACCACCTCGACGCCCGCCTCGCGAGCCAGCGTGATCAGCGTGTCGCGAGTAATACCCGCCAGCACCGACGCCGACAGCGGCGGCGTGTAGATGCGGCCGTCGCGCACAACGAAGATGTTCTCGCCTGAGCCTTCGCTGACAAAGCCCGAGGTGTCGAGCGCGATCCCCTCGGCATAGCCGTTGATGTCGGCCTCCATGCGGATGAGCTGCGAACTGAGGTAGTTCCCGCCCGCCTTGGACAGCGTGGGCATCGTGTTCGGGGCGTTCCGCGTCCAACTGGAAATGCACACGTCCACACCATCGGCCAGCGCATCCGCACCCAGGTACTTGCCCCACTCCCAGCAGGCGATGTAGGTTTCGATCGGATTGTTGCGGGGCATCACGCCCATGTCGCCGTAGCCGCGCAGCACGATGGGCCGGATGTAGCAGGACTTCATCTTGTTGACGGCGACGACGTCAATCATGGCTTGGGCGAGTTGGTCGACGGTGTAACCGGTGTCGACCCGGTAGATCTTCGCCGAGTCGATAAGACGCCGTACATGCTCGCGAAGCCGGAAGATGGCTGGGCCCGAGGCGGTTTCGTAGCACCGGATGCCTTCGAACACCGAACTTCCGTAGCTGACGACATGTGACAAGACGTGGAGTCTGGCCTCGTCCCAACGGATGAGTTTCCCGTTGTGCCAGATTTTTTCGGTAGGCGTCATTTCGCTATTATACTGTGTAGGCCTGAGCAACTTTGCTCAAGTGCTCTACATCTATACGCGGTGGAGGCTCAATCAAATGACGCGCTGGTCAAAATGGCTTGTGTTGGGATTGTTGAGCGTGGGGGTAGTGGCGGCGGCTAAAGAGCCGAAGCTCAAGAATTTGAAACCCGGCTGGAACATGTTCAGCAAAGAACAGGATGTTCAACTGGGCAAAGAGTCGGCGGCCGAAGTGGAAAAACAGATGCCGATTGTCCGCGATGCGCGCATCAATGCGTTCATCGAGGGCATTGGGCGAAGGCTTTTGCAGGCGCCGGAGGCGGAAACTCAGTCGTACGCTTACAGCTTCAAAGTAGTCAACGACAAGTCTATCAACGCCTTTGCGTTGCCTGGTGGGCCCACGTTCACCCACACTGGGCTGATTTCGGCGGCCGACAACGAATCTCAGGTCGCCGGCGTGTTGGCCCATGAGATTGCCCACGTGGTGTTGCGCCACGGCACCAGCAATGTCTCCAAGGCCAATATCCTGCAGATTCCTGCAATGCTGGGCGGCGCCCTCGGAGGCGGCGGCATGCTCGGCCAGTTGGCTCAACTCGGGGTCGGCCTGGGCGCCAATTCTTTGATGATGAGGTTTTCCCGCAACGCTGAAACCGACGCGGACCTGCTTGGCACGCGCATGATGCATCAAGTGGGTTACAACCCCATCGAAATGGCGCGATTTTTCGAAAAGCTCGAAGCCGAGTCTGGCAAGCAGGGGAAGCTATCAGAGTTCTTCGCCAGCCACCCGAACCCGGGTAACCGCGTCAAGCGAGTTCAGGCCGAGATTCAATTACTTCCCAAGCGTGCCGGCTACGACGCCGAGTCGGGGACGATCGCCCAGGTCAAGCAGTCGGTGGGCGGTCTTCCGGCTCCCCCTCCGCCCAAGCAGCAGGCTGCCGGTGGTGGTGGCGCGATGCAGGGCTCCGGCGATCCCAACAATCCATCGGCGGCTCGTCCCAACGGTCAATTCCAGGAGTTCAAGAGCCAACTGGTCACCTTCCAATATCCGGCCAACTGGCAGGGGCAGCAGGACAAGGAAAGCGGCGAAGTAACGCTGACCTCGCCTGCCGGTATTGTCGGTGGCGGAGTCGGCTACGGCGCCATCGTCAACTTCAAGCAGACCCAGGGGCAGCCCGATCTCAATCAGGCCACGCAGCAGTTGGTACAGCAGTTCCAGCAGCGCGATCCCAATCTGAAGGTGGGCGGGCAGGCCCAGCAGATGAACGTGGGCGGCAGCCAAGGCCTGGCTACGCGCATGCAAGGGCCATCCGGTTTCACCAACAACACCGAGGAATTGGTGCTGGTGACGATGGGGCATCCCAAAGGGCTGTTCTACATGCTGCTGATCGCGCCTTCGAGCGAGCGCCAGGCGGCGCAGCAATCGTTCAACCAGA
>JAYTKJ010000790.1:0-2812 GCA_043730365.1 Acidobacteriota bacterium | reverse complement strand
GGCGCCGGTGGAACGATCAGCGCCGGTGGAACGATCAGCGCCGGTGGAGCGATCGGCGCCGGTGGAACGAGCAGCGCCGGTGGAACGATCGGCGCCGGTGGAACGATCAGCGCCGGTGGAACGATCGGCGCCAGTGGAGCGATCAGCGCCGGTAGAACGAACGGCGCCGGTAGAACGAACGGCGCCGGTGGAGCGATCAGCTCCGGTGGAGCGATCAGCGCCAGTGGAGCGATCAGCGCCGGTAGAACGAACGGCGCCGGTGGAACGAGCAGCGCCATTGGAGCAAGTGGCATCGCCGAAGCGAGTGGAGTCGGAAGACCGGCCTGCTCCCGTTGAGCGATCGGCGTCAAGGAGAAAGAAGCGGCGTCGTTGGGGGCGCCGGCTTTTCTGGACGGCGTTGATGGGAGCGATCCTGGCAGGCGTCTACTACAGCGAGATGGAACTGCGGATCACGGGTGTATTTAACGTCCTGCCAACGGAGAACGCGGATGTTCGGAGTTCGATTGAGGGAATCGTCGAAAGGATATATGTGACCGAGGGTGCCGCTGTCAAGGCGGGAGACGTGATCGCGCGGCTTTCCGCCCGGGACCTGCTCAATAGCCGCGGCAAGACCGAAAGGGAGAGTAGAGAGGTCCGCGGGAAGCTTGCAATGCTGGAGGCGGGCGCCAGTCCGGCGGAGATTGAAGTGGGAAAGGCCGCCGTTTCCAGGGCGGAAGCCCAGCTTAATTACGTGCATACGCGGCTGTCGAGAGCCAAAATGCTGTTTGAAGGGGGCGTACTTCCGCGAAACACGCTTGACGACATCCGGGAACAATCAATCGCGACGGAAAGCGAAGTGGCGGAGGCCAAGGCCCGGCTAAACGCGGTGTTGAACAACGTCCGGCCGGAGCAGATCGACGCGACGAAAGCGCAGATCGAACAATTCGAAGCGGAACTGCGCTACATCGACGAACAGATCAGGCTATTGGCCGTGGTCAGCCCGGCAACGGGGATCGTAGCGACGCCGGGGCGGCAATTGAAACAAATGACCGGTCAATTCGTAAGGAAAGGCGACCCGATCGCGAAGGTTTACGATCTGCAGACGGTGACGGCGCAAATGATCATTTCGGAACGAGAGATAGCCGACATACGGGTGGGGCAGAGCGTCGTGCTGATGGCCGGCGCGTATCCGGACGTGTCTTTCCACGGAAAGGTAACGTCGATCGCCACCAGCGCGCAGGGGAATTCGAGCGGCGGCGACCAAGCGCTTTCCGCTGCGAATCCGGCCGGCGCGGGCGCGGGCACGCGAGCGAACAGGACGATTCTGGTGACAACGGAGATCGACAACCGCTCCCTGGCTCTCAAGCCGGAAATGACCGGGCAGGCGAAGATCTTGTGCGGCCGGAAACCATTGGTTGATCTGATGACCCGGCGGCTGGCGCGCACGTTTAAGGTTGAATTCTGGTCATGGTGGTAATAAAAACGGCGAACGCCGCGAATTTAGCCGAGGAGAAAGGACAGGAATATGATCGCGACACCCGAAACACTCATCGAGTTCAAACCGGACTTGGAAAATGCAGGCTTGGAATCGGCTCCCGCCGTTGAAGCCGGGCGCAAGGACGAATCAAGTCCGGAGGCGGTGAATGACACCCTCTACTTGATCGGGCGCCCGACCCTGAAACAGTTCTTGAAGTTCGTAAAAGGGCAAGCCGTAGACCCGCCAGCGACGGGAAGTCTAACCGACGAATGGCTGGCCGCCAAGAAAGAGGCCAGCCTTCTGGAGGAAGCGGAGGCGGGCGTGGCGAACAATCCGCGGATACAAAAAATGGGGCCGGAATACGAGCCGCTCCTAATCGAGTTTCTCAAGGACCCGCTGGTGCGCCATGGATTTAATACAGTGCCGACTGAGGTTGCCATTATCGAGTTGGACAGTTTGATTGTTTATCAACACCACATCGACTTGACCTTCGTTCGCGACCTAATCGCCAAGCTGGGGCCGGTTCTGAGCAAAGAGCGGATCTTTCGGACGTGCCTCCCGTACGATCATCCCGAACCGCCCGTGAAATGGTCTCGCGCCGGCCGGAACCGCTACGTTTTCGTGTCGCCTTCAAATGATCTGCGGTTTCTGGGAGCGATGCCGATGAAACCGAAGCACATCACCGACTACCCTCCTCCGGGCGCGTTGGCGTGCGTCATCGGGCTGGGCGTCGGTTTCGGATCCAACTTCCTCAACGCCATTTACACGGAGAACAGACTGATCCTCAACAACGGAAGCCATCGGGCGTATGCGCTCCGCGAAATGGGGTACACGCACGTGCCGTGCATCGTTCAGCATGTCTCCTCGCGAGATGAACTGGAGTTGATTGCCGCCTCGGCAATCTGGGACGATCCCGATTATTACCTGAAACATCCGCGGCCATCAATGTTTAAGGACTATTTCAATCCGAAGCTGCACAAAGTCATGCCGGTACACCGGCGAGTGCGTCAGATCAGTGTCCGGTTCGAGGTCGAAGAGAGCTTCATGCCAGCGATGTGATGGGGCCGACGACGGCCCATCGACAATGGCGCCCCCGTACTCACGGCTGCGGGCACTTCGCGTTCTCTGGCCGCGGAAGGTTTCGGGGTAGCCTCGAAACGTATCCCGAGTATTCTCACCACCATCCCGCCAAGACGACGGTTGAGATCGCGGAACTCGACAGGCGCGTGCGGAACGAAGTGGAAGCGGACGGGGACGCCGGAGTTTTGGACACGCGGCATCGGCGGGGGAATTACCATACCTGTTCGAACATAAGCCGGTCGAGGCGATCCAGGAACTCGAGAAGGCGGATCACAG
>JAYTKJ010000789.1:0-3398 GCA_043730365.1 Acidobacteriota bacterium | reverse complement strand
GCCGGCGATACCATTCAATTTCGAACTCAAACCCAAAGAAAGGAGCTCCGCTCACCATCGCAATCCTTTAGGCTCATCGTTCGATGAGAAAATGCTAGTAGAATACGATATTCAATTGCGACTACTTTTGGATCGCGCGCGCGGCGCCAAGCATCGCTTCTCATGGCCGGCAGGCAGCGGCATCGAGGTGCCAGTGCTGTTGGCCAGAGGTGCACAGCCGGGCAAGACCCTCGTCACGACCGCCGCCGTGCACGGCGATGAGTATGAGGGAACACGAGCGATCTTCGAAGTGTTTGAGTCGCTCGACCTCGCTACGATGTCGGGCGATTGGATCGCCGTGCCATCCGCCAATCCTCCGGCGTTCTGGAATGGCACGCGGCTTAGTCCGCTCGATCGAGGCAATCTCGCTCGCACGTTTCCCGGCCGGTCTGACGGATTGCCCACCGAGCAGATCGCCTGGAACCTCGGGCGAGACGTGATCGCCCTGGCGGACCTGTACCTGGACCTCCATTCCGGCGGCGTGGGATGGTCCATGCCATCCATGGCCGGATATGATGCCTCGGACCCCCGGAGCTTGGCGGCGGCGCTGGCTTTTGGCGCTGAGGTCATCTGGGGCCACCCGGAGGTTCCGCCCGGTCGAACCGTATCATTCGCCAAGTCCCGCGGAATTCCGTTTGTCTATACGGAAGCCCAAGGCGGCGGACGAATTCATGTAGCCGACCTTGAGATGATGAAGCGCGGCATCGTCAACCTGCTTCGCCATCTCGGGATCCTGCCCGGTACTCCTGAGACCTCGGCTCTGCGCTTGCATTTGTTCGGGGAAGGCAATATTCACAACGGCATCAACGCGCCAGGCCGCGGCTTCTTTATCTCGGATGTTAAGTTACTCGACCCGGTTCGACCCGGTGACAGGTTGGGCCGCTTGCTGGATCTGCACGGCAAGGTAATGGCCGAGTTTCGGGCCGCTACCAGCGGCTTCGTTGGACTGGTGCGCGAGTTTCCCAAAGTGGAGAAAGACGACCCGCTCTTTCTCATTGCTGAATGCCTGGAGGTGGCTAAGTAAATGCGTATCGCCCCGCTGTTCCTGATCACCATTACCGCCGCGGCACAAGCTCCGAGTTGGAGAGCCGGGGCGGCGGCGGTTTCGATCACGCCGGAGGAGCCGATCTGGCTGGCCGGTTACGCATTTCGCAACAAGCCCCACGAGACAATCCGTCAACCGATCTTCGCCAAGGCGCTAGCGATCCGGGACGACGCCGCTGGAACCACGTCACTCATCATCACGCTCGACCTCGTTGGCATCCGCCGCGTGACGGCGGAACCGATCGCCGAGGAGATCGCCAAACGGCATGGCATCTCGCGCGACCGGATTCTGTTCAACGCGTCGCACACCCACTCGGCGCCGATCGTCGAAGACTCCACCAGTTACGCATACCAGTTCGGCGAGAATCCCGAGCGGATTCTCCAGCCTATCGCCCGCTACAGCGCTTGGCTGCGTTTGAGAATTCTTGAGGCCGCCGGGCAAGCGATCGCGCGCCTTGGAGCCCGCGACGCTCGAGTTCGAGCAAGGCTTCGCCGGTTTCGCCGTGAACCGGCGCCGCGTCACCAATCGCAGTTGGCCCGGACCGGTTGACCACGACGTGCCGGTGTTGGCCGTGAAGACCGGCGCTGGCGCGATCAAGGCCGTGCTTTTTGGCTACGCCTGCCATAACACCGTGCTGGGCGACTTACTACGGACTGGTCCAGTACCAGCAGGAGTTCGTTCAGGGAGGCTGGCCAGGTCATTCGGCGGAGCACGCAGTTCGCGTGGGCTCAGGACGCCACTCCGCACTTTAACCGATACATCACGCATCGGAGACCACGATCGATCCGCAGGCGGCTTACGCAAAGATGGCCCGGACGGAGCGTTCGATCCCTATGTCATCCTTGGCCTCGTGGAAGACCTCTTTCTGTTCACCCTCTACCTCGAAGGCGCGGCTGAGTGCTGTCCATCTTCCAGCGGGACAAAGCGGACCTCGCAAGTGAAATATGAAGGAACGAACCTACTGTTGCGGCAGGCGCCAAAGTAAGCCCATCGATTACTGAAACGGAACGTTCTTGGACTCCACCGTCGAATAAGTAATAAATCCGAGATCGAGCCCCGAGGCAGTGAAGCGCGTGGCGTCGTTGAAGGGAATGGACGCAACAGACAAGTTCCCCAGGGGCGCGCCCTGGATCACGTCGCTCGCCGGCATCGCCAGCAACACCTCGGCTGGAACCTGAAACCGGCCCGCCGAAGCGCGCTCGGTACAAGTGAAAACGGCGCCGACGGTGGGATTCTGCCGGGCCGAGAAACCACTGATGAATATGTACTCGTTCGCCGCGCCGCCAGACCACGTGACGTTTAGAGCCGATCCGCGCGAGACGGTGGCGATGCTGTCGAGGTTGGTTGTGAGAGGCTGCGGCACCGTCAACCGCGCGTTAAAGGTACCCACATCCGGCCCGCCCGGCCCGGCCACCGTATAGGTACCCGGCTCGAGAAACAGTGTGCTGCCTGAACTCGGAACGCCTGGGATCACCTGCGCCATGCCGAGTGAGACGTTATAGAAGCCGGTCTTGGCATCGCGGAGAATGCTGCGTGTGCCACCCGGTCCGTTGAGTGTCAACTGCGCGCCGGCGTTCAACTTTGCCGTCGCATACGGATCGCCAGGCGCGCTTTCCCCGCCAAACGTCGAGACGACGCAATTGCCCAAGGTTGCGCCCCCAATGCCCTGGCTGCGAATGAAGCCATCGGCGTCATATCGGGTAAAGTCGGCAAAGGCCGAGTCGGTGCGGGAGTGGATACTCCCAACGCCCGGCGCAGCAATCTTGACGCTCGTGCGGTTGAGGCTGATTGTTCCGAGGCGCAGGCCGCCCTGCAGTGCTTTGGACACGTCGGCTTCGCTCAGTCCGTTGGGATCTGAGCATAGCCGGCTCGAGCCGCCCACGGCTAGCGTACTGAAGTTGCTGATCGCCCCACCCACCTTTAATACCAGAGATACGTTGCATCCCCGAGTGCCAGACGGCACATCGAAGACAATCTGATCCAGGCCCGCCAGCCCCGGCGCGCGGCCGCGATACCGCACGTTGGCCTGCTTGCCACCGACAATCACTTCCACCGGGAGTTGCGGGTCAAAGAATTCTGACGCGGTGTTGTCGGGCCGGCCTTGCAGTGGGGTAACGCCCGTGGCCCAGGCGCTCAGCACATCGCCTTCCACGGCGGCGTTGGTGTAAGTGATCACTTTGAAATCCGGCGTCGTGAGCACCGCCGGACCTGTGCCTCCGCCGTTCAGCGTGAACAGCCCAGGGCTGCTGCGGACCACGGTGAAAGCGAATGGCGCGCTTTGTTGCCCGTCATAGGTGACGCGTCCCACAGCCGG
>JAYTKJ010000788.1:0-22412 GCA_043730365.1 Acidobacteriota bacterium | reverse complement strand
ATCAAACACCACCTCAAGGCTCTGCGCCGCCTCGGCTACCAGATCCCGGATCCGACCCCCGTCCCAGTGGCAGCACGGGGGTGATTTTCGACGGAGCGGAAGGGAGTGCTTCAAGCGCCCGCGGGTGTACGGGTGGGTGGCCCTGCTGAATCAAAATCTCTCTCCAGCGCGTGTATCACGCGATCTTTCAGTACGTCCCCGGTCGCGTTAGTTAGCCCGCCCTTCTTACTGGTGCGCGGCCTCGGGCAGAAAGAAAAAGAGAATCGCCAGAATCAGATAGACGGCCAGCAGTTGCACGCCCTCAAACCAGTTGGACTCCCCGTCACTAGCCGCCTGGGCGGTGATGGTGACGGCCAGCCCCGTGGCCATGACTTCGGCCGGGGTAAACACGAGGTCCATCGGGCGCGGGCCGATAAAGTGACTGGCAACCACCAACACGGGTGCGACAAAGAGCGCGATCTGAATGCTGGAACCGATGGCGATGGCCAGACTGAGATCCATGCGATTCTTGCGGGCCACCATGATCGCCGTGCTGTGCTCGGCAGCATTGCCGATGATGGCCACCACGATCACGCCGACAAACACGCTCGTCATACCCAGTTGGAGGGCCGCTTGCTGGACCGATCCTACGAGGATCTCGCTCATCCAGGCAATCAGACCCGTCGCCACCGCCAGCACCCCGAGGGCGCGGCTCAGCGGCCAAGTCACGGCCTTCTCATCAACTTCGTCCGCTTCCACCACGCCGGTGAAAAGCTGTTTATGCGTACGCAAACTGAAGAGCAAACTGAGTCCGTACGTCACCAAAAGAACGATGGAAATCTCCAGACTCAAATCTGATTCGCGCCGGGCCATGTCGACTGCGGCCCCGGCCGGTTCACCGGCCACCAAAAAATGATACGCTGCGGGCACAACCATGGCGATCGCCGCCAGCGTCAGCATCGTGGCTTGCGAGCGGGCCGCCGCCGCGTTGAAGCGCTGGGTCCGGTACTTGAGACCGCCGGCCAGGCATGCGGCTCCGAGCACCAGCAGGATGTTCCCGATGATCGAGCCGGTCAGTGAGGCCTTCACCACCGAAAAGAGCCCCTGCCGGAGCGCGCTGATCGCGATGATCAACTCGGCCGCGTTGCCGAAGGTGGCGTTCAACAACCCGCCAATTCCCTCCCCCGTGCGCTCGGCCAGATGCTCGGTGGCGTGGCCGAGCCAACCGGCCAGAGGCAACACCGCCAAACACGCGGCGAAAAAAATGGCGGTATGCGACTCCGGCCGCGCATGCTCCAGCCACACCGCCAGCGGTATACACACCAGCAACCAGTTCAACGAAGGCTTCAAGAGATTCGACATTCAGACCGTTTTCAGTTCCCCGCACCCGCGCGCTTGGCGGCCGAACGCTTGACCGGAGCCTTCCGTTTAGGGGCGGACTTGATCGGCCCTTCCGGCACCGACCAACGGCCCAATCGGAAACTGCGATGATAGCCGGTCGTGCGATTTGAGATGGTGACCGTAACGGTGCCGCTGGAGTCGCACTCGTATTTTTCTTCCACTTCCAACGCCGGAGTCCAGTCGAGCCGCACCACTTCCAGCTTCGCCAGATCGAAGCGATCGCGGAGGGCCGGGTCGAAAGGAAAATAGATTTCGTCCCATAGCATCACTTCACCCGCCGGCCGTCCGTCCGGTGAGGTATGGCTGCATTCCAGATACCGGAAGTGGCCAATGTTGTGGGCCGGAGGATATTGGCGCGTAACGGCAAGAGGAAGGTCGCCGACATTCGGCAAGGGCGTGCCTTTGAGAAAGAGCGGGTCAAAAATCACGGAGCGCCCGGAATCGGCTTCGCGCCAGACTCCGAAATTCCGGGTAAACTTCTCGCGCAGCTGATAGCCGGCCTGGGTATCGGCGCGGATAGCCAATCCGATGGCAGTCGCCGAGCGGGCATACTGGGAGCGCCGCACTTTCCGGCCGAAGCGATCTTTCAGGGCCCGAGCCACCATAGGCAAGTCACTGCCGCCGCCGGTGACATAGATGGTGGAGACGCGCCCCTCGCGGCCTTCCACCAGATCCTCAACCGCATGAATGGTCTCGTCTATCAGCGGCTGGCTGCGAGCGTAGAAATCGGCCACCGGCACCACCGCGACCGGCCAGCCCTGGCGCGCGCGATCGAGATCGATCTGCAATCGACGGCTAGTCGGCGCCAGCGCCTCTTTCTTCTCCCGCGATTCTTCGTGGAGGCGGAACAACTCGGCCTGGGTGAGAGACTCGCGCTCGGCTGCGCTCAAACCGGCCGCCTCGATGGCCATCTCCGCCAGTAGCTCATCAAAATCGTCGCCGCCCAAGACCGGAATACCTTCGTTGCTAAGCACCTCGTGACGCTGATCGGCTAACTCCACCAGCGAAGCATCAAAGGTGCCGCCACCGAGATCGTAGACCGCAATCAGTTGCTGCGGCCGGCCCGTGGCGCCTAGCGAATGACCAAACTCGACACTGGCGGCCGACGGCTCATTGAGCAAACCCAACACATCGAAGCCGGCGCGGCGGAAAGCCTCCGCCGTGAGGAATCGTTGATTGCCGTTGGCGTTGGCCGGCACGCCGAGAAACACCTCGAGCGTTTCCTCGCCCGCTTTGAGGCGCGGGTAGGATTCCACCAACGCAGTCCGAAGAGCCGCAGCCAATCCGGTGAGCAGATCCAGCATCGCGCCACTCAGCCCGCCAATTTCAACCTGGGTTTGCGGCCCGGCTTCCGGCAGAAAGCGCTTGAGCGATCGCAAAATGGTCGCCGCCGGATCTTCCTGTGCGGCCCAAGCCTGCCATCCAAAAAGGAAATGGCCCTGGGAGGCAGCCACCAGAGACGGAAACCATTCCCGCCTATCGCCTGCCGGTGTTTCAAAAGCGATCACCGGATAGTTACCGCGATCCACCGCCGCCACGACAATTCTGGTTGTTCCGAAATCGATGCCAAGCCGCATAGTCTATTCTAAAGCGTCGCCGCCAGCCTGCTCGGCGCCGCGAGCGGAACCGACTCCACTTGCAACTCCGGAAAGCGGAAAGCGGTGAGGCAGCCACCCGGCAGCGCGGCGGTCCCGATATTGACGGTTTGGTTCAACCAGAGCGGTTCGGAGACGCCCGGGTGCGAGTAGATCACGCGAGCCGCGCCCTGGTATTCCAATACCCAAGCGGGAGGCTCGGCAGCAGCGTCGCTCTCGTTTTCTCCTGGCGATTCTCCGTGCAATGCGAAGGCACGAACGGCCGACGAGCCGCGCCCCTGTAAGCACTCTTTCATCCCCGCATGCGCTGCCACCAGGTTGCCGCCATCAAACACGTAGTGGCTGACCGAGGAATCCAGGAATGTTTCAGCCAGTTGGCGAAACTCGGGAGACGCCGCTTGAAATTCGACGATCAACGGCGCCAGGCGGTCATCGATCTCCATCTTCTCCCCCCGCAGCCAGCGCACCAGCCGGGCCTCGTGATTGCCCGGCACCGAGTAGGCAACGCCCGCATCGACGGCGCGCATCACCAGACCCAGAACATCTGCGTTGCGCGGGCCATGGTCAATCAGGTCTCCGAGAAACACCAGTTTGCGGCCTTGTGGATGCTGAATCACTGGGTCCACAAGGTAGCCAAGTTTCGCCAGCAACTGCAACAACTCGTCGTAGTGCCCGTGCACCGAGCCGATCAGATCGAACGGACCGGTTTCGTCCCGGCGATTACTCCACAACGGCAGCCGGTTGATTTCGGCTCCGCCTAGCTCCTCCGGCGATGCGAAACGAAAGGTGCGGCGAAACCCTTCCTCTGCCAAACCAAGTTCACCCGCCAGCAGTTGGGCGTGCTCCTCGGACACGCGATGCGGGCTAGCCGACGCGTCAAGCCGTTGGCCGTTCCATATCTGACAGGTAGGCTCAGGCAGCGCAAAGACGAAAGCGGCCGGGATGTAATGATGTTCGGCGGCTAACTGCAGCAACGGTTCACGTCGGGCAACCGGGACCAGGGCAGCATCGATCACTGTCAACCGGCCCAGGTCCATACGACGTGCGGCTAACTCGAGCAGCGCGCCCCAGGCGGCTTCCTGTGACGCCTCATCGGTCTCGCCGTCGGCAATCATCCACCGAACAGCGTCCAAACTGAGCACCTCCGACGACCGGAAGTGGCGAGCCGCGAATGTTGACTTTCCCGAGCCAGATGGACCGATGAGCAGCACGAGCGAGAGCTCGGGAATCGTAATGCGCATTCAGGGGTTCTTCTATGATGCCAGGGATTCAGGGGGGCCTGCGGAAACGGCGGCGCCTGCCAGCGTGGCGCTGCGGTAGGCCGCTTCTACGGCGGCGAAACTGTGCAAATAATCCGAGGCGGACGTTTCAAACGCGGCGTCACTCCGCAGGCAGTCGACAAAGTGCCGCTGCGTGGCCAGAACGCTGTCCCCGCGATACCCGGAGCGCACGTCGTTGCGCCAAACAGTTTGCCCGTTGCGCGTGATGTCGCCCGTCGCCTCAACCCGCAATACGCCACGTTCGCCTTCAAATTCCGCATCGCCGAGCGGGGGCGAATCCGGGGCTAGGTCGACAAAGCGATTGCCGTCGGCCAGACCGGTGACGCCGCCGGCGTGCGCCAGCACCAACTGGCAACAGTCTTCCCCGGCGATCAGGGAATTACGGCGGCTGAGATGTGCCGAGATCGTGCGAAGATCGCCAAACAGGAAGCGCGCGGTGTCGATGGGATGAACCATCGTCTCGTGAATCAGCAGCCGCGGCATCTGCCGGAAATATGGCTGCGCCAGATAGGGCTCGGGGCCGGCGCCGTCCCGTTTGCGAATGCGGAAATGGTAGGTAACCACGTCGCCAATTTCGCCGGCCGCGAGGCGCTCCTTCATCTGGCGGTACCACGGCTGCCAACGCCAATTTTCGTGAATCATCAGCCGCCCGCCGGACTGGGCGGCGTGGCGCGCCATCTCGATCGCCTCGCCCAACGTGGGCGCCATAGGCTTTTGGCAAATGACGGACACACGGCGATCCATCGCCAGGCGCACCAGCTCCGCGTGAGTCTCGGGGCGCGTAGCGATATCGACAAAATCCAAGGAGCGCTCGGCATCGAGCATCTCGGCGAGCGTGCGATAGGCGCGAGGAGCGGCAGCTTGGGCCCGTTCCCGATCTGGATCACAGGCGGCCACCAGGTCAACGTCCGGCATGCGCCGCCACGCGTCGAGGTGAAACTGTGCAAAGAAACCGCAGCCGGCGATGGCGCCGCGCAGCCGCGCACTCACTGCCCAGTCACCTGCTTGACGAATTGAAAGAAGGCTTTCTTGCGTGGCGAATTGATGGCCCAGTTGACGGGCATCGATTGATAACCATCATCGTAGTCGTTCTTGCCCGGATCGAAATAGCCCCAGGAGGCGTAGGACTCAATCGCCTTGCGCATGTTGCTCAGCGGCTGATCGAAGTTGAAATGATCGTCCTCGTTGAAGACAATTGGCATGGTGCGCCACGACGGCAACTTGCGCACGATCGACACCATTTCGGCGATGCGGTTCGGATCGGACACGCCGTTGCCATGCAGCAGCACGAAGTCCGAGGCTGCCACCACTTTGTCGGTAGGGATCGTGTTGCCGTTGAAGCTGGTGCTGATGAGCAAACGCCGCCCGCCCACGTTCACGGCTTTGATTTTTTCGATCAGCTCATGCACGTTGGCCGCCTGCAGGGCCGGCTGTTGATAGCCCCGATTGTTGGCCTCGTTCACCACGTCGACGATCACGTGACGATAGCCCCGCGTGAGAATCCATCTGGTGGTCTCGACCGCGGCGCGCTCCACCGCCGCGGTATCTTTCAGCCGCTCGTCCTGGCCAAAATAGAAATAATTGACGATCGCCACCATGCCCAGCTCGTCGGCACGGCGTAGAATGCGATCAAGCCGCTTGAAGAATTCAGGCCGGAGCGAGCCATCTTCGCCGTAGCCGCTATTGTGCCAGGGCTGCAGTTTCGAGTAGCCCTCCGGACTGCCGCCCTGCACGCCGATGGTGAACCCGAGCAGGCCGTTTCGCCGCCAGGCGGGCATCGCTGCCAGGTACTCTTTGTTGTTGCGCTCGGCGGACCACTTGCCGGTGTCTGGATACTTCCAGCGCACCGCGGTTTCCGGATTCAGGTCGTCATACACGCCCTGGATCATTCGCGAGTTCATCAGCAGACCCTCGATGCGCTGTCCCTCAAAGGTGCGTCCCTGATAAGTGGGTTGTCCGTTGAGGAAGAACTGATCGCCACGGATGGAAACTTCGGTGCGGCTGCGTGAGCCTGCCGCCACTAGTGGTAGCACTGCCCCGCCCAGCCACTGCCGGCGGGAGAGAATCGGGTTGTTCACGATCCAACTATGGTAGCTTAGCCAGCTCGGAATCGAGGTGCGCCAGTGCCGCCTCAAGTTGCCCGCGATGCCTCGGATGAGTCGCCCGGGTCAGGTCATCTTCCACCCTGGTGCGGGTGAGTCTCAAACTTTCGCGTTGAAGGTCGGTCGCGCGTTGTGCGGCGGTTGGCTCTGCAGCCTGCCGATCCCGCCAAGCCGACTCGGCATCTTCTTGTCTCGTCTCGACGTCTTTACTTTCCCAGCCGCGTGCCATGCCTATATTCTACCTCTGTTCGGATGGTTACGCCGCGCGGGGAAAATGGGGCACTTTTGAGGGAGGCTATTTGCCCCCATCCGAGGCTGTCGGTGGCGGTAGTACCCGGGTGTCCAAGCCCTTGGCGAGAGGTGTGGGGCGTCCCTCTCGCCTTGGCTCAGTCGCCAGACTACTGAGCGTTAACTGTGGTCTCAACCCAAGCCGAACTCGCGCCCCCGTTTTCCGCCCGGATCCGGTACTTGTAGATGCCGCGCCCAAGGGCAATCACGCCAGTATCGGTCATACCGACGCTGTTAGCCCGCAATTCCCGTAGCGCCGCATAGGTGCAACCACTGGTCAGGCTCGTCGCCTTACATCGCTCAAGCCGGTAGGATGACTCATTGGCCACGTTGCCCCAATTCAGCCTGATGGCCACCAGTGACGATCCGCCAAACAGCGGCGCTCCGCGCAACGCGCTCGGTGCCCCGGGCGGCGGCGTTTGCGTAGTTGCCGTCACGACGTTGGAGTATCCAGAGTCACCCTGGGCATTGGACGCGCGGACCCGATAGGAATACGCCGTTCCCGCCGCCAGCCCTGTGCTGGCATAGGTGGTCACACTTGCTCCGACTAACGCAATTTGTTCAAAAGCGCCACCAGTGGACCGCTCGATCTTGAAGCCGGTTTCATTGCTCGAAGCATCGGTCCAGGCCAGGTTGATCTGGCTGGCGCTTACAGCCGTAGCGTTTAGACCGGTTGGCGCTACCGGCGTAGTCAAAGCCGCCAGCGTGGTGGCGGTGACCAGGTTCGTATTCGCCGAGTCACCCGCCGCGTTGGTGGCCCGCACGCGGAAGGTATACAACGTCGCCGGCGTCAATCCTGTGAAGCTGTGCGTGGTTACATTCGCGGCAACTGTCGTCAAATACGTGAAATTCACCCCGTCGCTGGAACGTTCCACCTTGAACGCCGTTTCGTTGTTCGCATTGTCCGTCCACGTCAGAGTGATCTGGTTAGCGCTCACGACCGTTGCGCTCAGCCCCGTTGGCGCGGCCGGAGCAGTCAAGGCCGCCAGCGTGGTGGCGGTGGCCAAGTTCGTATTCTCCGAGTCACCCGCCGCGTTGGTGGCCCGCACGCGGAAGGTATACAACGTCGCCGGCGTCAATCCTGCGAAGGTGTGCGTCGTCACATTCGCGGCAACTGCCGTCAAATATGTGAAATTCACCCCGTCGCTCGAACGCTCCACCTTGAAAGCCGTTTCATTGTTCGCATTGTCCGTCCACGTCAGATTGATCTGGCTGCTCGAAACCGGGGAGGCCGTCAGCCCCGTCGGCGCGGCGGGTTTGGTGGGCGCGGTCACAGGCCCGAGCCTGAAGGCGGAGACAATCGAAACCGTCGCGTTGGCGGACCGGGCATTGTCACTCACGTTGGCCACGCCCGTCGGATAGCCGAGGTAGCTGACGTTGGGGTTCGAGAAATACGCCACTCGCGTGCAACCGTTCGGGCAAGCCGAAGCGTAAGACATCACCGTGCGGAACACTCCATTGACTAGATGTCCGAAGGACCACGGATAGGAAGCGGCATTGGCCGCCGGCCCGTTGGCCGCGTCATGCTCCAAGCCAAGATTGTGGCCGTGCTCGTGCGCGAAACTAAGGTTGCCCACCGCGCAATTGCGCGCCGTCACCTGAAAGCCCGCGCTGGCAAAGCCGGGTCCCGGAGAACGCATCACGTAACCCACTCCGCAGTAGCCGCCGCCATTCTCAACCACCAACGACACCAAGTCGGCCCCGGCTTCGTTCCGGAGCGTCGCCGTTGCAGCGTCGCTCGCCAGCCAGCTTAGATCCGTGTTGATATTGCCGGTATCGCTGTGCGCCGACTCTGCCGTTCTCACCAAGCGGTACGCAGCATTCACTCCACTATTGGCAAACGCTTGATTCGCCGCGTCCACAGCCGCCTGAATGATCGCGGCCATCTGACCCGGCCCACCCGCTGCTGCCCTCGCCTCAGGGGTGTAAATCGTCAATAAATCGATCGTATACGTCCCGGCGGCGTTTACGCTCGCCCCGCCCGCTGCTCCCGCGGCGAAGGAATCGCCCCGGACCGCGAAACTGCTCTGGTCAGCTGCCGCAGCCGCATCTACGTTCTCCTTCTCCGGTTCAGGCGAACCTGCACAGGCCGGGTAGCTGGCCGGGTCAATCTTTTCCACCACATGGCCATTGGCTGTCGGCCGCACTTCATATAGATCGGTACCCATCCGGATTGTGCCCGCCAGGAAGCCCTCATGGAGCGTCAACATCACTTCGCTATCGTCCCGCAGGCTCACCGTGCCACGCCAGAAACCGCCATCACCGTCTCGGGATTGGAAGTCTTTGCGCTGGAGCCGTACCGGTGCGGAATCCTCGCCCGGAAGCCTGAGCTGAAACTCCACCAGTCCTAGCCGCATAGCGTCGCCATCCAGATCGAATTCGAGCGCAGATACTCCATGGCGGCCGGGTCTCACGGTCCGTTGGTTTCTGCCCAAATCCACCGTTTGAGCGAAACTGCCTGCCGCGCCAAGGAAAAAAATCACGGCCCCGAACGAAATCCTGTACTTCATGTTTCCTCCAACGAAAGTCGACTCTCTTGCACAAGGCAAGTGGCGCATTCACAGAGTAATAGACGGTACTAGGCCGAAGCTATGGGCCGGTTCCTTAGGGTCCGCTCTGTTTTACCTGCGTCCAATCTCAGGTTGGACTTAGAGAACGTCAAGCATCTTGATCTCCACTCTCTAAACTGTTGACAAAACAGGGTGTTCACTCAGACAGAATTTCCAAATTGGGATTTCCTACAAAACTATCGGTAAGACGTACGAATCCGCCACGTCGCGTCCCATTTTGGAAAAGGTTGGCAATCTTAAGTTAGTGCATGCTATACTAGTGGTCGCTAGGTTAGCGAGTGCTAGCAACACATGGCCAGCCCGAGTCCAATAATCACAAACAAAGCCGAACTAACACAAAACAAAGGTAATCGCGAGCGCCTCACAGGTCCGCAGCGCCGTGTCGCCATCCTCAACGCGGCGATTGACCTTTTTGCCTCCCGCGGCTTTCAGGGAACCACCACCAGAGAAATCGCCGCAGCCGTCGGAGTAACTGAACCCGTTCTGTATCAACACTTTGAAACCAAGCGGGCCCTCTTTGACGCCATCCTCCAGTCCAAACTCACCCAGGTAAATTCCAACGACATCGGCGGCCTGGACGAAGCCGCCGCCGCTGGTGACGACCGAGCCTTTTTCACTCGCCTGGCGACCGTTCTCCTCGACTGGTATCTCAGCGACCCTCGCTACGCCCGTCTGCTCATGTACGCCTCGCTGGAAAAAAACGAACTGTCTCAGATGTTTTTTGAGAAGCAAGTCGTTCTTTTTTATGACTGTGTAACCAAGTACTTAAGTCAACGCATTAAATCTGGGGCGGTGCGGAATATGGACCCGCTGCTGGTTGCTCGTGCATTTGCAGGAATGCTAAACCATCAGGGCATCATCTACGCGATCTATTGCCCTGGAGAATTGCCGGCCGGCGGCAGGGATAGCATCGTTTCGACAGTTGTCGACATCTTTTTAGATGGAATCCAAAGCGGGAAACATGAATAGTCGCCCATCTCTAGTAATATCCTCATGCCTGGTTCTGATCTCATACGGCTGCACCCGGGACGCCAGCGCCAAAAAATCGGGTGCCGCCGAAGCTCCCACCAAACCAAAGGCCATCTCAATCCGTGTTGCCGCCGTTGAGACGCGAGGCGTGACCAAGGTTGTCGATGTCACCGGCTCGCTGGCGCCTGACGACACCATCAACATCGTCTCGGAGGTTGCTGGACGCATCGCCAATATCCGCTTTGACTTCGGCCAGTCAGTTCGCAAGGGCGATACGATCGCCGAAATTGACCGTCAGGAATTCCAGATCCAGGTTGATCGCGCCCGTGCCGCGCTCGCCCAGGCGTTGGCCCGCGTTGGGCTGAACGCCGATCAGGAGAACGAAAACCCCAGCACGACGCCGCTCATTCGGCAGGCCCGCGCTCAACTTGAAGACGCCAAATCTAAACATGAGAGTGCTAAAAAGTTATTCGAATCCGGCGACGTCGCCCGCGAGCGCTTTGTCGAGACGGAAAAGCTGCTCAATTCCCGGCAGGCTTCGCTGGATTCGGCAATGGATGACCTCCGAACTTCGATGGCCAGCGTCCAGGCTCTCCGTGCCGACAAGCGTCTCTATGAGAAGCGTCTCAACGACACGACCATCGTTGCGCCCTTTGACGGCCAGATATCCCAACGCATGGCTGCGCCGGGCCAATACGTGAAGGACAACGTGCCGATCGTCACCCTGGTGAAGACATGGCCGCTGCGGCTGCGCGCGGACATTCCGGAGGTGGGAGTCGGCGCTGTGCGAGTCGGCGAGCCGCTCTCTTTCACCACCGAATCTATACCCGGCCGCACCTTCACCGCTACCGTCACCCAACTCAACCCTGCCCTGGAATCCCGCTCCCGCTCGCTCTCGGCCGAAGCGCGGCTCAACCAACCGGATCCGCAATTGCGGCCGGGCATGTTTGTCGCTGTCAAGCTCGTAGTGAGCCGGAATGCGCCCATCACCATGGTGCCTAAAGCCGCCGTCTATACGGTCTCCGGCCTGAGTAAGATTTTTACGATTAGCGGCGTCACGGCCCGCGAGATTCGATTCACCCCCGGGCAAGCGGTCGATGACTGGCTGGAAATCCCCGAAGGCTTGGTCCAGGCCGGTGACACCGTCGCCGTCGACAATCTCAATATTCTGACAGACGGCAGCGAGGTGCGGGTCGACGCCAGTGCACCCAAGCCCGCGGCCGCCGGGGCCAAGGGAGACTAGCCGTTATGCAGAAACTAGCGGAAATCTGTATTCGGCGGCCTGTTTTCGCCACCATGCTCATACTCTTCCTGGTGGTGATGGGGCTCGATTCCTATCGTAAGCTGGGCGTCGACTTCTTTCCCAAGGTGGAGTTCCCCATCGTTACGATTCGCACCACCCTGCGTGGCGCAGCGCCCGAGGAAGTCGAGTCCCAGGTCACCAAACGCATTGAGGAGGCCGTCAATACCGTATCCGGTATTGACGACTTGAATTCGATCTCGGCCGAAGGCATCTCGCTGGTCACGATCCAATTCGTCCTCAGCAAGGACGCCGATGTGGCCGCGCAGGAAGTACGTGACAAGGTGGCTCAAGTGGTGTCCACGCTTCCCAACGATGCAGACCCGCCCGTGGTGGACAAGATCGCCACTGATGCCTCGCCAATTGTCAACGTCGTCATCTCCAGCCCGCGAGACCTGCGCGAAACCACCAAGATCGTCGATGACCGCCTCAAGAAGAATCTGGAGTCGCTGCCCGGCGTGGGCCAGATCCGCTTTGTCGGTGAGCGCCTCCGTCAGATTCAGGTCTGGCTCAATCCCAACAAGACCTTCGCCCGCGGCATCAACGTCGATCAGATCCGCGCAGCCCTGGCCGCGCAGAACGTCGAGGTGCCCGGGGGCCGCATTGAACAAGGCGCCCGCGAGGTCTCGGTGCGCACCCTCGGACGCGTCGAAAAGCCCGCTGATTTTGGCCGCATTGTTGTCACCAACCTGGGGGGCGTGCCCGTCCGTATCGCCGACGTAGCCGAAGTGCAGGATGGGTTTGAAGAGCAGCGCTCGCTGGCCCGGCTGGACGGAGCGCCCGCCGTGGTGCTGGAGGTCCGCAAGCAGGCTGGCACCAACACGCTGGAAGTGATTCAGGCGGTCAAAGACCGGGTCAAGGAACTCAATCCGCTCCTGCCACCGGACTTCAAAATCGCCTACACCCGGGACCAGTCGGACTTTATCAAGGAAGCCTTCAACGCGGTCGAAGAGCACTTGGTATTGGGCGGTATTCTCGCCGGTATCATCGTGCTGCTGTTCATGCGCAACTGGCGGTCCACGCTGATCGCGGCCGTCGCCATCCCAGCGTCCATCATTTCCACCTACACCCTCATGCATCTGATGGGCTTCACCCTGAACCAGATCACTATGCTAGGTCTGGTGTTGATGGTGGGTATCGTAATTGACGACGCCATCGTGGTGCTGGAGAACATCTTCCGCTATATGGAGGAGAAACACATGACGCCGATGGCCGCCGCCGTGGCCGGCACCAAAGACATCGGTCTGGCGGTTATGGCCACCACGCTCTCGCTGGTCATCATCTTTCTTCCCGTCGCCATGATGGAAGGCATCGTGGGCCGCTTCATGTCCAGCTTCGGCTACACGGCCGCCTTCGCCATTATGGTCAGCCTGCTGGTGAGCTTCACGCTCACCCCGATGCTGTGTTCGCGCTTCCTGAAGCACACGCCTGAGGCGAAATCCACCAAAGAGACGTGGTTGTTCCGCGCCTTTGCCGTCCCCTATCGGGCGCTGCTCCAGTGGTCCATGCGCCACCGCTGGATCATCGCGTTGGCTTGTCTCGGCGTGATGTACAGTTCGGTCCCGCTTTTCATGAACATCGGGAAGAGCTTTCTGCCTACTGACGACCAGAGTGAATTTGAGGTCACGGTCAAGCTTCCACCGGGCGCCTCGATCGATGGCACCGAACAGGTCTTACGCACCGTGGAAAAGGAGCTGCAAACCCTGCCTGGCATTCGCAATCTGTTGACCACCGCAGGCGCTGACATCAGGCGTCAGGTTGACCGCGGCTCGGTGTTGGTGGAGTTGGTGAAGCCGGAGGCGCGCAAGGAAACTCAGGACCAGCTCATGCTGGCCGCGCGCGAGGCCCTGAAAAAAATCCCCAACGCTGTCATCGGCGTCCAGCTGCCTTCGCTCATTCAGGGCGGCGACAATCGCGAATTGATGTACTTCATCCAGGGGCCGGACCTGAAGGCCCTGGAACGCTATTCCACCATTCTCAAGCAACGCCTCTCCACCGTGCCGGGCCTGGTGGACTTTGAAACCAACTACGAGCCCGGCAAACCTGAATTGCGGGTGGTGATCGATCGTGATCGCGCCGCCGACGTCAACGTAAGCGTGGGCTCCATCGCCAGCGCCATGCGCACACTCGTCGCCGGTGACCAGCAAGCCACCACCTATCGCGAGGGTGATGACCGGTATGACGTGCAACTGCGCGTCCGCCAGGATTTCCGTAGTTCACCCGGAGTGCTGAACCAATTATTCGTCCCTTCCTCGACGCTGGGCAACGTCCCGCTGGGCAACGTCGCCCGCCTTGTGGACGCCACCGGACCCGCCCAAATTGTCCGTTACAACCGCCAACGTCAGGTGCTGTTGCTCGCCAACATCGCGCCCGGCCAGTCCCTGTCGAAGGTCCTGGAGATTATCGAAAGCACGGTGAGCGAAATGAAGTTGCCGGCCGAGTATCGCACCGGCACGCTTGGCCGCACCAAGGAGTTCGCGCGGGCCGGCAAGGCCTTCATGTTCGCGTTTCTCCTCTCGCTCGTGCTGATGTACATGATTCTGGCGGCGCAGTTCGAGAGTTTCATCGATCCGGTAACCATCCTCCTCAGTCTGCCGCTCTCCATTCCCTTTGCGCTGCTCTCGTTGATGGCCACCAAGGAGCCGTTCTCGATCATCTATTCATCGGTCGGGTTGCTGGTGCTGTTCGGCATCGTCAAGAAAAATTCCATCCTGCAGATCGACCACATCAAGAATCTGCGCGCCTCGGGCATGCCGCGCATGGAGGCCATTCTGCAGGGCTGCGAAGACCGTCTCCGCCCGATTCTGATGACCACCGCGGCCCTGGTGGCCGGCATGATTCCGTTGGCACTCGGTGGCGGAGCGGGCTCAGGCAGCCGGCGCACCGTGGCCATTGCCGTCATCGGCGGGCAATCGATGTGCCTCATCCTCACGCTGCTGGTGACCCCGGTGGCCTACTCGATGTTTGACGACCTGGTGCACGCCCGCTTTTGGTCGCGCCTCGTTGGCCTCTTCGGTTGGCGCCCCGCCCGGCCGGTTGAGGCGTCCGGAGACTGAACCGAATGATTAAAACATTTTTCCTCTTCTTCGTCGCGGCGGCGCTGGCCGTCGCCCAGGAGCCCGCCCGCGTGGGTGTGGGCGTCATCGAAAAGAAACTGTCGCTCCAGGAAGCACTCGAACTGGCGTTGCGCCACAACCTCGACATCGAGATCGAGCGCACCGGCGTCGCCTCATCCCGTCAACTACTGAACGCCGCCAAGGGCGCCTTCGATGGCATTTTCCGATGGCAGCCCACGTTGGAGTCCCGCAACACGCCCACCACCAACTCGTTGTTTGCCGCCGATGGCAAGCTCACCGAGCGCTTTAACAATCAGAATTTCAGCTTCCTGCAAAAGCTGCCCTGGCAAGGCGCCACCGTCCAAGCTGGCTTTGATAACAGCCGGCAGTCCACCAACAACCCGTTTGCCGGGCTCAATCCTTACACTCAATCGCGCCTGCTCTTCGGCATCACGCAGCCGCTGTGGCGCAATCGGTTGATCGATCGTGATCGGGTCGAGTTGCGCATCCGCTCCAAGGCGATCGATGTGTCCGAAACAGATCTCGAGCTCCGCGTCATTGACGTGGTTTCCCGCACCGAGCTCGCCTATTGGGATTTGGTCAGCGTTCGCCAAGGAGTGCGCGTGGCGGCGGAAGGTGTGCAGTGGGCCCAGGAGCAAACCGGGCGGAGCAAGCGTATGATCGCCGCCGGCACCTTGGCTCCGGTTGAGCTGGCCGGCGCCGAAGCCGAACTCGAGCGGCGGCGCGATACTTACTTCGCTTCCCTCAACGCGGTCACCGATGCGGAGAACAATCTCAAGACCCTGATTGCCTCTGGCAAAGAGGACACGATTTGGGGTGACGTCATCGTGCCGGGTGAAGAGCAGGCCAAGGACGCGCCCACCTCCGACGATCTTCAGAAGGTCGTCGACGGCGCTCTGCAAAAACGGCCCGAACTTCGCCACGTGGCGCTCCGCCGCGAGTCTAACGATATCCAGAAAGCACTGGCCGCCGATCAACTCAAGCCCCAGGTCAATCTGGTGGCCAACTACACCAATTCAGGCTTGGCCGGCAACATCCCTACCGGCGGCGGCACCAACCCTTTCGCGCAAAGTAGCGCCGTCCAAACTCAACGCCTCAATGAACTCTCGGCGCGCGCCGGTTTGCCTCTCCTGCCGGCTGCCAGCTTTGGCTCCCTGCCGGGCAGTCTGATTGGCGGCTATGGCTCGGTGCTGTCGGGTCTCTTCGGCGGCAACTATCCGGGTATCCAGGTGGGCGTCTCCATGGATTGGAACACGCGCAATCAAACCAGTAAGGCCAACGCCGCCAACGCCGCGATTACCGAGAAGCGGCTCGGGTTGGAACGTGCCCGCATTGAGCAGGGCATTGTCGCGCAGGTGCGATCAGCCATGCAGGCCATTGAGACGGCCCGCCAGCGGATCCAGGCCGCCGAGGCCAGTTCGCGCGCAGCCAAGGAAAAGCTCGACAGCGAAACCAGACTCTTCCAGGCCGGTGAGTCAACCAGTTTCCTCGTCCTCACGCGCCAGAACGAGTACACGGACTCGCTCCGCCGGGTGGTCGTCAGTAGGCTGGATTACAACAAGGCCGTCTCGCGCCTCCAGCAGGCCTCGGGCGAGACCCTCTCCAGTCATCAGCTTACGGTCCGCTGACCATGTGCTTGGCCGGAAAGCGCTGGCGCTCGTGACTGAATTGTAGTAAAAACAAATCAGGCAAGAGTTGTTTGCGGAAAACCTGTGGATATCTCGTGCCTTGGCTTGCCGGGTCAGCGGCTTGGAGTTCACCGGGGCTTTTCCTCAACTAATTGGGCTTGAAGGGGATTCTTTGCTTGCCAGACGCCCCGAAGGATCGTTACCTTGAGTAGTCCGATGTCCATGCGAGACACAACTTTCGAGCGCGGGTTGCCGGCCAACGCCGACGCCGAACAACTGGTGCTCGGCGCCATCATGCTGGAGGACTCGTCCTTCGTGGTCATCGGCGCGATCCTCGAGCCGGACGACTTTAGCCTCGAAAAGCACAAGCGCATTTTCAACGCCATGCTGGCGCTGAACGATTCCGGTGAGCGTATTGATCGCGTCACGGTCTGCAACGAGCTCATGAGGCGCGGGCAGCTCGAATCTGTCGACGGCTTGTCATATCTGGTTTCGCTCGACAACGGGCTGCCGCAGATTTATAACCTCGAAAGCTACGCCCGGATCGTCAAGGAGAAGTCTCTCCTCAGGCGCATCATTGTCAGCTCGCAGGCCATCATTGAGCGGGCCATGCTGGATCAGGAGCACCCCTCGGTAATCCTGGGCGATGCCGAAGAGTCGCTGCTTCGGTTGAGCGACGCCAAGTCCAAGGACAAACTGCTGCGGCCGGGCGACATCATTGAGCAGTTCGAAGGCGGCATCAGCGCGTTCCTCGATCCCAGCAAGCGCATCAGCGGCCTGGCCAGCGGCTTCTTCAAGCTCGATGAAATGACCAGCGGATTTCATCCTGGTGAACTGATCATTCTGGCCGCGCGCCCCGCCATGGGCAAGACCGCGCTGGCCCTGAACATCGCCCAACGCATCGCCACGCGCGAAGGCGATCCGCGTACCGTTGCCGTGTTCTCGCTCGAAATGTCCAACGAGCAGTTGCTCACGCGCCTGATCTGCGCCGAGGCGCACGTGGACCAGCAGAAATTCCGCTTGGGCTATCTCAATCAGGACGAGCGCCGCCTGCTGCAGATGGCGGCCGTGAAGCTGGCCGAAGCGCCATTGTTCATTGACGATTCTGGCGGCGCGAACATCATGGACATCCACTCCAAGCTGCGCCGTATCAAGGCCGAGCACGGACTGAGCCTGGTGGTGATCGACTATCTCCAACTCATGAGCGGGCGCGGCCGTCAGGAGAATCGGACGCAGGAAGTTAGCGGCCTGTCGCGCGGACTGAAGCTCCTGGCCAAGGAACTAAAGGTTCCCTTCCTCGTCCTCTCGCAGCTCAATCGCGCCACTGAAACACGCCCCCAGGGCGATCATATTCCACAACTGAGCGATCTGCGCGAGTCCGGCTCCATTGAACAGGACGCCGACATGGTCTGGTTCATCTTCCGGCCTGAATATTACAAGCCGGATCGGGAAGACTTGCGGGGCTTGGCCGAGGTGATCATCGCCAAGCAACGCAACGGCCCCACCGGCAAGGCCAAGTTGGCCTTCCTTCGTCAGTTCACCAAGTTCGAGAACATGACGGATGACTTACCGGAACCGCAAGGAATCTAGCTAGCGGCGTTTGGCGAGCGTCTTGAGTTGAGGAATGTCGAAGGCTTCCAGTAACCCGAAGCAGAATAGCTCTGGCGCCTTGTCCACCGGCAAGTTCTGCTCCAGAATCTCGTGGAGCGACTTGAAGGCCTCTTCGGTCGCGTATCCGGCGATCGCCTTGGTTTCGAGCGCCGCGGCAATCACGGTTCCCAACGACGTGCGCGGCCCGATAGCCTCCACCGTCACCGGCCCCAGTTTCCGTTCCACAGCGAGCCAACGCGCCACCGCGGAGATCTGTCCGGCTTGCAGGCCCAGCGGGCGCTCGCCGAGGCCGGCAATCAACATCGCAAAGAGGAAGTCGCGCTTCGAGAGCTTGGACTCGCCGAAATAGAACGGGTCAATGGCGACCACGCGCTTGCCTTGCGCGATCAGCCCGGCGATCTTGGTTGAGGCAGCGGTGCGGCCGGCGTCTGCCACCACGATCACGGTGGATTGCGGGGCGCCCGAGTAGATCTCGACGGCTGGAATAGTCCAGGCTCCATCGATTCTCAGCTTCCAATAGACGCTGCGCAGCGCGTCCTTCTGACCGGCGCCGTCGTGCAGCGCCATAAGCGGCATAGAGCGGTATCGCACCACCGAGACGAGCTTCTCGCGCGTAGCTTGTCCCGCCCGCGGCAGACCTTTCGCCAATCCCAATGCCAGCGTGTGGAAGTCCGCGTTGTTGGCTGGCAGCGCTGGGCGGAGTTGCTCCTGCGTGCGGATGTCGGCGTCCACGTTGATATCGCGTGGATCGAAGTTGAGATGGAAAGTCTCACGGAGGGCCCGGTAAAGCGCCTCGCGGTTGTCGGCGTCATAGTTGTGGCCGGCGCCATGGTTGACGTGATACGAGAGCTTGCCTCCGGCGAGTTGGAAGATGGGCCGGGCGGCCTGGATCAACGGCGCGATCGCGTAGTCCGCCCGAAAGCAGCAAGTGTCTTTCGCATTGTTGGCGACGATGAGACGGCGCGAGGCCATCAAGGCGGTGAGATGCGTGTAGTCGGCTACCGAGGCCAGGTCGGAAGGTGTTTGTTCGGAGTCGCCCAGGTCGAGTTGCGGCCATTGGGCTCGCGTCGTGTAGCTCGAGTAGCCGGCCACTGACATCGCCAGCGCCACGCGCGTGTCGAGCGAGCTGATGGTGATGGTCTGCCAACCACCGCCCGAAAGCCCCGTCACGGCCACCCGCGTCGCGTCGGCGTTTGGCAGGCTCGTGGCCAGATCCAGCGCGCGCTTCATCTGGAGATAGAAAACCGACAAGCCGCTCGTCCCCACCAAGTCAAGTTGATTGGATCGATAGTGCCCAAAATTGTCGGATTTGAGTTGCCCCATGCCGAGCCATTCTGGGTTGACGGCGATCATTCCTTTGCGCGCCAGATTGATGCAGCGTGTCTGTATATAGGGTGTCTGGGTGCCGTTGCCTTCATGACCATTGACATTGAGCACGACTGGAACTTTCGCTAGCGGATTGGCCGGCTCATAGATCAGACCCGGCGTCCAAAGGCCCGGCACCACTTCCATCTTGAAGCGCCGCACGGTGTAGCCATCCGCTTTGACGAACGGCGGTTCGATTTCAACGCCGGCCTTGAAGTCCCGCCACTTCCCTGCCTCACCGCGAAACACTACCTCATTGAGAACGCGCTGCCGGAGCTTGGCCGCATAAGCGTCCCATTGCGCCTTCGAGGTAAAGCCAGGCAGCAGTGGTACGCGCGACCCGGTGTAAACCTGCGCGTCCACCAAGGCTTGGTCGGGGTCAAGGATTTGCCGGGAGACCAGCGATTCCACCGCGGTCTGAGCCGCGGCCGACAGGCAAAACGCCAAGAGCAGGCAATGTTTCATCGATCCACAGCTTACCATTCCGCTCGAGGCGCGCTAGCATGAACAAAGCTAATGAGTTTGATATTGAATTGCAGGGGCCTCAAGAAAAGCTTTGGTTCGCGGACGCTTTTTGAGAATGTATCGTTCACCGTTTCCGAGGAAGATCGGCTGGGGCTGATTGGTCCGAATGGCAGCGGCAAGTCCACGTTACTGAAAGTGATGGCCGGAACCGAAGACCTGGACGCCGGTGAGCGGTCGCTGCGAAAGGGATCGCGGCTTTGCTATGTTCCGCAGGATTCGGTTTTTCCCGCGGGCTTTAGCGTGCGGCAGGTGCTCGAAGCCGCCTGTCCGAGCGGCGATGATTTTGATGCACTGCTGAACACGACGCTGGGCGCAGCCGGCTTCACAGCGGGTTCGGTGGACCAGAACTTGGAGGCCGACCGATTATCGGGTGGTTGGCGAAAACGATTGGCGATCGCCGAGGCGTTGGTCCAGACACCGGACATCCTGTTGCTCGACGAGCCCACCAACCATCTGGACGTCGCGGGAATCATCTGGCTCGAAAAGTTGCTGAGCCAGGCTCGCTTTGCCTGCGTGATGGTTAGTCACGACCGCTACTTCCTGGAGAACGTAACCACGTCGATGGCTGAGCTCAACCGGCTGTATCCGGACGGGCTCTTTCGCGCGGTCGGGCCGTATAGCGCATTTCTCGAGAAGCGCGCCGAGTTTGCCTCGACCCAAGCCAAACTCGAAGAGTCACTGCAGACGAAGGTGAAGCGCGAAGTGGAGTGGCTGCGGCGCGGAGCCAAGGCGCGGACCACCAAGTCCAAAGCGCGCATCGATGAGGCCGGCCGATTGATTGGCGAACTGGCCGACGTGAGCGACCGGCGCCGGTCCAGCGTCGCGCGGATCGATTTTACAGCCTCGGACCGGCAAACCAAGAAGTTGCTCGAAGCCACCGGCGTGGCCTGCCAGATGGGCGAGCGGACCCTGTTCTCCAATCTCAACATGAAGCTTTCGCCGGGCGTTCGCATCGGCCTGCTGGGCGGGAATGGCACGGGAAAGACCAGCCTGCTCCGAATCCTCCTCGGCGAAAATGAGCCCCAGGCTGGCGAGGTTTTCCGCGCCGAAAAGCTACGCATGGTTTACTTCGATCAGAATCGCGATCAGCTCGAGCTCGACGTGCCGCTGCGCCGCGCGCTGGCTCCGCATGGTGATTCGGTAATCTATCGCGATCGTGTGCAGCACGTGGCGGGTTGGGCCAAGCGTTTTCTGTTCAGGGAAGATCAGTTAGACGTGATGATGCGGAATCTGTCGGGTGGCGAGCGTGCGCGCGTCCTGATTGCCCGGCTGATGCTGCGCGAGGCCGACGTGCTGCTGCTTGACGAGCCCACCAACGATCTGGACATCGCCACGCTGGAAGTACTCGAAGACAGCCTGCTGGATTTTACGGGCGCGATGGTGCTCGTCACCCACGATCGCTTTCTGCTGGACCGCGTGGCAACGACGATCCTGGCTTTCGAGCCGGACGGAGAAATGACTTACTACGCCGACTACGCGCAGTGGGCGCAGCAGCAAGCGTCGAAGCGCGGCGGGGCCAAGGCAGAGAAAGGATCGCCGAACGAGGCCGGTCCGCCCGCCGCGCCGCGCAAGAAGCTCCCCTATTTGGAAGCGCGTGAGTGGGATCAAATCGAAGGGAAGATTCTGGCCGCCGAGACTGTCCTGGAGCAGCGCAAGGCTTTGCTCCAATCCCCGGAGATGGTGAGCGACGCGGCCAACCTGCAGCGGGTCTACAACGAAGTGCAGGAGTCTCAAGCGGAGGTGGAGCAGCTTTATGCAAGATGGGCAGAGCTCGCAACCAAGCTGGCCTAAATGGCTCCCGCTCGCGGGCCTGGTGATACTGGCGTTGCTCGCCCGCTTGCCCCGAATCGGAGAAATCGTATCCACCCACGATTGGCTCACCAGTCACACAGCGTTAGTGACGCGCGTCTGGCAGATGACGGGTCTTAAGGCCAATCACTATTCGCTGGTTACCAATTGGCCGAATCCTTCAGACCGCCAGGTTGAGCACGGTGTCGCGTCGGTCTTCGATGAGCAGGGCAACACTTACTTCCTTTCGTTCCCACCGTTGGCGTTTTATCTCTCGTATCTCTTCTTTCAAATGGTTGGCGAGGGGGCTTCGATATTCCCGCTCCGGCTGCTGACTATGGTCGCGTCCTCCCTCGGCGCCTGGGCGTTGGCCAGGGCCATTCGATCTGCCTGGGGAGGTGGCGCGGAGTCGCGTCTGCCGGAGTTGATTGCGGCCGGCGTGTTCCTGCTGAGCCCTGTCAGCCTTCTCTATTTTGGAGCCGCCTATTTTTCGTTGATCCTGAGCATTCCAATGTGGATGGGACTGGTGGCGGCTGCCACGCAGCCAAAACCGCGCCTCTGGTTGATTGGGTTGGCCAGTTTCACGATCTGCTACACCGATTGGCTTGGCTATCTGGCGGCAGTTCCGTTGGCCATCGTCTGGCTCCGCCGGCGGGAGTGGCGGTTGGTGGCGGCGCTTTGCGTGCCGGCCGGTCTGGCATTGACGGTAACCCTGGCCACTTACGCATCCATTGCAGGATGGCTACCGATGATTGAGTCCGCACACACCAAGTACCTGATGCGTGCGGGATTATCCGGCGCTAGCAATTTGTCCGCTTTCGAACTCCTCACTTACCTCAGGATCTGGCGCCACTATTATCAAGGCTTCGCGCCGCTGGCGATTCCGTTCCTCTGGTGCGGGGTCTGTTTCGCGCTAGGCCGCGGACGTCCTGGC
>JAYTKJ010000787.1:0-5904 GCA_043730365.1 Acidobacteriota bacterium | reverse complement strand
TGTAGACGCTTCGCAGCGGGCAATGGCCGGCTACTCTGGTTCGTGTGTGGCGCGGTGCCTGCTTCCCCGATAGCCCGCAAGTAACTGAGTAGCGGGCGAGGGTCTTATCCTCACAGTGAAATCAACGCGACAGTGGCCCCAGGAGATCTCGTAGTAAGGTGCTGCCCGCGCGGACACCGCCGCCGAGTTGACCGGAGAGAGTCCGCCTGACGACGTCCATCACGCGGGAAATCTTCGCGGTGAAATCGTTCAAGATCGCCTTAATGCTCGAAGAGTCAGCGCCTCCGTTGTCCAATTCCCTTGCCGTGGCGCCGAGTCCACTGGCCATCAGGAGGAGCCCTGAGCCCACTTCGAACGCGACCAGGTCCGCCGCCAGCCCACCTCGCGTCGCCGAAACGAGTTGTCCCGCCGCCTGATTCAAGCCGAACTTCAGGAGTTTGCGCGCGCGCGTGAATAGAACTTCGTTTTCGTCAAAGCCGTTATTGAAGATTGAATCAATCGCATTCGTAATCTGCTTCAGTTCCTTCGCGATCACTCCGACCAGCACGGCTGCCGGAGAGACCGTTGAGGCTGGCGCAACGGTGCCGATCGGGCCGGGTTTTGGCGGCGGCTGGGGCTGACGGACAAACTTCGCACCCAACGACTGCGCCGTCAGCAGCCCGGCGACCCCGTCCGGAACGAGGCCCCTGCTGCGCTGAAACGCGCGCACCGCGGTGTCGGTCTTGACACCGAAAACACCGTCCTCGACCAGTGCCGGGCCAGGGACAGTGGCGCGATTCAAGAGCGACTGTAGAGTCTGGACGTTCTGACCCCGATTTCCCACCAAGAGCGGGCCTGTGATGGTGGGAGCAGACGGCGGTGGACTTGTTCCTGGCACAACTCAGTATCCAACATTCCGGCGATCACCGAACGTTCTCAATCAGCGATCGACTGAACTGGCCGTTTGCCGCCCCCGGTCCTGAGGACTCGCGCAAACGCCTGAAGCAATTCTTCCACGCGGAACGGCTTGGCGACATAGTCGTCCATGCCGGATTCAAAACATTCGCGCTGGTCAGCCTCGGCGGCGCTCGCGCTTAGACCGATAATCGGGAGATGGCTGCCGGACTGGGTGGAACGGATCAGCCGGGTGGCTTCGAGACCTGGTACGGCTTAGAGCGTTTTCAGATTTTCTGTAGAGTCACGCTTGCTGGCGCGCGCGGCTCCGTACCGAGGCGCGACCGCAAGCGCTCTACACCTGAATGAAAATGCGCTAGCTACTCTGGTTTGTGCGTGGCGCGGTCCCTGGCGGCCTGGCGCTCGGCTGTCGGGAGCGCGGTGTTGAAGCTGGCGCCGAAGCCGATGGTTTGGCGGTACGGAAAAGGCTGCCAGATGTCGCGACCGTCGAGGCGCGGATCTCCGGTGGCTCGCAAGTAACTGAGTAACGATGCGTCTTCGCCCGGTGACGGCTGCAGGTGATGCGGGTCGGCTGCGAGTGCGTAGTTCTCTTCGCGCGGTCTTCTGCCGAAGCAAAGCTCGAAGGGGCGAGGATTCTCGCGGCGGTGGGCGAGCATGAAATCCTTGATCGGCGCGGCGTCGACATCGCCGTGGGTGGTCTTGTTCGACGAGATGAACTCGCCGCCGGTGGGCCAGCGGTCTGGAGCGAAGTTGATGATCGAGAGCCGGTCACGCTTCCGCATGGCGCGCATGGGATAGGTGGCGCCATCCGGGCGGCAGATCGTATGGCGCTCCAGTCCGAAATAGACCCGATCTCGCTTGGGGTCCGGCTGGGTAGACGTGAGTAGCGGCAGCAGACTCCGGCCCGCCATGCCCGGAGTTGGTTCCAGGCCAGCGGCTTCGAGGAACGTCGGGGCAAAGTCCACGTGCGACACCATCTCCTCCACGCGGCGCCCGGGTGTCGAGAGCCCTCGGCCCCAGCGAATGGCCAGCGGCATGTGAGTACCGCCGTCGTAGAGATTGGCCTTGGCGCGCGGGAACGGCATGCCGTTGTCGCTGGTTACGATGATGATGGTTTTATCAAGCTCGCCGGTGCGCTCCAGCGCTGCCAGCGCGCGGCCCAACTGCAGATCGAACCAATCGACCTCGGCGCAATAGTCCAGGATGTCGCCGCGCACGATTTCGTGATCGGGCCAGTAGGGCGGCACCTCGACGTCTTCCAGTTTCTTGCCGAGCTTCAACCCCGCTCCGCGCGCATAGACGCGATGCGGTTCCGCCGAGCCCAGCCAGAAAAAGAAGGGCGCTCCGGCTGGGCGAGCCTGCAGGAAGTCTTCGAAGTTGGCGGCGTAGTCGCGCGGATCCAGCGCCTTATCGATCTCGGTCGCGTGCTTGCGCTGGTTGAACTCGCCGCCGATTGGATGCTCGGCGAGTCCGCCGGCTTGCCACTCGCCCGGCCCCCAGCCTTTGCCGGTGAAGCCCGTCCAATAGCCGGCTTTCTTGAGCGCATGGGGAAAGAGCGGCAGGTCTGAGGGGATGGTTCCATAGAGCACCCCCGCCTCGCCCACCTGCCACATGTGACGCCCGCTCAGGACGGCGCTGCGCGAGGGCGTACAACTGGGGCAGGCCGTGAAGGAGTGAGTGAAGTACACGCCCTCGCGGGCCACACGGTCAAAGTGCGGCGTTGAGACCAGGCGCGATCCGCCGATGCTGGTGTGCGCGTACGACTGATCGTCGGCGATGACGAAGAGGATGTTCGGGCGCGACGTCGACGGCGCTGCTTTCCGGCAAGCTGACGGTAGGGCGGCTGAGGCGGCGAAAAGCTGGCGGCGCGACAGTTGCATCGCCTTTTACTTGGACCCCGCGGGACCATAGACCGGCCGCCAACTGACGGGCCAGAGTGCAGACGCGGCGCCTCCGAGGACAGCGCCCGCCGCTCCAAACAAAGCCGCTACCCACCAGGCGTCCTGTCCACCAAAGTCGTGGGCCACCCACATGCCCGCGCCCAGGAAGACTCCGCCAACAGCCGCAGCCCCGACTAGCACGTTCCCGCTTCTAGCCCGGCCCACTCGCACGCGCACCAGATTCGTATCTCCGCGCGGCACTGCGACGGCGTGCCCCTTGACCCTGACGACGACCTCGCTCCCTGACGCGCTGACCAGCTTGCCACGCAGCCGGGTGTGGTCTGTCCTGGTCACTTCAACGGTGGAGCCCGGCTTCAGACGCAGGAGGTTGTCCCAGTCCGACGAAGCTTCAAGCGCGAGAACGCCAGCCAACAGTAACACGACGAGGCGCCGAATCATTCATCTCATCGTAAGTCATTCTTACTTTGGGCGCAGCGGAAGTCTCACCGCTGACGGGCTCTCGGCATCCATCGTCCCGAGGCGAATCTCCGGATCGGCAGGAGCGTCATCCGGTATCCGCAGATTAATCTGATAGAGACCGGCGAACCCCGGCGCGAGGCCTGCGTAGAAGATGTGATTGCGCGGCACCGGCCGGTCATTCAACTTCACCGTAAACCCGTCGATCGCCAGGAGCACTGCAGCAGCTTTGGCTACCTCGCCGGCGCGGGGCGGGGCGCCCTCGACCGGTCCCAACCCCGTGGCAAACAGGATCAGGGTGTCGCCAGGGCGAGCTGGATTTTCCTGGCTGGCCAGTGTTCCGTCCAGACGCACCGCCAGCGCTTGCTCCGGCTGCTGCAGGAACAACCCGGGGGCTGAGGCCGCGACGCGAAATTCCACCACCGGTCCGGCAATGCCATCCAGCGACAGGTGCAGTTTGCGCACGCCCTCCTTCAGCCCCATCGGCAGCAGGAGATTCACCTGGCCCGGCGAAACGAAGTAGAGCGGCACCGGCACGTTGTCAACGAGGACTTTGACTCCAGTGCCTGAGAGCACGGTGGGCATAACGCCGTCGCGCACATCGTCCGAGCCGATGGCGCGCGTCACATAGGCAAGCTGCCTGCCGTAAAGCGTAACGATCGTGTTCGGCGCAAAGGTTCCGGATTGTTGGCTGGCGGCGTGAACAACCGTAGAGGAGGCGTAGGAGGGAGCGAATCGCCTGGCTTCTGTATCGGCCCCCGAGAGGAGACGCGCGATACTCAGCCCCGCCAACAGCGCGCGCGCTGTGAGCATTCGATGGGGGAAAAGAAAAACCCTGGCCTCAGTTTAGCAAGGCCAGGGTGGGTTGAGTTCAGGCGGTAGTGTTTATTACGGAGCGGCGACGAAAATGGTTGTCCCTTCCGGAGACAACGCACTGCCTACGCGCATGCGAAGCTGATTTTGCGCGTTGGACGTTACGGCGGCGGGGACCCGGATATTGATCTGGTACACGCCGCTGATCAAGCCAGGGGCTGACCCGGCGTACATTACGTCTGCCGCGTCCAGCGTGCGTCCGCCCCATTCGATCTGGACGGTGTCTTTCAGCCTCACCGCGCCTGTGATCACCTCGCCGGCTTGATACACCGGCTCAAGAACGCCAAGGCCCGTGGCGTAGAGCGCGATAATGTCGCCCGGCCGCACGCCTTTCGAGCCAGGGATGAGCGACGGGTCCGCCGTTACCTGTCCGGTGCTGGCAAACACGGCCGCGATGCACGGCGTGGGCAGCAGGCGGAAGAAGGCGGGTGAGTTGGAGGCTAGCGTGATATTCAGCGGGTCACTCTTGCGTTCATTCGGCGTGCCGGGATTGGCGATGGCGACGACCGCCGTAGAACCCAGCGCGCCGAGGGTGGGAATCTGCGCGTTGATCTGATTGGCTTGCGCGTAAGTTAATGGCGCGCGCCGCCCGGCCACTTCCACCGCCATGCAGCTGAGTTCGGTGGGGAACTTGCCGTCTGAGATATCCGCGCGGGAGACGTTGCGGGTTGTCCCGGCTGCCTGGAATCCTGTGCCGCCGATGGCGATCAGGGTATTGAGCGACAGCGGGCCATCGAGGAAGGAGCCAGCATTGCGGATCGCCGAAATCGTGGGCTTAGGCAGGTTGCAGTTCTCGACGCCGATCTTACGGTCCGTGTTATAGATGATATCGCCCGCGTTGGAGCTGGAGTTGTTCGCCGCGTTGCCGGCGGCGTAGATCATCAAGTCCCCGGCGGCTGCGGCTGGCGGGGTCCACTCAATCTCCCACTCGGCGCGATTGCGTTGGCCAACGTAGGTTGTAGCCAGCATGTGGGAGGCAAACTCATTTTCACCTGCAGAGCAAGGCTGCGCGGGCGGCATGCCGCTGCACACGACGCGGATGGCTCCGGGAACCGCGGTGAACGTTCCACCGGCTGACATCAGCGGATTGCTGGCGAGCCGCACGGTCAACTGAAAGCCCCACTTGGTGGCATCGGGATGCTCCAGGATGACTTTGATCAACTGCTTGACGCCCGGCTTATAGTCCCGGGCCTCAATAGTGAGGCGCCCGCGCGTGTCGGAGTTCAAATCAGTGCCTCGGTGGCAGGCATTGCAGGTGAGCCCGCTCGCCTCTCCGGGCACGCCAGTTCGTTGGGCCGGCGGGCCATTGGTGAAGGCGCTCAAGGCAGTGCAGGATGCCAGGAACAGCGTCAAGAAAAATGAACTACGATTACTCACGGGCGACTCTCCTTGGTGGTTACTCGGCTTAATTGCCGATGGTTGTAAATAAGTTCTGGCCGTTGGCGACACCATCCACCGTTGCATCGATGGCAATGTCTCCAACCGCCACATTGGGAACGGTGACGTTAAACTGGCACAGGCCGATGCCACCCACGAACGCTTGTGCGGTGGCGGTTGTCTGGCCGAAGCGCACCGTAATGGGCGTCGCCAGGGGGCGTGGCGCCGGAGCGATTTCGCCGGCTGGCGAGGCTGGCGTGGTTGCGCCGCAGCCTACCGCGTAGATGATGATCGTGTCGCCCGGTCTCGCCGGACGGAATGGCACGCCGGCGATGAGATTGGCGCGGCCTACGAACGTGACGTTATCCGGGAACAACGCGGCGACATACTGCCGGCCGCCGAC
>JAYTKJ010000786.1:0-46756 GCA_043730365.1 Acidobacteriota bacterium | reverse complement strand
CTGAACGGCAGCGGCACCAGCGGCTCGTTTGGGCAAGGCGTCGTCTCGCCTTACTACGGTTCGTTGTCGGGGCTGTATCAGGATGGCTTCAACAATCACAGTCTGGTGCGATCGCTGGGGATGTTCGGCATTGGGCTGGCTACGTGCGGCGACGATCCTCGCGGGTGCCTGCTGGCGTCGCTGGCCGACGAGTTTCTCTACGACGAGGCAATGCCCTACATCCTGACCGTGTGGACTGGGTTCAGTTGGGCGGGCAATACGTACCATCAAGTGCGCATCACGAGCCCGATTGTGCGGTGGGCTAACTGGCGGATGAATTCGCTGGTGTCGGCGCCTGATCCATTGGCCGGAACCGACGTCAGGCAGAAAGTGGCGATGTGGATGCCGTGGGCGCACGTGCCGCAGTGGAATCATCTGCCGACGGCCGAAAGCGCGTGGTTCGACACGACAGTATTGCAGATGCAGGGCTCAATCGAGGCGATGGGGCATGATCCGGAGGCATCTTACTCACGGAATCTGCAATGGTGGCTGAAGTCGGTCAACTGGTTTAACCCGAGCGGCTTGCCAGATGGCCAGCGCTATCCGTACGGTCCGCAGGCGGTCAGTCACGCCGGCTCCTCCGGCGCCTGGGAGCAATATCTGATCTACGAGCCCACCATCTCCCAACTGCCCATCACCGCTACCACGGCCCACTTCACCGAAAACAACCAAACAGCTTGCGTGGCGCGGTACGGCGCCGAGCATTGTACGGCTCCGGACGTGCGGCGCGTCTCCGTTTCCCGCTCGGACTGGACCGACACCGCCACCTACGTAGCGGTCAACTCCACTGGCTTCGGTTGCCGTGACCATTGTTTTGACGAGCTGGGCGGCTACTTCTACATTTTCAAGAATCGTCAGGCGCTAATCGCAAACGATTCGACCTTGATGATGGGCTCGATCGCACATCGCGGCTACCCGCTTGTGGGATCGGTGACTACGCTGCCTCAACAATACGACGGCGGCTACTTCGGTACTCCTACGCTATGGACGGCCGGGGCCGAAGACTTCATGTTTGTCCGCACCAACCTCTTGCCTATCTACGAACCAGCCGCTCACGTAACGGCCATGGAGCGGCAGATTTTCCATCTGAAGGGCGATCCCACGGCAGACTACGTAGTGGATCACATCAAGGGATCGTTCTCTTCGCCGCAACTGTTTCAGGGCTTGCAGCACTACAATCTCAATGGGTGCGGAACACCGAACACCACCACCTGCGTTACACTCAACCCTGGCGCCCTGGAGGCCTCGCACATTCAATCGACCATCAACCACGAGGCGCGGTTGAACTCCAAGGTGTTCGGCCTGAGTGGCCCCATGACCATTGCCACTGCTTCGGGCGACCCATCCGATGGATCCTATCCGGGCGGGGCCGGGGCCAGTTTCCGTTGGCACGTCACACCGGCAGCGGGTAACGTGGCGGACGTCGAATATATGGTGGTACATCAGCCGACGTCCAACCTCCTCGGCGTGTTGCCACCCATCACTCAGAGCATCAACGGAGTTTTCCGGCAATTGGAGATTCAGGACCCGGTCGAGCCAAAGTTCCTGGCCTTCACCGCACAAGGCGTGCAGGTTACCTCGATCAGCTTCACCACCACGCATGCCGGCACGGGCCGCTACGTCGTCACCGGGTTGGCCGCCGGTCTATATGACATTCGGCGCGGAGGCCTGCCGTTAGGGAACCCCCTGCCTGTTGCCGCGAGCAGCCACGCTTTGTCCTTCTCCGGCCTGTCCGGTTCCTTTGAGATCACCCAGCGGACGGCGCTGACTATCCTGACCCCCACGCTTCCCAACGCAGTGATCGGGCGCCCCTATACGGCGGTGATTAGCGCCGCTGCTACCACTGCGCCGCCCTATAGCTGGGACATTCTCTCCGGTACACTTTGCGATGGTTTGACCTTCACACCCGGAACCGACACGGCAACCTTCCAGGGCACGGCCCAGACTCTGCAGACCTGTACGTTTGTCGTGCGGGCCATCACGGCCAACCTGCTGGAAACCGACACGCGCCAATTCAGCATCACAGTACAGAGTCCCGACCCGGTGCCTTTGACGCTACTGACGACCCAGATTCCGGCTCCGCGAGTGAATGACTTTTACTCGTACCGTCTGCGTTCGAGCGGCGGCACCCAGCCCGTTTCCTGGAGTATATCGAGCGGCGATCTCTGCCCCGGTCTCTCGTTGGCCCCGAACGGCGAGATTTCAGGTGTGGCGCCGCTGGCCAATGTCAGTTGCACCTTCACTGCTCGCGTGACCGATTTGGGCGCCGTGTTTCAGGAGCGACTGTTTCTCACCATCGGCATTGACGATGCCCAAGCCAGCTTGCACTGGTCCGGCATTGAGGCATCTCACACCGGCGCGGTGCTGCGGCTGGGCCGCCGGTACTTGCCGTTTGATCAGAGCTGCACAGTGGATCTTCGCCTGGGCGGGCCGGCTGGCTCACTGCTACAGACGCTGAGTTCGGCCCAGGGCGCTTCACGCCGCCAATTCATCGCTACCGGGCTTCCGGCGGGGCAGCTCATTCATGCCGCCGCTTTATGTGGCGCCGAATCGGCCGAGGCGCAATTTACGACCAGCCCGGCCCCGGCTCAACCGTTGCCCGTTTATTTCCGGCTGCCGCCACCCACTTTACGCGGTCTGCCCGTCGACATGGAGTTTTCCTACGGCTCAACGCCGTCGGTACCGAACATAGTGATTGCGCCCTGTACGAGCTTGGAATGCTCGACCGTGGTCGATACGGCCGCTCCGCTGCTGTATTGGCGCGTACGTTACCGCGATGCCAATGGAGCCACCCTGGCCGAATCAGCTCTCAACGTCAGAGCGCCTCGCTAACTTAACTATCAACTAAACCAAGAAAGGGCGGTGGGTTTAGACGTGGCGTTGGACTTAAAACTATTTTAGTCGTTATGGGCGCGGCAGATCGGTCGCGCCCGGCGAGGTGGCATAGAGGCCCTTGCCGTCGCTCACAAACTGCTGCGCCGAACACGTTCGGGCCGTCGTGCCAATCCGCATGCCTCCGGAAACGTTCGGGGGCCAGACGAAATCACGGCCGCCGGTGTCGTCTTGGCAGATCAGAAACGCCACCTGCAGGCCGTCGGTCACATTGATCAGGCTCGATGCCGTCACATTGCCGCTTAGCTCCAAACTGATGGTGTTGCCCGCCTGCAGATCGATCACGGGCGTGGCCGAGAAGGTCAGTTCCTGCCGCGCCACCGTATTCACCGTGCCGGCTAACCCTGAATTGGGACTCACCATCAGCGAGGACACATCCACGGCTTCCAGTTGTGTGCCTTTGATGGTTTTTATCTGAGCCCAGATTTCCTGATTCCAACGCGGGTCGTCGGTACCGGTCAAATACCACGCCGCGCCGTTGTCGGACAGCATCATGCCGTACTTCTTGAGTGCCCGCAACAGCACCTGCACCTCTGGATGAAATCTCGAGATATCAAAGCTGGCCTTCAACCGGAAGCGCTGTCCCATCGGTGGCAGATTCTCATCGGCGGACCGCGAGGCCTGATGGCGGGCCGGCCACACATACTCGTTACGCGTCTTGGGCACTGTCACCCGCACGGCGTGCCGGATTTCACCAGCCAGGATTTCGTCATAGCGAACGAGGCCGGGCAGTATCGGCCCTCCCGCCGCGTCGGCCGAAGTCCAGCCATCAGGGCGCAGGGCGTTCGACCTCAAATCGAAGACCGCTCCTGAATAGCCCGTATAGGTGCCGTCCGCCTTCGTCTTCAGATCCAGTATTTCCCATAACTTGCACGCGCCTTGCTGCAGAATCAGCGCGTGTGCGTCGGTCCCCTTCTCCACCGGCACGTTGGCTGGAATTGGATACGGGCCCGGATCGGAATTGGTGGCGCCTTCGATGAAGGTGATCGGCACCAGCTTCTGATCCTTGGGCACAATCGCATAGGGCATGCCGAAGTCCGGGTGAAGATTCCGATCCAGTCCACCCCCAAACTCCACATATCTGGCCGAGTTGGGATGAACGGGCATAGTATCGACTGGCGTGTTCCAGATGTTGTTTTTTGGCAACATCGGACACCCGCCCAGTTCTTGAGCCCAAGCCGCTCCGGCGCTCAGTAGAGCCGTCATGAGACCAACGGCCGCCAATTGCTTGAGTTCTGGCATTGTCCCTTCATCTTAACCTCCTTGGCAGCCCCGAACAACTTCCGGACTACGGTATCCTGAATAGGGACAAAAGTACTACGAATGATTAGCAGCCGAGTCCCAGTACCATCAAGAACTTCGGGTGCGCAGTCGATAAACCGGACAGGGGCACCTTAATTCCCTCTCTTCACTCAGCCCGAGACCGCAAGGAGACCGATTTGAAAATCTACAGCATGAGGGGTGCTTCGGGCCTCGCGGTGTTGATCCTATCCGGCGGCGCCGCCTTGGCGCAACAAAGTGGTATGCCCGGGCAATACTCAGGCCCCAACGTGCTGAGCCGCTGGAGTCGCCTCCCGGGCGGTACTAACGCCGCCCCTACCAGCCTGCGCGTCTTCCTTCAAACCTCCTATGGCTACCTGGGCGGTTTGTCGGGCCCCGTCAACAATGCCCCAGACCGGGCCTCGAGGTCTGACTCCAACAATATTCTGGCCGGTGGCGGCCTTGCTTTCACCCGCAGCGACAGGCGTAGCGCGTTGACGCTCGGATACCAGGCTAACTACACGTATCCCATCACCGGTTCGGTCAGCACTTATCGCGGCCTCAATCAGGATCTCAATCTTAACTACGAGCGAACCTTGACGCGGCGATTGGGGTTTTATACGGGCCATTCGGCCGGCTCGCAATCGTCGATTCTGGGCCTGCAGCGCCCGACATCACAGCGTAATTTCTTTGATCAATCTTATTCGATCACCAACGAAGCGCTCGATGCGCGCATGCGATTTCTGAACTCGGGAGCGGGTGTCTATTTCCGCAAAACTTCCCGGTTGGTCTTCTCCGTGGATGGTGGTGTGTTTACCGTCTCGCGCACTTCGGCCGCCCTGGTGAGTTCGCGCGGCGAACGGGCGCAGGGCGAGATTTCCTACCAAACCAGCAAGAGCCAGAGCATTGGGCTCATCTACTCGTTCAACCATTTCTATTTTCAGCGCGGGTTCGGCGAAACCTTCACGCATTCGGCCATGTTGAGTTTGTCGCGCCGTTTCGCCAAGGTCTGGATTCTACAACTAGCCGGCGGTCCCTACCGTGCTGAGTCCGAGCGCCTGCGCACTATTGCCGTCGATCCCTACATTGCCGCGCTCACCGGACAGCGCAGCACCATCGAGGTTTTCCAGGGCCGGCAGGTCGGCGTCAGCGGATCCATCTCGGCTTCGGCCACATTCCGTCGCAGCACCTTCCTCACCGCCTACCGTCGAACCGTCGACCCCGGCAATGGGGTGACGTTGACTGCGGTGAACGATCTGGGTCAGATCAACTACAATTTTACGGCCACCCGTAAATGGTCGACGGGTTTTTCGTTTTTCGGCTCGCGCATGAGTCCGCTGTTGAGCGGGTTGGATCGCAATTCCAACTTCCGTTCTTATGGAGGCTTCTTCAATACAGGTTACAAACTGGGCGGACGGTTCTATGCAATCGCCAACGTCGGACTGCAAAGCATTGCCTATGATCAACTCAACGTGTCGGTCATCCGCCGCGCCGCCTCCGTCGGCCTCGCCTTCAGCCCAGGCGATCTGCCGCTGTTCCGATAACTTACTACGAGAGCCTAGTTAGTTAGCGCCGCAGCCACTCGTTGGACCAACCCCGGCCAGTCACCGGGCCGGCTTTGCCGAAACAGCCTGACGCCCGGATACCACGGCGAGTCCTCGCGCCCGCACATCCAACGCCAATCGGCTGCAAACGGCAGCAGCAACCATGTCTTTCGGGCCAGTGTCCCGGCTAAGTGCGCCATCAGCGTGTCCACCGTAATCACCAGGTCGAGCTCGGCTACCAGCGCTGCCGTATCGGCCAAGTCCTCCTGCCGCCAAACCGCGATCGACGGCCAGTCCGCCGCGCCGCCGCTTTGCGGCCCATGCTGCAAGCTGACCGGCGCAAAGCCGCCCAGTTGGCTCAGCCGCATCATCTCTTCCAGCGGCATCGATCGATCGAGACCTTGGCGATTCTCCGAATTACCTCCCCACACGATGCCAATCCGGCGCCCTGGCGGCGCATGCGCCGCCAGACGACGCCCCCAAGCGGCGCGGCGCTCCGAATCCAGCTTATAGCGTGGCCCGGGCTGCGGCACCGTGCTTTCAAGCGTGCCCAATTCAGCCGGCAGACTCATCAGCGAAATCTGATAATCAACCTCGGGCACCGGTTCACCCCGGACAATCAGCCGGTCAATGCCTTCGGCCAACCGCCACAGCGGAGCCAGTGGCGCCGGACACTCCAGCGTGAGGTGGGCCACGCCAAGCTGGCGCACTGCATCAACATAGCGCAGGAACTGGACACCATCACCCAGCCCCTGTTCGCTCCACAGCAATATTGAGCAGCCCGCCAGGTCTTCGCCGTGCCGCCAGCGGGGAATAACGAAACTCCGGGCCACCCGCCGCGCCTCGTAGTTGCGCCAACCGGCATCCCAGTCGCCGGTGCTTAACTGTGCCAAACCCAGATTCCACCGTGCCTCGGGATGGACTGGGTTGGCGTCCAGTGCGCGTTGATAGAAGGGGATAGCCTGGTCCGGTTCGGCCTCCGACAAACACAAACCGCCCAAATTGTTTAGGGTGTCGCCATCGGCACCCTGCGCGGCTAGAACCAATTGATAAGCGCGGCGGGCTTCGGCCACCCGTCCAAGACTTTGTAGCGTCACCCCCTGGTTGTAGCGCGCCTCGGCAAAGTCCGGACGAAACTGCAGAGCGCGCTCCACCGCGTCCAGCGCCGCCTCGGGGTCTCCCAGTGCGGCCAGCACGTGACCCAGATTGTTCCACGCCTCTGGCATCCGCGGCTCCAGCACCAGAGCCCTTTCATAGGCCAGCCGAGCCTCTGCAGGACGCCCTGCCCGGCCCAGGGCAACGCCCAGCTGATAGACCAATTGCCCCGCCGGCTGTTCGAGGGCCACTGCTTGCCCCAGCGCCGCGGCCGCCGCGCTCCACCTCTCCTGACGCGCCTCGAGCAATCCTAGATTACGCCACGCTTCGCCGAAACCGGGGTCGAGCTCAACGGCCCGTGTAAACCGCCGCCGAGCCTCCTCCTCCCGGCCCGCACTTTCGGCCAGCACCGCGCCCAGTGCGTTGGCCGTGTCGGGGTTGTCCGGCTCAAACCAGGCGGCTTGCTCCAACGCGGCCACGCCCTCGGCCGAACGCCCGGCGCGGCCTAATGTGCGGCCGAGTTTGGCCAGCGTTCCGGCGTGTCCAGGTTCGAGCACCAGCGCGGCCGCGTAAGCCTCTACGGCGTCTTCATGCCGCCCCAATCGAGACAGCGCCAATCCAAGGTTGGTGTGGAACTGCCGTATGGCCGGGCTCTCGGCGACGGCCTGTCCGAGCAACCTCGCCGCTTCTTCAAAATGCCCGTGGGACGCCGCCAACAGACCCCGCTGATGGAGGTCGTCGGCCGTCGTCATGCGGCCACCGCCCCCACACGGTCCTCATTTACTACCCACTGGCAGTGCTGTTCGCCGGTTTGCATCGTCACCTGGCACTCGGGCGCCACGCGCAGCACTGCCGTCGCCACCTTGTGGGCCAGCGACACCGAACCTTTCGAATCGTCGATCAACATCAGCCGGCCAGACCGCGCGGCCGATGCCACCACGCGCGGCCAATCGTGCGGCAACACCGGATTCAGCTGAAACAACGCGGCGCGCTTGCCCTCGCCCCGCCACTGTGCCGACAATTCCAGCCCTTGCCGCAGTGAGAACCCCAGCGTGGCAATCGTTGCATCGGTGCCGTCGGCATACTGCAACTCGCTCTCGCCGCTTGAACCCCGCAACACCGGCAACTCCAGACACTCCTCGGCAAACCGTCGTTGGGATACGGCGATGAGCCGAAAGCCCGGCTTGACCAGGTGCCGCGACAACACCAGTTCGGCATCGCCCAACGAGTTCAGATAGTAGCCATCCATACGACCCAGCGCGCACAGCCCTGCCAGATCGTTGAAGCTCGACTGCGGACCCTGCCAGCCCTGGTCGCACACGATCGTGAGAATCGTGAAGCTGCCAGCCGGCTCGCCCATCGCTCGCACCAGATTCATTGTGTTGATCATCTGATCGAGCCCGAGTAGCAGAAAATCGAGCTGCTTGACGACCAGCAACGCCTGGCCGCCCTCCATCATCATGCCCAGCCCAACGCCCACGTGCGTGTTCTCACAATTACCCACCGTCAAGACGCGGCCCGTCAGGTTTCGCGCCAAGCCGCAGATGCGCGAGCCTTGCGCGATGTTCTCGCCCAGTAGCAAGAGCTCCCGGTGACGGCTAGTCTGCTCAATCAGTATGCGGTTCACGGTTTCTAGATACCCGGGCATGTTCGTTCCTCCTCCTCTTGCTTCTGCTCGCCGAGGACGGCCGCAGCCATCGCCGCCAAAAACCGATTGGTTGAGGCGTACTCGTCGACATCGAGCAGGCGGCGCGTTACATGGACCGGATCCCGGTCTGAATCTTCAATCTCCAGGCCCTTTTCAAGGGCGATGTTCCTGGGGTCCGCCGGCCAGCCCGGTGTCGCTCCGGCGTGGTTGCACAAGGTCGTGACGATGGCTTCGCGCACGGCAGGCCCGTCAACGGACAGCGCGGCCGCATACGCCACCGGATCATTGCCCACCAGCTTCTGATGGCTGACGCCCACCGCCGCCGCCACCTGCTCCAAATCAATCGCGCAGCGCCGTTCGGCAATCGTTGACGCCATCGAGTGGTTGTTGTTCTCCACCAGGAAGATCACATTCAGGCGATGCGAGGCGGCAAATACGAGGCTTTCCCAGAAGGCGCCTTCTTCGATCGCCCCATCGCCGGTGAGCACAAAGATACGCGCCCCCGACCCGCGCTGGCGATGCGCCATCGCCATGCCACAAGCCACTGGCAGGTTGTTGCCCAGAATCGACGACGTGTAGACCAAACCCCGTTCCGGGTTGGCCAGATTCATCGACCCGAGCCGCCCTTGCGCCAACCCGGCCGCGCTCAGTTCGTACTCAAGCAGAACCGGTTCAAACGCGCCGGCACGGGCGAGCTGAAAAGCCATGTTACGGTGCGTCAACAAGAGCCGGTCTTCCGGACGCATCGCCAAGTGCGTGCCTACCGCCACCGCTTCATGACCGAAGGCGCAGTGGATCGGAACCCGGAAGCGCCCCGGTTGGCGCTTGAGCAGTTCATTGAACAAATGCTGCCAGTAGCGGATTTGCAGAACCAGGCGCGCGGCCTGCACGGCTCCGGCGCCTCGCACGAGAGTATCCGTCGTCATGCCGCCATCGCCTCGGGCCCCAACGTCTCCAACCCCTGCCGCAACTCAATGCGCGGCTCCCAACCCAGCTTCTCCCGGGCCTTTGAATTGTCGATGTTGCGAATGCTCGCCACGCCGGGCGTGCGCTCTTCCACCTCAGGAGACCGGCCGTGCAGCCGGACGCTTTCCTTGATGATGTCGCCCAACGACACCAGATGATTGCCGGTCAGGTTGAAGATTTCGAAGCCCGCCCGGCCCCGGCCTAACGATGCGCCAATCCCGGCAGCGATGTCGTCGACATGGATAAACCTGCGCGCCGTATCGAGTGAGCCCACCTCGATGCGGTCACGCCGCGCCACCGCGTCATACATCGTCTCAACCGCGGACCAGTTGGCCGGGCGTGGACCGTAGACGATGCCGAAGCGCAGCACCGTGGCGGCCAGTTTCCCGGCCGGTTGCGCCGCCATCCACAGGAGCCGCTCGCCGGCCAGCTTGGTCAACGGGTACTCGCTGCGAATCGAGCCCGCATCGATCACGGTCTCTTCGGTTTTGACGGCCGCATTGATGTCGCCATAGACCCACTCGCTTGAGGCAAAGACCACCTGAGGAATCGAGCGCGCCCGCGCGGTCTCGATCACCCGCCACGTGCCCATTACGTTCACCTGCAGGGCGCGCCCGGGATCGCTTCGGCAATCGGCATCGCGGGAAATGGCCGCCAAATGCACCAGCGCGTCAACGCCGGCCGGTAACGCCTCTTCCCAGCCGGGAGAGGCGATGTCGGTTGAACTCGAGTGCCGAGGCCCGGGGGGCGCCGCATCGACGCCCACCCATTCGATGCCGTGGGTTTGACAATAACGGTGCAGCGCGGCGCCGATAAAGCTGGCCGCGCCGGTTACGGCGATTTTCATATCTTCCTGGTTCCCTTCTCGTTAAGACCGTCCAGCGCTGCCTCGTGCGAGGCGCGGCGGCGCAAAAACCCTTGGGGCGAACTGGTCACGTGCGAACGCGTCCAATGCGGATCGTCCACAAACTCCGGGTGCGCCTCGAGAAAATCCGCTATCGCCGGCAGCGGATTGTCCTCGCGCCACTCCGGTTTTCCGCGCGGGGTGTCCCAAACATGCGCTTGCGCGCCATCCATCACGACCAGGTAGCCGCCCGGCGAGACCAGCGAGTGATACAGTTCCAATTCCCGCCGGACGTGTTCGCGCGAGTGATTGGAGTCAAGCACCACCATCACCGCGGCGGCGCTGCTGACGACCGCCCGCAGCCGCTCGACCGTGGCCTCGTCCACCGAACTCGACTCCAGAATCCGAATGCGATGCGCCAGCGGGTGGCTTTCAATCGCCACGCGGTTGTACCGGCGCACTTCCACGTCCACACCAATCACGGCGCCTTTGCCGAGGAGCTCGAGAATCGACGCATACATCACGGCCGCACCACCGTGGGCCACGCCGCACTCGATGATGAAGTCCGGCCGCTGGCGCCAGATCAGCTCCTGCATGGCCACAATGTCGCCGGGCAGTTGAATGATCGGCACCCCCAGCCAGGTGTGCTGATACATGAGCCGATGCTCGGCGCTCAGCTTGAGCCATAACCCGGCCACCAGTTCCAGGCCGTGGGGCGAATAGAGGTCTACGTCAATGGTGGCGCCGGCCGTCGTGATCGACAGCGTGGTTTGCGCGTTGGTAACCAGCGTTTGGTCGTACACGTTGTTTGTCTCCTCCTACACCAGCCGCACTGCGGGCACCGGAATCAGAAAGCGCCCGCCAGCCTGGCGATAGCCCGCCAGTTGCGACATAATCTCTTCGGCGAAGTTCCACGCAAACAGAATCAGCACATCGGGACGTTCGGACTCGATCAATTGCGGATCGACGATCGGGATGCCGGTGCCGGGCGTCGTTCGGCCCTGCTTCAGTGGGTTCCGGTCGGCAATCCACTTCACCTCGTCCGGACCCAGCCCGCACCAGGCCAGCAGCGTGGACGCTTTGGCTGGCGCGCCATAACCGGCCACCACGAGGCCGGCGGCGCCCAGCCGCAACACCTCGGCACGGATCTGGCCGCGCAGGGTCTCGACGCGCTTGCCAAAGCGGGTCAGAGTTTCGAGCCGTCCCAGGCCAGCCGAGTCTTCCTGAGCGCGGAGCTGCTCAACCGACGCGGCGATCCGGCGCGCGCCCACGTGACCAATCCAGGCCCGCAACTGCCCGTGGTGAATCGGGAGCCGCTCGACGTCAAATACCTCCAGGCCATGGCGGCTCAGAATCCGTTCCAGGGGCCCGAGCGACCAATAAGACACATGCTCGTGGTAGATCGTGTCGAAGGCGTTTTGTTCAACCAGGTCGGCCAGATAATGGGCCTCGACGACGAACACGCCGTCGCGCTCGAGCAGCGCGGCCACACCCTCCAGATAGTTGTCCAGGAGAGGAATGTGGGGAAGCGAATTGGTCGCCGTGATCAGACGCGCGTGGCCATGATCGCGCGTCAGGCGCAGGGCTGTGTCGCTACTGAAGTAGGCGACCTCGGTTTCCACGCCTCGCCCGCGGGCCAGCGCCGCCAGGTTCGCCGCCGGATCGACGCCGCGCACTCGCGCTCCGAGCGCGGCAATCGCCTGCAACAGCGAACCGTCGTTGGAGCCGATATCCACGGCCAGCGACTCCGGTGAGAGCGCGGCCCGCCGGTGCGCCGCCCCCGCCAACTCGACAAAATGGCCGCTCAACGTCGTCGACGCCGATGACATGTACAGATACTCGGTGAACATCGCCTCCGGTGGCACGATGTCGAGCAATTGCACATGGTGACAGTTCGGGCAGAAGCCCACGCGCAGCGGAAAAACCGGTTGCCAGCTTGCTGTGTGCGCCGGTAGGTTGTTGGCCAGCGCCGTGGATCCCAGGTCCAAAAAAGGCTCCGGGCCGGCAGCGCCGCACACCAGGCACGCGCCGCCCTCGGCGATGGTGCTCACCACTTCGGTCGTCGTTTCAGTTGTCGTCGTCATCTTGGCTCCTGCTCCTGCTGCTGCAACCGGCCGCACCAGCCGATCGCCCGGCGCAGCCCCTCGTCAAAATCCACGCGCGGCCGCCAACCGAGTAGACGTCTGGCGCGCTCAGGGTCGCCCGACGACCGCGCCATCTCGGTAGGTTGATCCAGGCCTGCTTCAACCGGCGCCCGGCTGCCGGACAGTTCGGCAATGCGCCGCGCCACATCGATCACCCGGCGTTCGACGCCGGTGCAAATATTGATGACGACGCCTGGCTCGAGCGGCCGCCGGCCAGCTTCCACCAGCGCGTCCACCGCGTCCGATACATAAAAATAGTCGCGCGTCTGCGTGCCTGTCGATCGCAGCCGTACGGGTTCCCCCGCCAGAGCCGCCCGCGCCACCGACGGCACCAGGCGCCGGGCCGGCTCCCCTTCGCCAAACGGGGTGAACAAACGGAGCACCACCGAGCCAAGACCGCTGGCGCGCGCCAGATCGCCCGCCGCCAGCTTCATCATTCCGAAGACCGTATCCGGTTGCGGCGCATCGGTCTCGCGCCACCCGTGGCCCGGCCCATACTCGGCGGCAGACCCGGCCACCACCAGACGCCGCAGAGGCCCCGGCCCCGGCGTCCCCCGCAGTTCTTCAAGCAGCCGCGTCATTCCGCCCACCACCACCGAGGCATGCTCGTGATCGGGCACCGCCGTCTCCAGCGGAGTCCCGGCCAGATGATATACAACCTCGGCTCCGGCATCACTGGCGCGTTCCACCATCGCATACCGCATCCCGGCCAACCGTTCGCCACCGAAACGCGCCGAGGGTAGTACGAACACCTCGTGAGCCTCGGCTGTCAGACGCCCCATTAGGTGCGTACCGATGAATCCACTCGCTCCCGTCACCAGAATCCTCACGGCAAGGTCACTCAAACTGTGGCACCAGCACACGGGACCCCTGCGGCTCATAGCCCACCGGAATCTCCCGCAACTCGCCGAGCGCAGTCCGCACCGCTTCACGCCGCTCCGGCGCCACCATAAAAAGAAAAAATCCGCCGCCGCCGGCTCCGCACAGTTTGCCGCCGTAAGCTCCGGCGTCAATGGCGCGTTCATACCAAAAGTCCAGCGTCGGCGTGGTCACCTTCGAAGCCAGCTGCCGTTTCAAGCGCCATCCGTCGTTGAGCGCCAGCCCGAGTTGGTCGGCATGAAATCCGTTCGCCAGCACGACGTGCAGAGCGTGGGCCTGGTCTCGAATCAGCCCAAGTTCGATCGCACGCGCGGGCGTGTTGGCCTGCTGCTCGGTGAGCACGGCGGCGGCGTTACGTCTCACGCCCGTCCACATAAGAAGCGCATGCGCGAAGAACCGGTCCAGACCGCCCGCTTGAAAGTGCTGCGGTTCGACCGACACCCCGCCGGTCGACAAGAACTGAAACAAGTTGAAGCCGCCGTAGGCCGAAGCGTAGTGATCCTGTTTGCCGACCGGCCGCCCCAGCCGATGAATTTCCACCTCGGCCGCCTCCTCGGCCAACTGGCCGGCCGAGGGATGCTCACCTCTATAGATGTGCAGCGCATGCAAAAGCCCCACACAGAATGCGCTCGACGACCCCAGGCCGCTCGCCGCCGGAATGTCGGCCACCGTCGAGATATAGACGGGCGGTTCGACGCCCGTGAACTTCAGGCACTCGCGGGCAATCTCGTTTTTGATCTCGTCGACCCGCGATACCTGTTCGGTTTCGGAATAGTTAAGGCGGATCGGCGCGCCAAACATCCCGTCGTGCCGCTTGAGCGTCACGTAGACGTACTTGTCGATTGCCGTTGACAGTACCGCCCCATGACCGCTGCTTTCGTAAAAAACAGGTAGGTCGGTGCCACCACCGGCCAGCGAAATCCGCAGCGGAGCACGCGTCACGATCAGACTGTTCGATTTAGGCATGATGCAAAGACCAGTTGTAGGGAATCGTCGGGTCATCGAAGGCACGCCTCAGCATCTCCCCCGGTTCGTGAGGAATGGAGGCGCAGTTTGCCATTACCACCAACTTGTCGCCGAAGGCTTTATAGCCGTTCGCAATGCCCGGCGGGATTTGCACGAGCACGTAGTTATCCTCGCCAAAGAAGATCTCCTGAAGTTCGCCGCACGTTGGTGAGTCCGGGCGCAGGTCAAACATCACCAGCTTGGCCCGCCCCGAAACCACCGCATTGTTCACCGTCATGCGCTGATGAATATGCCAGGCCTTGATGGCGCCCGGCCACGCGCAGGAAAAGTAGATTTCGCCGAACCCGGCAAAGTGCGGGTCTGTTGACTTGAGCATGTGCATGATCTTGCCGCGCTCGTCGGCGATCTGGCGCAATGGAACCACTTTGACTCCGTCGATCATGCCAAGGCCTCCTGCTGTTGTTCAACCGGGTGAAGCCGTCCATCGAAACGCCCGGACTCGACCAGGCCGCGCAGCCATTTCATGCGAGTGAATTGGGCGCTGGCAAACTCGGCCCTGGTGAGGCCGCGGCGCCGGAAGGCGTTGACCAGTTGCTCGACGCCGGCCTCCACACTCCAGCGCAGCTGAAACTCGGGCAGAAGCCGGGCGATCTTGTCGAAATTGGCTTGGTAGGTGCGGTGGTCGGCGTCGGCCTGGCCCAGGCACTCGAGCCGGGAGCCCGGTACGGCGGCCGCCACCACGCGCGCCAAATCGATAATCCGGTGATTCACGCTGGCCGCGGCGGCGTTGAGCGCCTGGTTGTGAAGCCGCTCGGCTGGCGCGGCGAGCACCGCCAGGAACACTTGCGCGACGTCCTCAATGTGCACCACCGGCCGCCACGGCAAGCCATCGCCATACACGGTCACCACGCCCGTCGCCACCGCCGCGCCCACCAGATTGTTAAGCACCGTATCAAAGCGCAAGTACGGCGATACGCCGTAGACCGTCCCGTTGCGCAGAAAAACGGGGGAAAATTCCGGAGTCGCGAGCGCCGCAATATCACGCTCGGCGGCCACCTTCGAGCGTGCATACACGGTGTTTGGGGCCAGCGGCGAGTCTTCATTTACTTCGGCGGCGGCCGAGGCTCCGTACATGATGCAGGAGGATGAGAACAGGAACCGGCGCACGCCGGCGGCGCGGGCCCGCTCGGCCAGTTGTACCGAAGCGCGGTGGTTGATGTCCATCGTCCACTCTTCATTCAGATTGCCCATCGGATCGTTACTCAGGGCCGCCATGTGCACGACGGCGTCATAGCCTTCCAGTTGCCGGGCCGTCACCTCACGCAGATCCAGCCGCAGCTCGGGAATTCTCACCGGCGGCGCCGTGAATTGGCAGCCGGCAAAATAGCCCGCGTCCAGGCCCGTTACCTCATGGCCGGCCTCGACAAACCGGGTTGCCATGACAGAGCCCAGATAGCCCAAGTGTCCGGTCAGGAAGATACGCATGATAAGTTTTCCTTGCTTGGATTCGCCGCCAGCCACGACTCGGCGTAGCTTGACAGCGGCGTGCGTTCCGATACCTCGGCGAACAAACAGCCGGCCGCCTCGGCCGCTTCGGCGTCCCGCGCGTCGTCGCCCAGAAAAAAGGTGCGAGTCAGATCGAGATTAAACTCCCGCTGAGCCTGGAACAACATGCCGGGCCGGGGTTTGCGGCACGCGCAACCGTCATCCCAATGATGTGGGCATGTGTAGATGGCGTCGATTTGCCCGCCGGCGGCCTCGACATCGGACCTCATGCGCGAGTGAATATTGTCCAGTGCGGCCGGCGTGACGAGCCCACGCGCGATGCCGGCCTGATTGGAAACGATCATGACGCGGTAGCCGGCGCGATGAAGGCTGGCTAGCGCCGTCACTGCGCCGGGGAGCCATTCCCACTCAGCCCAACTCTTGACATAGTCGCCCAGCGGCGCCCTCCGGTTAAGCACGCCATCACGATCGACAAGCACCGCCGGACGGCGCGCCAGAAAGGCATCGGTCGCCGCCAGGCGATCCCGGCTCCCCACGCTGTAGTAGCGATGCCCGGTGACCGACGCGCCCAGTTCACCCCGTGCCGCCAGAGCGGGGTACGCCGCCGATTGAAAACTGACGTTCGCATCCGGAAGAGTCTCCACCACCGCGCGGCTCACCAGTGCGTAGCCAATATCGACACCGCCCAAACCGGCGCCGGCGCGCGACGAATCATACACGGTGACACGGCCGTCTTGGACCGCGACATTGGACCGCGTGTAGCCGTCCGAGTTTTCATACACCGTGATCTGCGCCGGCAGCGCCCCACCGCTCTGCCAGGTTTGCCAGGCGCGTCGCAGCCTCAGCGGCCAATAATTGTCGCAGTAGCAGAGCAGAAACATCGGATCCAGCTGCCCGAGGGCGCCGGTCATCCGCGGCCCGGTTTCCCACTCCGGTGGCGTGAGCTCGTAGTCGATTCTGATGCCGAAGCGTGCGCCGTCGCCAAAGTAGTTCTGTGTCGCCGCCGGCAAATAGCCCAGCAGAAATAAGACGCGTTCAAAACCCTGGCCGGCCAATTGTTCCACCAGCCAGTGGGCGAACGGCCGCCCGTGAAACGGGTACATGTGCTTGGGCGCCAAATCGGTAAAAGGACGCAGGCGAGTACCGCGCCCGCCGGCCAGAATTACGGCTTGACGAGGACGCTCCGGTTGTCGTTTGTGGCCGCCTTGCTTCATGGGATCATCAACACCGGCACCAGCAATGCGTCTGCCTCCGGGCAGCTTACTGCCAGCCCCTCCAGCGCATGAATCGGCGCGGCGCCGTCGCCCATGAAGAATCGATCCTCGCCTTGCGTCAGGTCCAGGCCGGCTTCCCAGTTCTCCTTCATGGAAAGGACATCCGGACCAGCGCGGTTGTCCATCGCGATCGGATCAAAGTCCTGCGGCTCTTGAAACCGCACACTCCGACGGGCGTAGCCCGGCGCTTGAGGGCGTTGGCGCCCGGGACTGGGAATCGAAAACACCGGGTGGGTCATCGTGTCGGCACAGTCCTTTCTCCGGTACCGCACCACCGGCGCCACAGTTGACGGTAGACGGCCTCGAGGCGCGTGGTGAACCCGGCTTCGTCGAGCAGCGAGGAGACGAGTAAGCGTTGACGCAGCGACGCGCGCAGCTCGGCCAGTTGCTCGGGAGCCTGGGCAAAGGCCACGGCCCGTTCCACATAGGCTCCCGCGTCGCCCACGGCCCAATCGCCCATTCCGGCGGCCGACAACACGCTCATTCCGACGCGCGAAACATGCGCATCGCCGGCCAGCGTCAGCACGGGCACGCCCATCCACAACGCTTCGCACGTGGTGGTGGTGCCGGTGTAGGGGAAGGTGTCCAGCGCCAGATCGACAAATGAATATGCCTGCAGATGCCCGGACAACGAATCGATGGCGCCCGACATCCAGAGCCGCTCCGGTCCAACGCCGTGCGCCTGAAACCGGGCAATCAAGCGTTGGCGCGCAGGCAGGTCGCCGAAAGCTTTGTTCTTGAGCGCCACGCGCGACCCGGGTGTGCGTCGCAGAATCTCTGCCCAGGCGGCCACCACCGGTTCACTCACTTTGGCCATGTTGTTGAAGGAGCCAAACGTGAAGGGAGCACCGGACAGCACCGGCAGAGGGGCCACGTCCGGCGCCTTTTCCGGCGGACGGAAGCATAGAAAGCCGCCCGGAATCCTGGCCAGCTCTTCGCTGTGCCAAACCGTGGTGGGCTCCGGGTCAGCCACGGCGTCAGTCAGCCGGTAGTCAATCGAGTCCAGACCCGTCGTATTCGGGTAGCCAAGGTAGTTGATCTGCACCGGCGCCGGCTTGGACGAAAATCTGCCCAGGCTCGAGTTGGCGGTGTGACCGCCGAGGTCCACCAGAATGTCGATTTCGTCGCGCCGCACCAGAGCGGCAAAGCGCTCGTCATTGTAGCCACGAATGTCGCGCCAACCGCTGCCGGCTATCGTCTCAAAGCGCCGCGTCCAAGCATCCGGCCGGCCTACATCGGCGTAGCAGTACACCGAAACAGCGGCGCCCTGATGGTGCTCGAGTACCGGTTCGATAAAGAAGGCCACCGAGTGGCGCCTGAAATCGGCCGACACATAGCCGACGCGTAACGGACGGTCCGGATCCGGCGTGTTGTCATGCGGACCGCGCAAGGCCGCCGCCCGGCCGTTGTGAAGCGCGCCGTAATGCCGGTGCGCTTCGGCGATCTCAGCCGCCGTCGCCTCACCGGTGTAGTGGAGATTTAGCAGAAGATTCGAATGGGCGTGCTCGTTGTCCGGCCGCAGTTCAAGCGACCGCCGGAAGCCCTCGAGCGCCTGCCGCACCTCGCCCTGATCGCTCAACGCACAGCCTAGATTGTTCCACCCGTATGGATTGCGAGGATCAGCCACGGTGGCGCGCCGGAACAACTCAATCGCCTGCTCGGGCCGCGCCTGATCGCGATAGATATTGCCCAAATTGATCAACGGGTCCACATACCCGGGCTTGAGACGATGAGCGCGCTCATAGAGCTCAATCGCTTCGCCGGCGCGCCCCAGGTCCGCCAACGCCACGGCCTGGTTGTTCAGCGCCTCGACAAAGTCCGGCTTGGCATCCAGTGCGCGCCGGTACTCGGCCACGGCCTCTTCGTACCGCCCCTGGCGCCGGAGCGTATTGCCAACGTTGTTGTGAACGAGATAGTAAAAAGGGTTGATCGCCAGGGCCTCGGCGTAAGACGCCATCGCCTCTTCATACCGCCCCAGCTCCTGCAAACTGTTGCCGAGATTGTTCCACGTCTCGGCCGAACGCGGCGCCTCGGCAACAATCTTCCGGAAGATTTCGATCGCTTCGTCGTGGCGCCGCTCGGACGCCAGGAGATTACCCACGTTCCCGCGCGCATGCACCAAACCAGGCTCGAGCCGCAACGCTTCGTTGTAACAGGCCAGCGCTTGGTCCGGCTCACCCAACGCCTGATGGGCCGCGCCCAGATTGGTCATCGCGTCAGCATAGGCGGGTCGCCACCGCAACGCCTCCCGGTAGAAGGCCAGCGACTCGGCCGGCTGCCCGATTGCCTGCATGGCGTTGCCGAGATTGTTGTAGGCCTCGGCCGCTTCCGGCTTGAGTTCGATCGTCCGGCAGAAATAGGGAATTGACTCGGCCGCGCGCCCCAGTTCGGACAAAGCCAATCCCAGTTGGTGATGACCGCCCGGATCATCCGGCTTCAGCCGTACATACTCCTCAAGGTGAACTCGCGCCTCATTCCACTGCCGCGCCGTTGAATGCGCCATGCCGGCGTTGTAATGCGCCAGCGGGTGGTCCGGCGCCAGTGATAAGGCTTTGTCGAGCGATTGCACCGATTCAAGCAAACGTCCAAGCGACAAATAGTAGCGCCCGAGATTGGAGTGATAGTCAGCCGAGGACGGCACCAGCCGCACGGCGCGTTCGGCATACTGAGCGGCCCCGGACGGGTCACCCAGCTGATAAACAGCCACCGAGAGCAAATGCAAGGCATCCGGATTGTCAGGAGACCGATGAAGGATTTCGCGGTAGAGCGCAGCGGCCCGGTCCGGTTTCCCCTCTTGAAGATAGGCAACTCCGCGATTGATCGACGCAGTTAGTGAGGCCACGGGAGAACACTTGGGGCGAGAGCCCGTACTTGCCCTCGCACTAAGTCATTCGACCCGTCCGCCGTAAACAAATAGACAGGAGATTCCTTACACCCATGCCACCCGGGAGCACTATACTCAAAATCACTTAGGCACCTCGCGCCTGCGAAGTGTATCTAATAGTAATCCAACAGTGGAAGGCGAGACGGCATCGGCAGCCGCCAGATTCTGGGCGGCGGCTATTTGAATTTCTTTACGCAGAATGGTAATTTCCACCGGGGCCTCAAAGCCCAGGCGGACGCGCGACGTGGTGACGTCGATGACGGTCACTTCCACACCCGGGCCGATCAGCACGGCTTCCCCAGGGCGGCGGCTGATTACGAGCATGAGGCGGTGGCTCCGGCCAGCGGGTGGCTTACGCTATAGCCTGTGCCGGGCTGGATGATCTGGATGGCGCGGCGTGAACGGGTGCCGATCACCACCGGAGCCAGCAGGTTGGCCGTAATGGGCGAGCCGGGTTTGACGGTCAAGATGGCCAGCGAGACCAGATCCTGACCTTCGACCGGTATGTCTTCGCTATCGTCAAGGCCTAGCGTTTGGCGCTCTGCGGCGGTCAGTTCGGGGACGTAAGCCGGGTCGACAAACCGCGCCGGCACCGTCAGAAACAGCAACCGGGGCGTGACGAGGCTTTGCAGGAATACCACCGGGGTGGTCTCGGCCTGCTCAACAATCAGAAATTGTCGTTCCTCTTCGAAGGCCGGCAGCCCGGCGGGAAAATGGACGACGGCCGCCTCGTCGTAATCAATCACTCCGAACTGCGTGGTATCACACTGGCCCATTTGCGCCTCAGGCTCCCGTCTCAATCAGGCGAGCCCAGGCGGCGTTGTCCCGATACCACCGCACCATCTGCTCAAGGCCTTCCTGAAACACCGTCCGGGGGGACCAGTCCAGCGATCGCTTCGCTTTGTCGATGTTGGCCCACGTGGCGTTGACGTCGGCCCGGTGGGCGGGCTCGAATTCGAGCCGCGCCGTGCGGCCCACCAGCCGCTCGATCGAGTGGATTGCCGACATGAGTTGGACGGGCTGATCCGAGCCCAGGTTAAACACCTCAAAGCCCTTGGTGGCCAGGGCAGCGGCGATGGTGCCACGGGCGATGTCGTCAACAAAGGTGAAGTCTCGTTTCTGTGTGCCGTCACCGTAAACGGTGACCGGGCGATCTTCACTGATCCACTGCACAAAGCGGAAGGGGCTCATGTCGGGGCGGCCGGCCGGACCGTACACGGTGAAGTAGCGCGGGATGGCGATGTCCATTCCGTAAAGATGATGGTAGGAGTAACACAGCGCCTCGGCCGCCTTCTTCGACGCCGCATAGGGCGAAAGCGGCCGGCCGGTGTCGGCGTCTTCGCTATAGGGCATGGCATTGTGAGCCCCATACAAACTTGACGTGGAGGCCAACAAAAACCGGTTTACGCTATGCCGGCGGCACAGCTCGAGCAGGTTCAACGTCCCCGTTACGTTGGTATCGAAATAGATGCCCGGCGTTTCCACGCTCTGGCGCACGCCGGCGCGCGCGGCTAGATTGAGAACGGCCGCCGGAGCGACGGGCATCGCCGCCCAGGCCGCCTCCATCGCCGCGCGGTCCGAGATGTCCGCCTGGGCAAACCGGAAACCATCGAGCGCCCGCAGCCGGTCCAGACGCCAATGCTTCAGACGCGGATCATAGGCATTGTTGAGATTGTCTATTCCCGTAACAGTGTGTTCTGCTTCAACCAGCAGTTCGATTACCCGCGACGCGATGAAACCCGCGCAGCCGGTCACCAGGTAGTGGGCCATGCTTTACCACGAGCCCGCGACCAAACGTGAGCCCGCTACCTAACATAGTGTGAGCAACCCGCCGGAAATCTCACCCGATTCTTGCCGGGAGACTACTTTTGCAGGCTAACCCGGGCTGCCGGCGGCCCGGAAGAAATCCACGGTATTGTGAATGCCCTCGCGTAGCCCAAAGCGAGGCGTCCAACCCAAACTGATTTCCGCCTGGGTGGCATCAAGGAAAATGCGCCGCACCTCGCCCGGTTTAGCGGGTCCATGCAACTTGGGGCCGGCAAAGCCAGTAGCCTCGGCCAACAAAGCAAACACGGTGTTCACCGACGTACCCTGGCCGCTGCCGAGATTGAGAATTTCCCCTCCCCCACGCTCGAGTGCCAGCACCGACGCGCGCGCCACGTCGACGCCGTGCACGAAATCGCGTTCCTGGCCGCCGTCGCCGTGGATCGTCGGCTGGCGGCCCTCCAGCATCAGAGCAGTGAAGATGGCAATCACGCCCGCTTCGCCGTGCGGATTCTGGCGCGGTCCATAGACGTTGGGGTAGCGCAGGGTGGTGTAGTCGATTCCAAAGTTGGCTTTATAGAGAAACAGGTAGTGCTCAACGTGGTGCTTGCTGGCGCCATATGGGTCAAGCGGATTCATCGGATGCGTCTCAGGCACCGGCACTTGCGCAGGTTCACCATAACCGGCGCCGCCGGTTGACGCATAGATGATTTTGCGGACGCCGTGGCGGCGCGCCTGCTCCAGCACGTTGAGTGAACCGCACACGTTCACGTCCGCATACTCGATCGGTTTATCAAACGACTCCCGCACGTTGGCGCGCGCCGCCTGGTGGCTGACCACTTCCGGCCGCTCTTCGGCAAAAACTTTATCGAGGCCGGCCTGATCCCGAATGTCGACGCGATACAGGCGCACACCGGCCGGGACGTTGCGCTCAAATCCGGTCGATAAATCGTCGACAACGGCTACTTGATGGCCGGCGGACAGATAAGCTTCGACTATATGAGAACCGATGAAGCCAGCTCCGCCGGTAACTAAGAGTTTCATGGGCCTTCCCAGTATAGCGACCTGGCCTTACAGGCGGGCGCCGGACCTGCCACCAGAAACAAGAGGGGCGGGCCCAAGAGCATCCCGCTCTCTCGGCCCGCCCCAGAGGCGAGACACCACCAGGAGAAGTGGCGCGGCCCCAAACTTATCTGCCTGGTTAGTTACTAACTCCCTAGCTCCGCAGCAGCGACAGCACCTGCTGTGGCGCCGAGTTGGCTTGCGCCAGCGCCGCTATGCCGGCTTGAAGTAGAATCTGCGCTTTGGAAAGATTGGCTGCCTCGGCCGCCAGATCGGCATCGCGAATGCGTGACTCCGAGGCCGCCAGATTACTCACCTGCGTTTGGGCGAGGCTAATCGCAAAATTGAATTGGTTCTGGCCGCGGCCTACTACCGCCTGCACCTGTCCGATGTTGACCACCGATTTGGCCAGCGCAATGACGGCGGCTTCGGCCGTGGTCTGCGTGCCGATGTCGACCGTCGAACCTCCGGCCAGCACCGAACTGGTTTGCACGGTCCCCTGCCCGCTGGTGATACCCGTGCCGCCGGCGTTGGAGGCCGCCGAAACCCGAAACTCCGACAGCGGGCTCAGGAAGCGGATTTTCTCGGCGCCTCCGGCCAATGGATCGCGCTCCTTGACGGCGACGATCTTGCGCAGATCCTCGCTGGCCGAAGTCTGAATCTGGCGATTGATGAAGGCAACTGCTTCGTCAATCGAGCGGGCATGCTGGCCCGAAGCGTCAGCGGCCAGCGTGATCGCCACCGATTGCGGGGAGCCGCTGGCATCCTTGGCCGAGATCGTGATGGTCTGATCGTCATTGCCGGAGCGGATGGGCGAGAAGGCCAGTAAGTTCGAAGCCGACGCGCCGCCGGCATTCAGAGTGGCCGTGGAGGTGCTCGAGGTGGTGGACACCGAGGTAGTGGCCGTGCTGGCCGTCACCGAGGTAGACGTGGAGAGCCCGTACTCACTCCCGGCCGACACGCGAATGAATGTGCCGTTGTTGGAAGTAATCGTCACGCCGCCACCGGCGCTGGTGGCGGCCACCAAGCCTGCCTGCTGGAGCGTCGAGTTGCCGGCAAACTGGGTGTTAAGCGTGGCCACCACTTCATCGGCTGAGCCGGTGGTGGTAAAGGTATGCGAGAGCGTCACGTAAGCTCCGCCGCCTACCGATACGGCCAGTGTGGCGGCGCCGGGATTGGTGGTGACCGCGCCGGTCGTGATGGTGGTAACGTCAAAGCCGGAGCCGGACGTAGCCACCGAGTTCTGCGCGCTGCCAAGGCCGAACACGTTACCCACATCGTTTGCCGCGAGCACCTCGAACGTTTCCCCGCGCTTGGAGCTGAACTGGATGGGTGCACCGGCCGTTGCCGACGTCACCGTAATGCCGGCGGCTATCAGCGCCGAACTATTGGCGACCAAGCTTGACAAACTGGCCAGCGCTGCGTCCACCGTGGTAGATGTCGTCACACCCAAGGTGAGATCGACCGGCGAATCGAGGGAACCGCCCTGCAGGCGCACGACGACGTCGCGCTGCTCGACAAACGCCGTACTGGTGGTGGCCGCGGCGGCCGATCCGGTAACCACATAATCGAGCGAGGTGCCAGTGTTATCGGTGTGGTTGCCGAGCAAGGCATTCGCCAGACGATCGCCGGCCCCCACCTGGAACGAACCGGTCGACGATTGAAACGCCAGCTTCTGGTTATTCGCCGCGTCGGTCACAATCACGGCGCGCACCGCCGAGTTCTTGAACGCCGTGGCCGGCCGGCTGCCACCGGCTGCCGCTTGATCGATGGCGCTGTTAATCGCCGTCACCAATTTGTCCTGATCGTCGACCCCGTTCAGATTCACCGACACCCGCACGCGGTCCGAATCTGAGAAGCCGGCGCCGCGGAAATAAAAGTCTGTGAAGCCGGGAATCACCAGCGACTGCGTGTTGGTTGTGTCCGCCACAATCTCATCGGTGTGGGAGGCGGCGGCGCCGCTCACCTGCAGACCCTTGAGGCCGAGCGAGCGTGCGTCCACCGTGGAGGTGCTCAGATCGACGGCCACCGAGCCATTCGAGATTTGCGACGCCGAGGTGGCGCCGCGGCCGCCGCCAATGAAGACCGACAGATTCTTGGCAAAGAGCCCGCCCACGTTCAAGCCGATCGCCTGCGACTGGCGGTCAATTTCACTGACCACACTCTGGAACTCGCTGTTGAGTACGGCGCGGTCACCGGTGAAGGTGCCCGAGGCCGATTGCGCGGCCAGCGTGCGGGCCCGGTCCAGGAGCTGCGAAATGTTGTTGATGCCGCCGTCGATGGTCTGCAGCGTCGATAGTCCATCGTTGGCGTTGCGCACGCCCTGCGTGATGACGACGCGGTCTGACCGGAAACTATTGGCGATGGCCAACCCGGCGGCATCGTCGCCAGAACTGATGATGCGCAACCCGCTCGTCACCCGATTGATGGTCTTCTGCTGAAAGTCCGAGGTGAGCCGCAAATACTCCTGCGACTGCAAAGACGGGATGTTAGTGTTGATCGTAAAAGCCATACTCGTGCAAGCGACCTCGCCACTCATATCGAGCGGGGCGGCACACTTTGCAGGAGCGCAACGCAGTTAATGCGTTTCTGAGCGGATTTTCCCCTCACCTCTGAGGCGAGGCACTTATCCCTCTACGGCTTACGTCCGGCGCTTTCTGCGCCGTTGAAACTCATATCGGCGAAATTTCGGCGGTGACGAGAATTTGTCACAAAAGTTCCAGCAGACTGAGCGGGGCCTCAGCCTAATACCAAGGAGTTCCTAACTGCGCTTGTTCCTCCTGGTGTTGGGCTCTTAACACTATTGGGCTCTTAAACACGGGCCGAGTTCCGGTTTCGCTACAGGACAACGCTGGGGAACAGTCCGGCGCTTCCGGTCCCTACACTCGCACCGACGACCCGGGAATTTATAAGATGAGCGCCATTGATGGCAGCGCGCAGGGCTCGATTCTGACCACCAACGCCAGTATGTCCACGATTGCCTGGGACGGCATCGCCTTGGGGACCAGCGATTACTCCGGCACCAACCGGGCCTTCCGGATTGGCGCGCCAACATCGCCACCATCAACTGACACGGGCAGTGCAGTAGCCGTGCTCTAAAACGCCGAAGGCGGTGGAAGGGGATCACCCCTCCACCGCCTTCAGGCTTTGAAACCACCCAACCTGTGCTTAGTTGATGGTTATGCTGAACGTCACCGTACCTACGCCGGTGGGCGAGGAAGCCGCGCCGGGCGCCGCCGTCCCGTCCGTCGCCGTAACCGTGACGCTGCGCGTCCCGGCCACCGCTGCGTTGGTGGTTGCCACCACACCCGTGGTGGAGCCAATGGTCAGCCATCCCAGCCCGGCGCTGGTGGCGTCAAGCGTGTAGGTGACCGTGCCCGTGTTACCGGTGGAGGACACCGTGGTCAGGTTGACATTCACCTGGGTGTTGGTCCCCGCCGTCGGGGTCGTGTTGGCCACATTGAGGGCCACCACCACATCGAAGTTGGCCGTACCGACCAAAGCGGTGCCGCTGGTGGAATCGGTAGCCGTGATGGTGACATGGTAGGCACCAGCAGGGGTAGCCGCCGTGGCGCTGAGCGCTCCTGTGTTAACGTCGATTGCCATGCCGGCCGGCAGCGTGCCCGGCGCCGTAATCGCGTACGTATAGGGGAAGAGCCCGCCGCTGGCCGTCGCCGTGGTCAGCGTGGCGGCCGAGGCGCCGAACGTTCTGGTGTAGGGCGCGGTGCCGCTGGTGCCGACAATCAAGCCCCCGGCGATGGTCAGATTGAAGGTGACCGAGTCGCGAACCGGTACGTTCGCCGAATCGGTAGCCGTCACGGTGACCGCGTAAGCGCCGGCTGTGTTGGCGGCCGGAATGCCGGAGATCGCGCCGGTGGTCGCATTCAGCAATAAGCCCGGCGGCAGCAGCCCGGAGGTGACCGCATAACGGTAAGGCGACGTCCCCTGGGTGGCGACCACCGCGTTGGCCGAACTGGCCCACGCGGTCCCGACTGTCCCGGTCAAGGCCGTCGGCGCGGCGACCTTCAACTTAGGCGCCACCCATAGGGCCACGCCCACCTGGCTCAGCAGGCTGTTGGAGGTGATAACCACCGGCAACTGCACAGGCGCGGTGATCGCGCTCACCGCCGCTCCGTTTATGTCGGTGAATGGTCCGGCGGCGCTGCCGGGCAGCTTCACGTTGAGCTGATACATGCCAGCCAGCGACCCGGCCACCCATCCGGCGTAGGTGACGGTGCCCGCCACACCGCCGATTGTCACCGTCGGCACGTTGCCCGAGGTGGACAGGATGCAGGGGCTCAAACGGCCCGTGCTAAACACCTGGCCTTGCAGAATGAGGCCGTCGACGGTGGTTAGCGCGCCGCCGGTTTGTGAGTTGAGCGAGCTGAGGTAGTTGGCAATCGACACGCAATCGGCCGACCAGGCGCTGCTGCCGGCGGTGGCGTTGCTGGCCGTCGAGTCCGGCGCGCCGAGGCCGGTGCCGTAGATCAGTACGGTGCCCGAATCGGAAGCGGTCGAACGCATGCCGGCCTCGTTGCCGGCGCCGATCAGCGAGTAGTCCAACGAGGACAGTGCCGCGGCCGGACCTTGCCCATTGGCGCCGACCGTAAAGAGCCCCGGATTGGTGGCCACGATGTCCACCGGAAACACCGCACTGCTGCGCAGCGTCAGGCCGGTGCCGTATCCAAAGGAGACCACGATATCCACCGCGGTACCGATATTACCGAACACCGCCGACGGAACCAGGAGATTGATCTGATTGTTGGTCGCAAACAGGAGCCGGGCGTTGGCAATCAACACCGGCGAAGACCCGGTGGTCTGGAACTTGACCGACAGGTTCCGCTGCGTGGCCCCGTCGGCGTCCGGAGAAAGCGTCGTCGGGTACTGCAGAGCGGCATCCGGCGCGCCATAAAGGATCTGACTGCTGCTGCAGCCGGTACCGTTGGATGAGCAGAAGTTGGTGCCAAAGATACTGATCAGGTCATAGGGCGCCAGCGCCGGCTTGGTCCCGGGCGTCACCTGTACGAACGAAGACGCGCTGGTTACCACCTGGACAATCGGCCCGTTGCCAATCGTCAGGGTCGCTGTTCCGGTCGGCGCCGTGCAGGGGACCGCCGTCGGACCGCATACCCCGATAATCACCGATCCTCCGGTGCCCGACGGCGAAAACGGAAGATACGGATCGGTCGTAACCGGCACGTTGATGGTCAGCAGGATATTCGAGGCGTTCACCACATTCCAGGAAATGTTGTTATCGATCACCATGATGCCGCCCACCACAATGGCGACTCTGGTGCGTAGCGCCGGATCGGCGCTGGCCACAAAGCCCGAGCCGCTGAGCGCCACCGAGAAGCTTTGCCCGCCCGGAGCCGTGGGCAGACTGGCCGGCGAGAGTCCGGTTAACGTAGCGCCCGGCGATAGCACGGTCAGATTGAACGTAATTACCGTCGTCGACGCCGGATTGCCCCACGCCAGCGTGACGGTGCCGGTCAACACCGTTCCCGGCTGCGCCGAAGCGAGCACGCTGGGGTCAAACTTCACCCCGATTTGCGTTCCGAAGCTGTAGGCCAAACCGCTTTTCTGGCTGGCGCTCACCACCGGCGCCAACGTGCCGCCAGTGGTGGCGACATAGGAGATGGGCGAGTCGGTGGAAACGGCGGTGATGACCGGCGTCGGATCAGGCGACCCCACGGTCCAAGTAATATTGCGGGTAATGCCCTCGGTAACGGTTAGTTTGGGAGCAGTATTGGTGATCAACAGCGCAATCGGTACGCTCAGATCGCCAGCGCCCGATACCTTCACCAGAATATTGGCGCTATAGGTTCCCGGCGGCAGGGTATCGGAGACGGTGGTGGAGCTGAACCGGACACTCTTGGGCGTCCTGCCCGTTGTCGCGTCCACGGTGAGCCAAATGGGCAGCGTGGCCGTATCGACGGTAAAAAATGGCGCCGGGCTTGACGACGACGTCATAGTGACGTCCACATAGCCGGCCACGCCCGAGCCCTTCACATACGTGAGCCTGGGCGATACCGGCGCCGCGACCAGCGGGGTGGGCGGCAAAACCTGCAGCGTCACGACAATGTTCCGGTTCGGCGCCGGGGCGTTCAACAAATTAATCGTGGTTGAATTGGAAGTGGAAGCGCTAAAGCCACCGCATCCGGCGGCGGCCTGCACCGTGAAACTGATCCCGGTGACTCCGGCCGTCCCTCCTGACGTAGGCGTGACCGTGAGCCACGAAGCCACCGGATTGGTGACCGTGTCCACCGTAAATGGCGTGCCGCCGGTGGCCGCCGACGTCACCGCAATCGTCTTGGCGGGCCCGCGTGTATAAACGCTCCCAGCCTTCACACACGTAATTGTCATCGACGTCGGCGAGGCCACCAGCGCGCTCGCCGTGGCCGTCACCGATCTGTTCACGGTAACGGTGACGTCCGCTACGCCCCCGGCCGTGGGACGGAAGGTGGGCGAGGATGTACCCGCCACCGCTCCCGCGCACCCGGCGCTGAAGTTTACCGTATAGACGATACCGGCCGCTTGATTGGCCACACTCAAAACCTGACTGGAAGGCGTCGTGACGGCGACGATGCCGGTGGGCAGCGTGCCGAGCGTTACTACAATCGTGTTGGGACTCACCAACGGCGTGATCGGTTTGATCACCACCGCGGCCGCCGCGCCCGGCCCACCGGTGGTGGTGCAGGACAACGTCAGCGTGGACGGCGTCGCGGTCAACAGGTTGACGCCGTACGCCGTGTCGGCGCACATCGCCAGGACGATCAGATTAAAGCAGCCACGGAGTCTGGGCGCGGAGACAGACCTCCTGAGAATCGGACACACACTAGTTAGTGAGAGAGCCATAATAGTTCCTTACGTAGACGTTCCTTCGTCATCGAGTGCCACTGACGGGGCACTGTAGATCTTTATCGGCTCGCAGCTTCGGAGTTACAAGGAAACTTTTCGCGCCGCGCACGGCGTGTGCTCTTTGCATAAAGCAGTTTCAGATTTGCTATAGAGTCGCGCTTGCTTGCGCGCGCGGCTCCGTACCGAGGAGAGGCGTCAGGAACTTGCCGGCGGCGAGTCAGCCTTTTCCCCTACCACTCGATGTAAGTCGCTCGATCCCTTACTAAAACCAGCCAAGTAACATTTTTTTGCCGCGCGGCAAGATTTCGTCACGGGCGCGGCGGCGGGGGCGATACGGGAATCAAGGGAAAAAAACACCCCGTCAGGACGACGGGCTTCCTTTGCGGAACGGGACAACTTCCTGGACCGCTCGCAGCGTCGCCGCTGACCGGCACCCCTACTGGGCGTGTGTTCAGAAGGCGGCCATTCTAAGGAGAGAATATCAATGGCGTTTTCAATCAATACCAACATCACCTCGCTACAGGCGCAAGAGTATTTACGCCTCTCGGGTGACTTCCAACAGAAGACCATCAACCGCGTCGTCAGCGGTTTGCGTATTGTCAGCTCCGGCGACGATGCGGCGGGCTTGGCCATTGCCAACACCTACCGCAGCGACCGGGCCGTCTTGACGCAGGGCATCCGCAACGCCAACGACGGATTATCCACGTTGCAGACGATCGACGGCGGTTTGAACAACATTTCTCAACTCCTGGACCGCGCCCGCACTCTGGCCGCGCAGTCGGCTTCCGGTACCTTCACCGGTGACCGCTCGGTGCTGAACGCCGAATTTGCGACCACGGTATCGGAAATCGATCGCCAGTCGCAGGCGATCGGCTTGAACGTGGGCGGCGCATTTGCTGCCAACTTCGGGGTGTTCATCGGCGGCGGCCGCGGGGCGACCGATGCGGCCAAGATCAGCAACGGCAGCGTCTCGGTTGATTTGAGCGCTTCAACAGTGGACGCCCGGAGCTTGAAGCTCAAGGGCTTGCAGGCCACCGGCGCCACCGCCACCGACATCGACGAGATTGTGGCCGACACCACCAACGTGGCCTCACTGGCCCAGGCCAACAAGACGGACTTCTATTTCCGCGGCGGCGGCTTTGCCGACAATGACCGTATTAAGATTTCGGCCAATTTGTCCGGCGTCGATGACGCCACCAAGCTGGTTTTCTCGATCAACAGCGCTATTGACGAAGCGGGTACGGCCGGAACCGCAGCCGCGACGGCGTTTAAGAACTCCGGCATTCGCGCCAAACTGGTAGTGGATTCCAGCAACAACCAGAAGATCGTATTTGAGTCCTCGACCAGCGCCTTCCAGGTGGCGGCCGGCGACCGTCTTGCCAATGCCGTGTTGGGCCACGCAACCGCCAACACCGGCTCTTCGCTGGACTATATCGTCAACGGCGCCGCCGCCGCTGCCTCGACGGGCACCACGTTTGCCGCCCAACGCGACGTGGTGGTGCGCCTGCAGGGCGGTTCACTGGACGGACCTGTGGATCTGACCCTGGCGGTGACCACCACGACGACGGTGGAATCGGCCCTGACCAACCTGTCCAGCCTGGTGGCCAACAACTCAGCCCTCCAGGCGGCCGGCATCACCGTCACCGCCTCGGCGACTGGGGTCGCAGTGGGCTTCACCTCCAAGCGCGGCGAAAACTTTGAAGTGCTGGCGGTCAACGACGTCGGCAACGCCCTCGGCCTGGGCAACGCTTCCAACTCGGTGGCCACGTCGGGCGCCGGCTTTGACGTCACCAGCGTGACGACCGGCGCGGTGACGACGACGGCCGGCGCGGCCACGCTAGGCGTTTCGGTAGGCGGCGGCGCCTACCTCACCCTCTCGCACACTTTCACCACCACCGGCTCGGCCGATGAAGTAGTGGCCACGCTCAACACCGCGTTTGCCAACAGTTCCTCGCTGCAGCAGGCGGGCCTGGTGGCCTCAACGGCCGCCGGCGGCGCCATCACCATTAGCTCCAACAATGGTACGTATGTCCGCCTGTCGGCCGGCTCCGAATTTGGTCTGGCTGCTAGCACGTCGATCACGGCCAACACCGCCACCACGTCGGTTTCCGGCTCGTCGAACACCACCACCGCCACGGTCAACTCCGGTGGCGCCTCCTCGTCCGGTGTCCTGGCCTTCAACACGATCCGCTACGGCGGTGACGATCAGACCCTTACCGTCAGTGCCAAGGACAGCTCCGGCGTACCGGCTTCGGTGGCGATCAACCTGTCGTCGGACAGCACGGCAGCGCATGCGCGATCGATTGACGAAGCCATCAACTACATCAACAATCAGATTCAGACCTCCAGCAACGTAGACCTGAAGAAGATTGTCGCTGTTAAGGAACGCGACCCGGCCGCCGGCGGCGCCGAGAAAATCCGGTTCCTGAGCTCCTTGGCTGACTTCAAGGTCTCGGTGGGCGACAACGCCGGGAATACAGGCATCGCCACCAGCCAGGGCGCGGTTGTCTCCAGTTCGCTCCTGGACGGCGGATCGACGGTGGGCATCGAAACCCAGGTGAACGCCCAGGCCGCGGTTAACTCTCTCGCCGCCGCCGTCGCCGAACTAGGTAAAGTACAAGCCAACGTCGGCCGCGGTCAGAATCAGTTCAACTTCGCCGTCAGCTTGGCGCAAACGCAGTTGAACAACCTGGCGGCTTCCGAGTCGCGCATCCGCGACGCCGATCTGGCCAGCGAAGCGGCCAACCTTACCAAGGCGCAGATTCTGCAACAAGCCGGTATCGCGGCTCTGGCGCAGGCCAACTCGGCCCCGCAGGCGGTGTTGACTCTTCTCCGTGGGTAGTTAACTAGGACGGTTGTTTGACCCCAGGGCGGGTTCCCTTCTCTCTCGGTGAGAGCGGAACCCGCCCTGGGGTTTTTCGCTGACACTTCCGGCGGCCAACACGGCCCGACTGAGCGCGTGAGGCAAGTTTCCGTTGGCTCGCCCACCGCCGGACGCGGCTAGAGACTCAACTGCCCGGTATCAGTCTTGCTCTTGATATTCGTCGTGTACGACGGATGCTCAAAATCATGCATCACATATACTTGATCGTTCCAGCGGGCAGGGTGCGCACGCATCCAGCGCAGATTCGCTAAAGCGCAGATCTTCCGCATCGGGTGCGCCTGATTGAATTCTGAAATCGCCAGGTACTCGCCGATATAGTCGTTGTGACAGGCTTCTTCGGGCCAGACCAGGTCATCGAAATAGCAATACACTCGCGGCAATCGTGATTCCGGCCCCGCAGCGAAGATGCGGAAGCTTTGAACCGTGGAACTGTAGTAATCCATGTCGAATGCAATGAAGCCGATTGGTGACCGCGTGGACCGCGCAAACTGCTCGGCCGTCTCATCCACGTTACCCAGCACCAGCTTGGTGGCCGGGGACAACCGCCGCTTCAGCGCCGCAATGTCCATCTCGAAATATCCCTGCGCCCACACATGCACCACATCCCGGTAGTCGAGCGGTGTGGGCAACCCTACGCCGGTATCGAAACCGGCCACGTCAATCCTGATGCCCACGTGGCGCGACATCACTGCCGCCATCTGCTCCAGATTCATCAAACCGCGTCCACCGGCGACGCCGAATTCGATCACCGTCACCGCCTCATGCCCGAGCGCCTTAGCCAGCACCGCGGACCGGTACACACCATAGGCGTAGTGCGGGCGCTCCCAAATGTCGAATTCCAACCTTTGCTCAACCGAGCCCACGCCCAGACGCAGCCAGATGCTGCGGATGCCGGGTAGCCGGGTTAACTTTGACAGCAATCCCATCTTAAGCTTGTAGCACATCGAACGGCGGGCGACGTTCGGTTGCTGCCACTCCCGCACATCTAGGTAGAAATGGTGAGCCGGGTGGCTATTCGGGCAGGGGGATCAGGCTTGCAGATCGAAGCAGGATGAGTGCGGAATGTCGCTGCCGGAAGTGGCCAGCGCATGGAGATGAAAATTGACCCGATAGAGTTCCTGGAGTTGAAGGCGCGTTGCTGCTCGGACCAGCCGCAAACGCTCTTCCATCTCGCGGCCCTGTTCCCACGCGTGGCGCGCGCGGTCCACCACGGCGGTTTCGTGATGGCCGCCGAGCCGGTTGGCCACCCCGCTAACAGCCGTCTGGCGGCGTTCGAGCAGCCCGCGTAACCGGTCAAGTTCATGCGGATCGCTTGCCAGCAGTTGAACGGTAACGGCCTCCAATTCAGCTAGCACGATCTCGAAATCGGCAGGGGCGGCCGGGGGCGGCGTCATTAGTTCTTTCCGTAGGTGGCGAAGTTGACAGCCTTCAGACTGGCTTCGAGAGAGGTTTGCTGGGATTGCAGTGACGCCAGTAGCGCGTCGGCCTGCTGAAGCTTCAGCGTCAAACCCGATTGGAAGCGTTCGATGCGGATGGTAATATCCTCCACTTGCTTCTGGATGCGCCGGTCGCTGGCATCATAGCTGTCTTGTTGGGTACGTAGGAGCCCGCTGATGGGGTTGGACAGTTGGTCCAGTGTGGCTGACAATCGGCCGAAGCCGGTGGTTTTTGAGCCCAAAAAGTCAAACGCGCCTTCCACGGCGGCCGTGCCCAGGGCGTAGAACTTGGTGGAGTTAAATGAAAGCACACCGGTCTTGTCGGCCTCAATGCCCAGATCGGCCAGAGACTTCACCACTCCGCCGTCGGCCTGATATCCCGTCAGTTTGTGGAGGGTGCGGCCGGCCTCGCCGATCAGATAGTCTCCGCTGAGCAGGCCGGCGGTCTCGCCGATGTGCTTCTGCAGCTGGCCGCGCGTGGCATTGTACGCACTCACAAAAGCGCCGAGACCGGTAGCCAAGTCTCCACGATTGGAACGAGCGGCCACCGTAATCGTCTCGTCGACGGCGGTGGTGCCGAGAATCGTGAAGGTGAGACCCGGTACGACGCCACTGATGACATTATCGGTTTGCACCACATCAAGCCCGTTTAGTTTGAAGCGCGCATTGGCGCCTTGATTGGTGGCTGTCAGCAGATTGGCGCCCGCCTCGCCGGCTGTGGTGCGTACTTGTAGCGCCTGTTCGCCCGGCGCGTTGGCCGTAACGGACAGGTAATGCCCGTTCCCCGTATTGAGAACCGTAGCCCTGACGGCGGCGCCAGAGGCGTTGATAGCCGCCGCGAGGCCATTCAGATTGTTTCCCAGCGCGGTTAGATCGAGTGCGTAGGTCTGGCCGGCCAACACCAGTTCCAGAGTGTTATCGGAATCCACCGGCGTTGCGTCGGCCGTGGCCAGACCAGTTAACGTTGTTTCCGACGACGCCTTAGCCACCGAAGTAATCTGGGTGATGGCATAGCTGGCCGACGTGCTCAGGCCGTCGCTGGTTACCGACACCTTGTTGGAGTTGGAGCTGGACAAACTCACGGCCCGGGTGCGGCCCAACTCACCCAACTTCTCCACCGCATCGGTGAGCCCTTGCAGGCTGGAGTTCAGCGAAGCCACCGATTGCTTCTTGCTCAGCAGCGTCCCCTGCTGGTTCTGCAGTTGCTGAATGGGCACGGAGGCAATTTGCGTCGCGCGCGTTAGAATCGCCTGTAAATCAGCCGAGAAGCTGCTCACCCCGGTAAAGCGTTGCGGCGCGATGGATGACATTGCATCTAACTTATCGCCCAGGATTGGCTAGGCGTGAACCGATTCTGCCACCATGTGCTTGATCGGAAGAAGCGCGTGCTTCATCGTAGAAATCGATCTTTGGCGTGGGTTTGACCGGAAACAAAGGCCCGGCGGCATGTGCACCAGCATAAAATCAAGAGGTTTACGCTCAAGCACACAGTCTTGAGAGGTTTTAAACTCTTGAAAAATAGATGGTTGTCAGTTATCGGCAAACCCACGGGGTACCAGGCTTGTGTTTGCAACCACTTGAGCGTCTCTTACCGAGAGACACATGCGGTTTACGATCAAACCCATACCTTTAGAATTGGGTTTCATTTGATAAGCCATTTTTTATTATACAGATACAGGTTTCTATGGATTTTCTCCGGCTCTCCATGGTTCATGGTGGAAGAATGGTTAAATGATATGGAAGATATGGATTTGGTACTGCCCAGCGCTCTGCCCCCAATTGGGCGTGTGCTTGAGCATAAATCCGGGCCGGAAGCACGTGCTTGATCGTAAAGTTCTGGATTGATTGGCATTACCGTTACAAACTTAAGCAGAAGGGCGTTCCAGAATAAATTTGTGGCTGTCACCAAGAGCATCACCAAGCAGCGGGTTCTGAATCTTTCCGTTGAGGAGGAGAACCTGGCCGCCGTGCCGTTTGCGGTCCTCGAGCGCAGGGTGGGCAAGCGCGTTGGAAAGCTGGAAATTCACGGCAAGAAGACTTTGCCGGACGGCACGCAGGTGGAAGTCCTTTGGCAGGTGCAGGGTAACAATGAACTGGGATTGCCCACCGAACAGGATCTCGATATTTTCGTCGCGCTTGGGGTTCTTACTTTTCAAAGCAATTTTGCCAAGACGGTGACCTTCACCGGCCGCGAAATTGCCAAAATCCTCAATATCAACAGTGTGCACGGCAAATTCTACCAGCGTCTGAAGCTGGCGATGGACCGGTTTATCCCGTTACGGTTCCGGGCTTTGACACGGACGGACCGCCAAGAAGAAATTAAGTGGGTCAACGTATTCCAGGAGGCAAGTTTCTCGCTTGATCGCACGTCGGGCCGTTGTACCGGCCAAGTGACTTGGACGGATAAACTGATTCAGTCCATGGACAGTGGTTTTTTCCGGTTGCTCGACGCCAGCCGCTACATGGAGCTCGATGGTTTGACGGCCAAACATCTCTATCGTTTTCTGGCCGTTGCTTTTGAAACCACCGAGGTGGTAATCATCGACGCGCGGGATCTGGCCACCAAGCACCTGGGCATTATCACGCTGCCGCATTACTTCTCGCGCCTGCTCCAAACACTTGAACCGGCCTTCGATCAACTCGTCCGCGTCGGCGTCCTGGCCTCCTACAACACGGTGGAGGCCGAAACCTGGAGAATAGCGCTGCGCCGGCACGGCAACTATGTGCCTGAGCGTAAAGCCTTGCTCGCGCAGACGCCCAGCACCCTGGCCGAATTGTGCCGTGAGCATTGTGAGACCCAACTGAACGCCACCGGAATGGGAGCGGCGTTGGTGCAAAGCTACTGCGATCAGGCCGGCACCGATACTCACTTCTATGCGTTGCGCCGGGCTGCTGAGCTCCACCAGGCCTTGCGTGCCGAGCAGGTGCTGGCCCACGTGGCGCTCAGTTTTATCCGGCGCGCCTTGGATGCCTGCGCCTGGAGCGACGAGGGTCGCGATCAACTGGACTGGTGCGAGATTGCCGTTGAGCTTTGCCGCCGCAAAAAGGCTCAGGGCCAGAAGCTGACCAACGCGGCCGGTCTGATCGTAAAAATTCTCAAGGATGCCGAGACGCGCGATAAAGTTGTCTCACCCGACATGGCTGCTTCAATGCGCCAACTGTTCCGCCGCCGCGAACGTGTCAGTTTGGACCACGCCGCGTTTGAGCAGGAGCGTGACCTGATTCTGGAGTACGAAGAGTTCCGCCGCTGCCTGGCCGAGTCGATGTTTCAAGAAATGCCAGCAGCCACCCAAGCGGCTCTGCGCAAGCGCGCGCTGGAAACGCTGCAGCAACAGGAGCGCTTCGACAAAATGGCTCCGGAAGAACGCAGGCTCGAAGCCGAACAGATTTTGCTCCTGGAAATCGCGCGCAAGGACGGGCCACCTTTTGAAAAATGGCGTCTCCGCAAGCAGGCGGCTCAGGCGACCTTGCCGTTTACAGACCCGCTGGCACCTGCCGAATCGCGCGACGCGACCCACTAGCAACTGGATTTACCGGCCCGAGGCCATCTCAGCTTGCCGTTGAGCCGCCCTGGCCGCGGCGGCACCGGTCTTCACGCGATAGACCGCGGCGCCGGGGGTGCGAAAAGCCAACTCGCAACATTCGCCGAGCGCGTTTTCCAGCGGCCGCAAACTGCCACCGCTCGACAGACTCGAGTGGTGCTCCCATTCCCGCGTTTCGGTCAACAGCCAATCGGCTCGCAACTGCCTGACCTGTTCCGGCGTCGGCAAAAATGGCTCGCCCAGACGGAAGAACGAAACCGGCTGAGCGCGCAGGCGCATCAGCACATAGGGCGCCGCGATGACTGTCGAGTGCGAATCGACACGGGCCGCCAGCCAGCGCACCGCTTCGCCGTCCGGTACCTTGGCCGTCGCCAACCCGCCGAGTACGCGTGCCGAGCCGTATGCCACGATCAGCACCAGCGCCGCGCGCGCCCACGTAAACGATGGCGCCGCGCGGCCCGAGCCGACGCCGTGCGCTCCATCCAACTCACACAACAAAACCGCGGCCAAGTAACATAGCGGCGGCATCAACAGCGTGCGGTGGTTCGTTTGAATGTAGACCTGCAGGAAGAAATGGATAGCTCCCAGCGCCAGCCAGGCCGCCATCACCGAGTGCCTACGGTCCCACACGGCCTTGAGAAACCCGAGCAGTGCCAGTCCAAAAAGAAACGGCTCATGTTCGGCATACCACCGGATGGTGCGCTCGATCGACACCGGGCTGATGCGGAAGCGGCCCGAGTCCGACGGTCCGGCGTCGGGCACATTTACCTGAGACATGTCGGCGACCCACCCCTGCAAGAACGTGCGCGGGTCCTGCAGGTAGAGCCAATAGAAGACGCCGCATGCCAGCGCCACCCCGCCGCCGAGCGCAGCCGTTAGCCTGAGCCGCCGGGGCCACTGGCTCCCGGTGGTGCCGCGGTCGCCCAGGAACGTGGACAACACCAGTGCTGGTAGGAGGAAAAGGGCCGAAGCCTTGGTGAGCAGCAGCAGGCACGTCCACCCGGCCACCATCGCAAAGCGTCTGGCCGAGTCGCCGGGGCCGGTGGCAGCCAGGCACAGACCGAACATCAACGCCAATTGGAATGGCTCCATGAAATCACGCCGGTCAATCAGGACCGCCGGATAGGAAGTGCCCAGGAGCAACACCGCCCAGAAGCCAATGGTGGCGCCGCCCTGACGCCGGGCCAGGCAGTAGAAAAGCCAGAGGCCCAGCAGCGAGACCAGCACCGCCACCGGACGGCCCACGCTGTGGGATGCCCCGAACAGACGGAACGGAACCCCCAGGATCCAGTGATAGCCAGGAGCCATATAGTAGTCGCGGGTCTGGACGCCGGTTTCCACCCACTGGCGCACTGAAAGCGGCCAGCCGCCCTCATCTGCCTCAATAGGTGGATAGACGCCCAGGCCGATGCCGCGGAGGCACACAATGAGCAAGACGGCAACTACATAGGGAGCGTAGCGGCGCCACTTCGAATCCTGATGCATATAGTGAGAACGCCCCGATTATGCCATGGGATGCCCAAATGCCTTTGTGCCGGAAGTAACATGCCGCGGGTTGCCGGCGGGCGTCCGGTCCCAGGTACCATCTCGAATGAAATTTCCTCGCCGCCCGGCTGACTCGCTCCAGTTGCTCGGGCTCGATCTCATGCGGGTTGCAGTTCGGCTGGCCGATTGGAGGCCATTGGTGGAAGTCTCAAAGATGGTCTTTGGGAAGTGCGCTCGTCGCTTCCGAGCCAGCGGATAGCCCGGCTCATGATGACCTGGCCTTGGCGAAACGGAGAATGAAGGAGGTTACGAAATGAAAAAGCGCAACAAAGCATATCGGCTCCTCACTGGACGACTTGGTGAAAGACGCTTCGGCGGCTTTCAGTCCGGGGAGACGTTTCTGATCGACCGGCTTCAGCTCATCGAGCAACTGGAGCGAGTCAGCCGCGCGGCGAGGAAATTTCATTCGAGAGCGATCGCCCGCCCCGGCTTGTCTGCCAACTCGAGGAAGCCCGCCGCCTTGCTCGCGGGCGCAATGTCCGTGTCGACATCGCCGCCGACGTGCGAGACCGGGTGCTGAAGGACCTGCCCGCCGGAATCTACCTGCAGCCAGGCCAGCTGCGGATCGAGTTTTTGGGTTGCCGACGACTTGCTGCGACGCCTCCACGAGTTGTCGCAGGCGGCAATCAACGACTATGCTCGCTTCCGGGAGCAGCCGATCCAGGGCCTCAGCGCCTGGCGCACCTGGCCGAGCGAGCACGGGCGGATTTGACCTCATTCTGACGTCGGACAAGAACATCTGCTACCAGCAGAACCTGACCGGCCGCAAGATTGCCCTCGTGGTTCTCCAGCACTCGCAATGGCTTATGGTGAAGCGCGTTGCGAGTAGCACATTGAAGTCGCCGTGCCGTTCAAAGAATAGTTCTGATCGGCATATCCCCGTCACCGGCATCGCTTCCCCGCGCTACATTTTGTCCAGCGCACCGGACTAATTGGGGTCCCCTGCCGGACGCAAGAACATGAAATGTAATGTATATTAGCTGTATGACCGTAGACCTCTCAAACATCTACTCGTTGAGCGATTTTCAGCGCAACACCCGTGACCATATCGCCAAGCTCAAGCAGACCGGCACACCAGCCGTGCTGACCGTCAACGGCCAGGCCGAGGTGGTCGTTCAGAGCGCAGAGGCCTACCAAAAACTTCTTGAGGACCAGGAGCTTCTTCAGAGCGTGCGAACCATCAGCCGTAGCCTGGAACAGGCAAAGCGCGGCGAAGGCCGCCCCATGCGAGCGTTTCTCGAAGCGCTGGCAAGCGAGCACGGTATCTCGCTTAAGTGAAGCGCTACCGGGTCATCGTCACCCCTGAAGCAGAGGCCAGCATCAGGGAGTCCTTTCTATACATCCTCGCTCGTTCTTCTCTGAACGCGGAGCGATGGATTTGCAGGCTGTATGCCGAGATCGACACGCTTGAGACGTTCCCGGAGCGCTGTGCCTTTGCCCGTGAACGGGAGTATCTTGACGACGATCTTCGGCAGCTTCTCTTCAAGTCTCACCGAGTGGTGTTCTCTGTTGACAAGGCGAGCAGTACCGTCTACGTCCATGAAGTCCGGCACGCAAAGCGCAGAGCGCTCGGAGAGCCTGTTCCTGAAGACGAAGCTTAGTTAGCTAGCTAGCTTAGCTAGCTAGCCGAACAGGGCAGATCAATAGCGATGCCAAGGACAGACTTCCGATACAGCTGGGTGATTCTACCGTGCCCGGTGTGCTGTCGTGGTTCGCTGGCATCACTTGTTAGAGAGAGAGGCCCGGCTCCAGCCTAAACTGCAATCGCGCGGTAACTACGCAACCTTGCGGCCGGCTATCGTCTCGACGTCAATGCTGATGCTGCCGCCGGTGGGAGGTAAGCCGCCGCCGGCAACGCCGGCTGTGTAAACCGCGGTCACGTTCACCTCGATGCTGCTGACGATCTGCAGAAAGCCGATACTCATGGTGTTCGGCTTGAGCTGGAGCTTCTCGCTTAGCAGGCAGCAATCGTCCATCGTAGCTTGGCGTGGGGGTAGGGTGATTGTGTCGAACGGCTCAGCGCGTACCGTCTTTGGTTCCCGGCCGAGCGCTTCGCCGTTCCTGACCAGCAAGAGGACGCTTTTCTCCAGCTTGGCCTCCTTCACCTTATCGAAGTTGTGGATGTTGATCTCGGTGGAGTATCTGGCGGGCTGCACAGAGGCGCAAGCCGAGTGCCCATTGGGATCCGGGGCCGGCTGGAAACCGCACAAGAACTTCACGCTGTAAATAAATGGCATTGGCGAAACTCCTTCGTCGTATAGTGACTGCGGGCGCCAAACCGTTACACGACGCTGCGCGTGGCACAAACGACCCCTTACGGGACACAGCGGCCGCGCGAACCCCCTTCCGATAAATCCTGCGTGATGTGAAATCCGGGGTACGACGAGGCGCGGTCTTCTCCTCCATTATTCAGACCCTCGTGCCGACCGGCCCAGATCCGGAATCTTGACGTACGAACTGGCGAGGCTGCAGAAGAGGTTATAGCGGATGACATACCACCCGGCCGCCAGTCCATCGCTGAAACCGATCTTCTTGCCCTCCTCATACGTGCGGCCGTAGTAACTGATGGGCACCTCGAAGATTCGGCAATGCAGTTTGGCCACCTTGGCGGTCACCTCGATCTCAAAGCCGAAGCCGGAGGAAGTAATCGTCATGTTGCGAATGATGTCGCCGCGAAACGCCTTGTAGCAGGTCTCCACGTCGGTCATGTTGACGTTGGTCATCACGTTGGACAAAAACGTCAGGCCCTTGTTGGCCAGGAAGTGGTAGAAGTACAGCACGCGCGAGGCCTTGCGCACCATGAACCGGGAACCGTAAACCACATCGGCCAGCCCGAGAAATATCGGCTCGACCACGTTGTGAATCTCGGCCGGGTCATACTCGAGGTCGGCGTCCTGTACGATGACCACATCGCCACGCGACGCGGCAAAGCCGGTCTTGAGGGCGGCCGTCTTGCCCTGGTTGCGGGCGTGATGAATCACTCGTACTTTGGGATACTCGGCGGCCAGTTGGTCGGCGATGGCGGCCGTCCGGTCCCGGGAGCCATCGTTGATCAGCAGCAGTTCGCCAAGCACATCCACCTTGCCCAGCACCGCCTCCACCGAGCGGCGTAGCGTGGCCTCCTCGTTGTAGGCGGGCATGACAACGGACAACGGGATCGGCGGATTGACGGGCTTCTTCGTCATGGCTTTTGATTGAAGTTAGGTGACTGTGCCGATTGCCGGCATTGCGTGATCGCAAACGAACCGGACGGGCTGGAGAAGGAGACGGAGTGGCCGCTGGAGGTAGCTACCAAGGGATTGCCAAACGGCGCCCCATCGCGGCGCACATCATAAGGGCCCGGCGCCAATCCGGTGATCACATATCGGCCCGTGCCGGCGTGCGTGGTGGTAAAAGAAATCGAATTGGCCTGGGTACCTTGCGTCGTATAGGCGAGAAACTTGGGCGCCACTTTGTCCTTGATTTCCAACTGCCGAAAGGCGCCATTCAAACTCTGGATGATGGGAGGCAGCAGGGCGCCGGGATCGGTGGAAGGCTGGTGAATCACCACATACTCGATAGCTGAGACTTTGCTGTCTACCGGCGCCACGTGCCAGCGGAAGCTGGATCCGGCGCCGCCGGGGTAAGCGCCATTGGCGGGGTCGCCCGAGGCAGTGGCCATGGTCATGGGGCCGCTGATGCCGAATACCTTCGAGTTCAGGCGGGCCTCAAAGCCTGCCGCCGGCTGGATGTGCGAGGCTTCCAGTGCGCCAGGGTTGATCGATACGCATTTGGTGGACGCGGCCGCGCCGCAGCCGTTGAGATTGTAGTGCTGGAGCCCTTGAAAAGGCTGAGGCGAGGCGAACGAGCCCTTGACGCTGTCCACCACATAGTCGCCGGTCTCATCTCCTTTTAGATGGAAGATCTGGCGCTCCATAGCGGTGACCTGCGCGGCCGGTTTATAGATGGGCTTGAGGTCGGTGCGGACAAACATGAAGTTGGGTCCTCCGTCGGTCCAGAGCGTGGGAGTACCGAAATAGCCGCCGTCGTATTGTTTTGGTAGCGTGGCGACGGTGCCCACGATCGGGTAGCCGCGTTGGGCGATTGAGCCCATCATGGCGTCGGTGTCGCCGGCCAGGAGAGCTTGCCGGTTCTTGAAGATGTAGAAATAGCCGCCCAACTCGTCAAAGCAGTGATCGCGGCAGCCGTAACCGGTGGAGTTCACAGCGACGTAGGTGGCGGTGTCGGTCCAGTCCGAGCGGGAGATGGAGACGCGGCGGACGTCGGGAGCGGCGCAGTGCTCGGCGCCGTAGCGAGCCACGCACGCGGTGTAGTTGTTTTCTGTGAAATGGGCGGTGGTTGCAGTAATGGGGAGTTGGGAGACAGCGGGCTCGTAGATCAGGTATTGCTCCCAGGCGCCAGAGGAACCGGCGTGATTAATCGCTTCCGGCCCGTACGGATAACGTCGACCATCGGCCAGTCCGCTCGGGTTTGACCAGTTAGTTGACTTCAGCCACCACTGCAGGTTCTGGGAGTAAGTGGCGGCCGGGTCGTAGGACATTGCTTCCATTGAACCCTGCATCTGCAAAACGGTCGTGTCAAACCAGGCGCTTTCGGCGGTAGGCAGGTGATTCCAGCGGGGCACGTGGGCCCAGGGCATCCACAGGGCGACCTTCTGGCGAATGTCGGTGCCCGCCAATGGATCGGGAGCGGAGACCAGCGAATTCAATCGCCAGTTGGCCCAGCGCAGGATGGGGCTGGTGATACGGACCTGGTGATAGGTATTGCCGGCCCAACTGAAGCCGGTCCAGACGGTCATCACATACGGCAGCGCAACGTCGTTGAGGAACTCGTCGGCCAGGGAGGCCAACAGACACCCGCGGGGGTCGTCCGCGCAGGTGGCCAAGCCGAGGCCGAACATGCCGAGCGAGCGCACCAGACTGTGATTGTTGAAGCCGTCCTGATAGAAACCAGCCAGGGCCCCGTAGTAGGGCGAGACAACGCCCTGACCGAAGGCGCCGGTAGTGCCGCTGCCGTTGAGCGGGTTGTACTGCATGTGCTTCTGATGCCAGAGAAAACCGTACAGCGAGGGGTTCCAACGCGGGCCGCAAGAGAAGTTGGCGCCACGAGCTGTCTCGACGGCCGGAGCGTCGATCGTTAAGACCGTGTCGCTCTGAATGGAGAGGATGCGATAGGGGTGCCCGTAGACATCCTTGTTGGAAACCAGAATGGCTCCGGCCCCGCACTGGGTGGTGAACGAGGTGCCGGCGCCGGCAACGACAGTGCTGCCGGTGGTGAGGGTAATCGTTCCGCCCTGAGTCAGAGCCGATTTGGTAAAGACCGGCTTGGTGAGGGCGGCGCCGGAATAATTGAGGCCGCCTTGAGTCCAGGGCAGGTCCGACAGTAAGAAGCCGAGAAAGCGGCTGCGCTGGGCCGGGGTCATGTCATCGCGGAGGAGCGAGTATGCCTGATAGTAGGTTTGCCCGAATTGCATGGGGTAGTCCATGATCCAGGAGGCGGGTGCGCCGCAATTGCCGTCGGATTCTTCACAAGCCGGGGTGCCCAGCAGCTGGTCCGGATTATCGCCCAGACTGAATACCGCCGCATCGCGTGCCGCCGTATCGCCGGTGAGCTTCCAACGCAGGGCCGAGGCGATGGTGTAGACGCCGAGGCCTTGGGTTTCGCCATTGCCGTTGAACTGCTCATAGCCCCAGCGCTGGGCGTAGGTGGCGGCGTAGGTGGCCGCCATGTTGAGGAGAATATCGTAGGAAGGATTGGCCGAGTTGGCTTTGGCGGCGCTGCTGAGCAGGCCGGCAGTGCGGGGGCCCGTGGGGCCGTCAAAAAACAACACCGGATGGGGGCGCATTGTGTACGGAGAGGCTAAGCCGACCCGGCCGCCACCGGTATACCGGCAAGTGCCCATGTGCTTGGCCGGCACGCTGGCGCAGCTCTGGTGGATCACTCCGGATACCGGGTTGTTATCCAGATCCAGCAGATCGAAGGACTTGCCCGTCAGGTTAGCTACCTTGCGCGCCAGATTGGCCCGGTCTCCGGCGTGATTCAGGTGAACATTGGCGGCCGTGTTGCCGCGCACTTCCGAAACCACCACGATGGCGCCGTTACTCAAACCGCAGACGTTGGAGACGGTCAGCCGGATGGGCGTAGTGTTGGTCGCCGCCGAGACGTCGCAATAGTTGGTCCCCGCCGATCGTAGATACACCTGCTGGGCCGGCGCCGTCGATAACGCGGCCAGCAGCAAAGCCAGGAGCAGGGCAAACTTCACTTGAACATTTCCCGACCGAATTTTAGCGGTTCTCTAATAACCATCGGTTGGCGGCAAGATAATCCACAGTGCGTTCGATTGCCTGGCGAATGGATAGCTCCGGCTTCCATCCCAGCCCCCGAATCCGCGCGCAGTCGAGAAAGATGAACGGGGAGTCTCCGATCCAGCCTCGCTCCCCTCCGCCAAATGAAAAGCGAGGGGTGAGGCCGAGCCGTTCGGCAATCCATCCGGCCGATTGAGCGACTTCGCAATACTCGTTCGTGCCCAGGTTGTAAATGGCAACTTTGGCCGGCTGCGCCGTGGCCATCAGCAATGCGCTAACGCAATCCTGGACATATAAATAAGATTTCCGCTGCTTGCCATTACCCAGAATGTGTAAGTGATCCGGGTGCTCAAGCAACTGCTTAAGAAAGTCGAAAACGTGGCCGTGCGAGTAACGCTCGCCTAGAATCGAGACAAACCGGAATATATAGGCCTGACACCCGAAACCTTCGGCATAGGCCTGCAGCAAACCTTCTGAGGCCAGCTTGGACGCGCCGTATAGCGAGGTTTGGATCGGGAACGGTCCATCTTCCGGGGTGGGATGGACCACTGGTTCGCCGTAAACCGAACCGGTCGAGGAAAACCCCACCGATTTAACACCGTTGGCTCGCATGCTTTCCAGCACGTTCCAGGTGGCTATTGTGTTCTGCTCCAAATCCCGCCGGGGATGGCTGGTCCCAAAGCGCACGTCGGCATTGGCGGCCAGATGGAAGACGAAATCAACTCCCTGCATGGCCTCGCGTAGGCCGTCCAGGTCCTGATAAACATCGCCGCGGATTAAATTGAAGTTGGGGTGGCCGGTTGAGACATTCAGGAAGCCGGTCTGGCCCGTTGAAAAATTGTCAAAACCTGTAACGCGATGACCCTGTTGGAGAAGCCGGTCACACAGCGTAGAGCCGATAAAACCAGCCGCGCCGGTCACGAAATAGTGCACGAGAGTGAAAAGCCTCCTGGAATCTCCAAGGTACCGCAAGTTCAGGGTACAATGGGGGATAGGGGCGCTGTTAGGCTCGATAGGAAGAAGAACGCAAGGCGCATATTCCCCCAATTTCCCAATGAGCCTCTATCCCGCGGTCATTCTAGCCGGTGGCTTGGCGACGCGTCTGCACCCGGTCACCAAACAAATCCCCAAGTCATTGATCGAAGTAGCCGGTGAGCCTTTCCTGGCTCATCAACTCCGCCTTCTTCGCAAACAAGGCATCGAGCGCGTGGTGATCTGCGCCGGCTACTTATGGGAGCAGATCCGCGATTTTTCCGGCGACGGGGCGCGCTTTGGCCTGCATGTCGAGTATTCCGTCGATGGACCGGTGCTGCTAGGCACTGGGGGCGCGATCCGGCAGGCGTTGCCTTTGCTGCCGGAGCGGTTTTTCGTCATTTACGGCGATTCTTACCTGCTGTGTGATTATGCGGCCGCCGCCCG
>JAYTKJ010000785.1:0-3760 GCA_043730365.1 Acidobacteriota bacterium | reverse complement strand
CTTGCGCGACGGTACTTCTCTTGGATTGGTCCGGCGACCTTGGCCGAGTTCCAATGGTTCTCCGGAATGAGCCAGAAAGCCTGCATGGCCGCGGTTGAGCCGCTCCGCTTGGTCCCCATCGAGCCCGGGAGCGTGCGCCAGATGCACAAAGCGGATCTGGAGAAACTGATGGACTTCAAGGTACCGAAAGAGCCGTGTTACAACTTGGTCAGCAGCCTCGACGGCATCAGCCTGCTGCGCCGTGACGTGAGGAGCCTGCTTGCCCCCCAGGACCTGGAACGCGTTGTGCCGGTGGACAAAGGCGAACGCGCGTTGGGCGGACTTGCCGACCTCTCCAGTCACGCCATTCTCGACCGCGGCCGCGTCGTAGGCCTATGGGAGTTCGACCCAGCGGCCAAAGAGATTGTGTGGATCAGTTTCATCAAGCCGAACGCTGGGATGAAGGACGCCGTAGCGAAGACGGAAGCATATGTCCGCGATCAGGTTGGCGACGCACGGGCGTTTTCCCTGGACAGTCCGAAGAGCCGGGGGCCAAAGCTGAAGGCGCTGCGAGCCGCGCGTTGAGTGCCATGTGGGCGGAGTTGAGGAGGTTGCCGGCGCTCGGCCACGCCTTTCCCAGAGCCGGTAAGATTCTTCAAGGGTTCCCAAGGGTCCGTTGGAGGTGATTGCGCCACCACTGCAATGCCGAACTGAGCTTGGCCCGGACGCAGCGTGACGAGTTAGTCGCGATTGTCCCGCTATGCCACCGGCAAGGCTTGGCTGCGTCAGTAAGTTGCGCAAAGGCAAATCACGGTTGCAATCATCAAGCCGCTAATGCGCCTTCGCACCCGGTTGCAGGAACTTCTGGATGTCGGGAAAAAGTAGTTCCTTGAGCGCCGGCGTGTCGATTTCCTCGCGCTTGACCAGGCGCGCGCCCGAGTCAATCGCCGCCTCGACGGTCTCGCCTTTGATATGGCGGATCAGCGCCCGCGTGGACTCGTACCCCATCTTGAACGGGTCCTGCACCACGAGCGAGTCGATCCAGCCATCGCGGCAATCCTGCAGCAACTGCTCACTGGCGTCGAAGGCCACCATCTTGACCCCGCGCGCATTCCGGCTTTTAAGAGCCTGCACGGCGCCTGACGAACTGGATTCGTTGTCGGCAAAGACGCCCGCCAGGTCCGCATGCGCCGTCAGCACGTTCTCGGTCTCCGCCATCGCCTTGGCGCGGTCGGCCTTGGCATAGCGCAGCGCCACCACCTCAATGCCGGGAAACTTGCGGCGGATCTCGTCCTGGAAGCCATCCTCACGCTCCATCGTCGCTCCGCTCCCGGGCATGAATCCGATCACCGCCACTTTACCCTTGCCCCCCAGCAATTCACCCAATCGGCGCGCGGCCATGCGGCCCCCTTCGGTGTTGTTAGTGGCGACATAAGATACGCGCTGATCGGTGTCGATGGCCGAGTCGAAAATCGCCACCGGCACCTTTTGTCGCGCGGCCCGCTCCACGGCGCTCACCAGCGCTTTTCGATCCACTGGCGCGAGCGCAATGCCCTTCAGCCCACGGTTGATCATCGATTCCACGATCTCAATTTGACGGCTGGCGTCAATCTCCAGCGCCGGCGCATTCCACTCTACCTGATAGCCAGCTTCCCCCGCAGCTTTGATCGCGCCGGCATGCACCGTCTGCCAGAAAATATGATTGGCGCCTTTGGGCACCACGCCGATCACGGGCGCCTGATCGGTCTTGCATCCCAGGCCGACACCGAAGATCGTTGCGACAAAAAAGCGGAGAAAATCGCGCATGATAACCTCACCTATTATGGCTTTCACGCGGTTGGCCTCGCTTGACGATTTGAAGCCCGGAGCGATGCTGGACGTGGAACTTCCCGCCGGCGAAGGAGAAGACCGCCTGATTCTCATCTGCAACGTGGAGGGCCAACTCCATGCCATGGACGGGCGATGCCCTCATCGCGGCGGCCCGCTCGGTCAAGGCGGGTTGCACGGCAAGATGGTGGTTTGTCCGTGGCATGCCTGGGAATTTGACTGCACCACTGGCCAGCATGACTACAATCCGGCGCTTCGGCAGACGCTCTACACCGTGCGGGTCGAAGGCCGTGACGTGCTAGTCGACATTTAAGCGAGAGACGGAACCGCTTGCCTGAACTACCCGAAGCCGAAACCATTGCGCGGTCGCTGGAGCCCGCCGTGGCCGGGCGACGCATCGTTTCCGCGGCATTTCTGGCAAAACGTGTTTCAAGCGATGATCCGGCCCGCCTGGTGGATCGCGTGATTCGCGGCGTACGCCGCCATGGCAAACAAATCCTCGTCGCCCTCGATCACGGCTTCATCCACGTTAAGCTCGGCATGACGGGCGCGCTGCTGGTGAATGGCGATCATGGCCCCCACACGCGCGCCGTGCTCCAGTTCGAAGATGGCAGCCGTCTACTCTATGACGATATCCGCCAGTTCGGCTCGCTCCGGCTTATCGACTCGCCGCCCGTCGGCCTCGGCCCCGATCCTTTCGAACTCACGGCGTCCGTTTTCGCCGCCCGCCTGCGAGCGCGCCGAGGCAACCTCAAGCCGCTGCTGCTCAACCAAAGCTTCCTCCGAGGCCTGGGCAATATCTATGTCGACGAAGCTCTGCACCGCGCCGGTCTCCATCCGCTCGCGCACTCCGAGCGCATCAAACTCGCCCGCGCCGAAGGACTGCACGTTGCCATCATCGGGCTGCTCGAGGAGGCCATCGCGCATCGCGGTTCGTCTATCTCAGACTATGTGGACGCCGCCGGCGAGCGAGGAAGCTTCCAGAAACTTCACCGGGTCTACGGGAAGGAAGGCGAGCCCTGCCAACATTGCGGCGATCCGATCCGCCGAATCGTTGTGGCCCAGCGAGGCACTCACTTCTGCGCGCGTTGCCAGACTAAGTAGGGCAGATTAACATAGATACCAAATCAATGCGCACCCTTCTCTATCCGCTGCTCCCGCTCTGCCTGTTCGGCGCGGACTCGCCGCAGCTTCGCGGGCCTAACGGCTCCGGCCTCTGCCCTTCATGCGGGCAACTGCCAACCGAGTTCGGGCCCCACAAGAACCTGCTTTGGAAGACCGAGCTGCCGGCTGGGAAGTCTTCGCCCGTGCTGGTAGGGGACCGCATTTTTCTCACCGCTTCCGAGGGCGACGAGTTGATCACGCTTTGCCTGAGCCGCATCACCGGCAAGGTTCAGGGGCGGCGATCGGTCCGCGCTGCCAAGCGCGAAGCCCAGCACACTCTCAATCACCGAGCCGCCCCAACCGCGGTGACCGATGGCCATAATGTCTTTGTCTTCTTCGCAGACTTCGGCATGGTAGCGTACGATTTCGAGGCGAAGCAGCGATGGCAGTTGCCGCTGGGCCCTTCAACAGTCAACACGGCGTGGTTGCCTCGCCCGTGTATGCCGATGGAAAAGTGATCCTGGTTTGCGATCAGGACACCAATGCGGGTACCGGCAAGATCGCCTGGAAGACGCCGCGCGAGGTCATTAATGGTTACTCGACGCCGATCATCTACCGGCCGGCCCGCGGCCCCGCGCAAGTCATTGCACCGGGCTCCTACCGGCTCACCGCCAATTCCATCGTGGACGGCGAAGAGCTCTGGGTCGTGCGCGGCCTCACCTGCCAGCCAAAATCGGCGCCAACCATAGCCGGCGATATTCTCTACTTCAGCGGCTGGACCACCGGGAATGACGACGGCCAACAGGTTGATCTGCCCCCCTTTGCCGAAGTGATCGCCGCGGCCGACGCC
>JAYTKJ010000784.1:0-1655 GCA_043730365.1 Acidobacteriota bacterium | reverse complement strand
AGGCGACTTCGATCTCTATTGGAACTTCCACATCGAGCAGGACCAGCGACGCCTCTACCCTGCCGTCTGGAGCGTCGTTCTAAAGTAGCCACACCCTATTGATTTCGGCCGAGACCTGATCCCAGGGGCCCGCGACGAGGAATCCGGTGGCGGCCACCATAGCGGGATTCGTGGGATCGAGTAAGTCACCGGCAATCTGTTCGCGAATGAATTGCGGATACGGCTTGTCCTGGTTGAAAGCGTCAATAACATAGTCACGATATCGCCAGGCGTACAGGCGCTCGTGATTGTGCTCGCCGCCGTCGGTCTCGCCAAAGCGGGCGATGTCGAGCCAGTGCCGGCCCCAGCGTTCACCGTAGCGGGGCGAGGCGAGCAGTCGGTCGATGATGGCGGCGTAGGGCTCGCCGTAATCGGCGGCGGAGGCAGGCGGCAGCCCGGTGAGATCGAAATGCAAGCGGCGGGTGAGCGCGCGGGCCGTGGCGCGCGGGGACGGCGCCAGGTTCTTCGATTTCAGCTTGCCGAGGACGAAGGCATCGATCGGATGGGCGGTGGCGGCGCCAGGAGGATTCGCCTTCAGCGGCGTCCGGAAGGCCCAGAACGGCTGCTTGCGCGCGGGTTCCTCCGGCTGCGCCCACGCCAGAGTGAGCGAGAGGAGACAAACTGCCAAGGTTGCACGCCGTATCATTCACTCCATATTCTATGCTCCCTGCGCTTCCGGCGCAGTGGTCTTGGTTTGTCGACGCTTTCGAGCGGGGAGATGTCACGCCGCATCCGTTCAAGTGGTTCCTCCTACTACGCGCCAGTTACTTTTGCAATGTGCCCACGTTTTCCAACAGGAGTTGTTTCCTCAACTCGAGAAAGCGATGGGCAGTCTCAGCCCTCAGTTAGAGTTATTGGCCAGCGTTACTTCGCTGGCGCCAGTGGACCGATTAGTGGCCGATCGGCGCGCGGCGACCGGTCGGCCCGCCAAAGACCGGACCGCGTTGGTCTACGCTTTTGTCGCCAAGGCAATTCTCAACCTGCCCACCACCCGGGATTTGATGGATCGGTTGCGGGTGGATGAGGCGCTCCGGCGGTTCTGCGGCTGGGAGTAAGTTGGCGCGATCCCGCATGAATCGAAATTTTCGCGCGCCTTCGCCGAGTTTGCCGCCAGCCAACTGCCCCAACAACTGCATGGATTGATCGTGGAGAAGACGCAAGGGACCAGGCTCATCGGTCACATTGCCCGCGATTCAACCGCGATCCCGGCGCGAGAACACTTCGCTCTCGCCGCGGCTCAACTCAAGAGGGAGGAAAAGAAGAAGCAGCGCAAGGTCAAGGGCCGCCGGCATCCTAAGGGCTCACTGGCCAGGGCCAAACCCAGCGAACGCGGCTCGCGCATTCAACGTCAGCGCCACCAGGAGCTCGACAAGATGCTCGCCGATCTGCCCCGGCAATGCGATATCGGCGGGAAGAAGAATGCGCGCGGCGACAACGAATATTGGCGCGGCTACAAGTTGCACTTGGATGTCGCCGAAGGCCAAATCCCCATCAGCGCGATCTTGACTAGCGCCAGCGTCCACGTCTCGCAAGTAGCCATCCCGTTGATGACCCAAACCTCGCAACGTGTCACCTACCTATACGATTTGATGGACTCGGCCTACAATACCAAACTG
>JAYTKJ010000783.1:0-9805 GCA_043730365.1 Acidobacteriota bacterium | reverse complement strand
CCTAGCCCTAGCGGGTTTCTCCGCGTCTCTGTGCCTCTGCGGTTAAAGCGGCCACGTACGACTTTGATGGAAGGCATCGTTCAACGCTGAGGCGCGGAGGCGCGGAGACAGGCCCTCGCAGGAGAAGATGCATAGGCTCCGGAGGCGACGGGCGAAACGAGAGCTGCTCACATCGGTGCCTGGACTCTCGTGATTTTGTAACACAGTCGTACTAGTCGCTCTTGCCGCTATCCAGCAGCTTGATATCCTCGGCCACATTGGGAGGCAGCACGCCCGCTTTGGAATACACGAAGAGCTTGCCGCGGGAATCGGCGATGTCCAAGTTCCGCATCGTCAACTGGCCGATACGATCCTCCGGTCCAAATTCACCCTTGCCGCTTTCCATGGTCAGGCGCTCGGGCGCGTAGGTGAGGTTGGCGCTCTCGGTGTTGAGAATCGAATAGTCGTTCCCGCGGCGCAACTCCAGCGTCACTTCGCCGGTCACGGCCTTGGCCACCCACTTCTGCAGCATCTCGCGAATCATCAGGCTCTGTGGATCGAACCAGCGGCCCTCATAGAGCAGCCGTCCCAATCGGCGACCCATGTCGCGATACTGCTCCAGCGTGGCCTCGTTGTGAATCCCCGTCACCAGCCGCTCATAGGCGATGTAGAGGAGCGCCATGCCGGGAGCTTCATAGATGCCGCGGCTCTTGGCCTCGATAATCCGGTTCTCGATCTGATCGGACATGCCGAGCCCGTGCCGGCCGCCGATGCGATTGGCCTCCAGCACCAGTTCCACCGGATCGGAGAACTCCACGCCGTTCAACGCAACGGGTAATCCCTCATGGAATCTCACGCTAACCGTCTCGGCCTTCACGTCGACGCCCGCGCGCCAGAATGCCACGCCCATGATGGGCTCCACGATCTTGACACCGTTGCTGAGGTGCTCCAAATCCTTGGCCTCGTGCGTGGCGCCCCAGATGTTGGAGTCCGTCGAGTAGGCCTTCTCGGTCGACATGCGAAACGGTAGCTTGGCGCGCTGAAGCAACTCCGACATTTCCTTGCGCCCGCCCAGCTCTTTGTTGAACGTCACGTCGAGCCACGGCTTGTAGACGCGCAGGCGCGGGTTCACCATCAGGCCGTAACGATAGAACCGCTCGATGTCGTTGCCTTTGTGCGTGGAGCCGTCGCCCCAGATATCGACGCCGTCATCCCGCATCGCCACCACCAGCTTGGTGCCGGTAACGGCGCGGCCAATCGGCGTGGTGTTGAAATACGCCACGCCCGCCGTCGTGATGTGAAAAGCGCCGCAAGCGAGCGCATTCAGGCCCTCCCGCACCAACTCAGCCCGGCAATCGATCAGGCGCGCGCGCTCGGCGCCGTACATCATCGCCCGCTTGGGAATGTCATCGTAGTCAGGCTCGTCAGGCTGACCCAGATTCGCCGTGTAGGCGTAGGGAAGCGCGCCCTTGGTGCGCATCCAGTAAATGGCGGCCGAGGTATCGAGCCCGCCGGAAAAGGCCAGACCTACACGTTCACCGGCCGGAAGTTCGCGGAGAATATTGCCCATGGTGTTGAGGGGGAAACCAAGAGTTTAGCGCGAGCGCGCCAGGCTCGGCGAGGAGCCGCCCGAGATTGCCGTCACAAAGTGAACTTCGCTGTCCGGCGACACCGGCTCCAGCAGCCCCAACGGCGACACCTCACCATCCACAGCCACTTGAATGTTGGATCGCAAACGGCCGCCTTCAGTCAGCTTGCCTGCCAAACCCGGATGGAGGCGCTCAAGATCTTCGATCACCTGCCGCACCGACGCGCCGTGCGCCTGCAATTGCGTCGCGCCTCCGGCCGCCTGTTGCAGCAGAGTAGGGATGTAGACCGTCGCCATCTGGCTCGCGCGCCGCCGCCGGACTATTGCGGCTTAGACCAGATGGCCTGCATCACGGCGGGCGGATTCATCGGCAAGCGGCGCATCCTCACACCGGCGGCGTGATAAATGGCATTGGCGATCGCTCCGGGCGGCGGCACAATGTTGGCCTCACCAACACCGCGCACCCCGAACGGATGCGCCGGGTTGGCCACTTCCACGATGATCGTTTCGATCATCGGCAAATCGAGCGACGTCGGCATGCGGTAGTCAAGCAGGCTCGAGTTCATCATCGATCCCTCGCCGCTCATGTAGTATTCTTCGTTGAGAGCCCAGCCGATGCCCTGCGCGCTGCCACCTTGCATCTGCCCTTCCACATAGCTCGGGTGAATCGCCTTGCCCGCATCTTGAATCGACGTGAAGCGGAGAATGGTGGTCTTGCCGGTTTCCGGATCCACCTCAACATCGACGATGACGCCGGAGAACGAGCCCCCCGCGCCTTTCGGATTCACAGCGCCGCGCCCCACCACGGGGCCGCCGGTCTGGCCGAGCTTGGCCGCGAGTTCTTTAAAAGTGAAGCGGTCCGCGTTAGCGGTAAACACACCCGCCTCAAACGTCACGTTGTCGGCGTGGATTTCCCAAAGCTTTCCGGCGCGCTCTTTCATTTGGCGCACCACATCCTGCGCGGCCTCAAACGCGGCCCAACCCGTGGCAAACGTCGTTCGGCTGCCGCCGGTCACGCCCGTGAAGCCTACCGAGTCTGTGTCTACTATGGTGGGGCACACATCTTCAGCGCGAATCCCCAACACCTCAGCGGCCTGCATGGCGATCGACGTGCGCGTGCCTCCGATATCGGTGGAGCCTTCCACCAGATTCACCGTGCCATCCGCATTCACACTGATGGTGACGCTCGAAGGCAGCCCTACATTGAACCAATAACCGATCGCGACGCCGCGGCCGCGATTCGGTCCACTGAGTGGCGAACGATAATGGGCGCTCGCCTTCATCGCCTCCAAAACTTCCACGCAGCCAATGCGCCGGTACTTGGGCCCGTCGGCGCGGCGCGTGCCTTCTTTGGCGGCGTTCTTCAGCCGCAACTCAAGCGGATCGATCTTGAGTTTTTCGGCGATCTCGTCCAGCACGGTCTCGGTAGCGAACGCGACGTTGGTGGCGCCGGGCGCGCGATAGGCCGCCGTCGACGGCTTGTTCACCACCACGTCATACCCGTCGATCGTCACGTTGGCGATGTCGTAAGCCGCAAAGACGCACATCGCGCCTGGACCAACCATCGCACCCGGATAGGCGCCCGCCTCATAGGCGAGCGTGGCGTCAGCCGCGGTGATGCGGCCCTCGGCGTTCACACCGATCTTGACGCGAATGTGAGAGCCGGGCGTGGGCCCGCTGCCTTCAAACACATCCTTGCGCGACATGACAATCTTCACCGGATGGCCGGTCTGCTTGGACAATACCGCGGCCACCGGCTCCAGATACACCGGGATCTTGCCGCCAAACCCGCCGCCGATTTCCGTGGGCGTCACTTTGACGCGCGAGACGGGCAGATCGAGAATGCACGCCGTCGTATCACGCACGACAAACGAGCCCTGCGTGCTGCACCAGATATGCACGCGGCCATCGTTGTTCCACAGCACCGTGGCGTTGTGCGGCTCAATGTAGCCCTGATGCACGGTGGCGGTGTCGAACTCGCGCTCGATAATCAGCGTCGCCTCGGCAAAGCCCTTGGCCACGTCGCCCATGGCGTGGCGGAAATGATCGGCGATATTCGAAACCTGGCCCGTAGCCTTGCCGAACTCCTTGGTCTTAAGGTCGGCGTGCAGAATGGGCGCGCCTTCCTTCATCGCATCGGGCGCGGTAAACACGCCCGGCAGAACCTCGTACTGCACGTCGATCAATGCAGCGGCTTCTTCGGCGACGTGGACATTGATAGCGGCCACCGCAGCCACCGCATGGCCCTTGTAGAGCACCTTGCCCACTGCCAGCACGTTGCCCTTGATGTAGCTTAACGGCGTCTCTCCCTCGCCTAGATCTACAATCTGATCCGCCGTCTGCGGCAGGTCCGCCGCCGTGATCACCGCCTTGACGCCTTCGAGCGCCTTCGCCTTGGACGTATCGATGCTCTTGATCCGCGCATGCGCATGCGGACTGCGCAGGATCGCGCCGTGCAGCAACCCGGCCATCTGGAAATCAGCCCCATAGATGGCGCGTCCCGTAACTTTGTCAGCGCCGTCGTGCCGAATCGGCCGCGTACCGATCACGCGATATGGTTGAGTGCTCATGCTCTGGTCTCCCGCATCTGTTTAGCGGCGTCTTGGACGGCGCGGATAATTTTGTCATAGCCGGTGCAGCGGCATAGATTGTTGGCCAGCCAGAGCCGGATGCGTTCCTCGCTCGGGTCCGTTTCCTGATCAAGCAGCGCCTTGGCCGCCACAATGAATCCGGGTGTGCAGATACCGCACTGCAACGCCGCCTGTTCAAGAAAGCTCTTTTGCAGGGGATGCAAATCGTTGCCGCGAGCGATGCCCTCGATCGTCTCGACCTTCGCTCCATTGGCTTCGACGCCCAGCACGAGGCAGGAGGTGACGAGGCGGCCATCCAGCATCACGGTGCAGGAGCCGCAATTGCCGTCGCCGCAGCCTTCCTTGGTGCCCGTGAGATTGAGAATATCGCGTAGGCATTCGAGCAGAGACTGGCGCGGCTCACACAGGAATTCGGCCGGCTCGCCGTTGATCGTCGCGTTGACGTGTACCTTGGCTTGCATGTTAGTGGGTCCCCTTTGCCGCGTGTACCGCGGCTTCCAGCGCACGCCGTGTCAGCACCGCGCAAAGATGACGGCGGTATTCGGCGGTGCCCCGCATGTCTGTGATCGGCGAGGCGGCGGCTTTGGCCAACTCCGCGGCGGCCGCAATCGAGGCAGCGTTCACGGGTTTGCCAGCCAGCGAGTCTCCGGCGGCTTTGGCAAATACCGGTGTGGGCGCGACGCTGGCCAGCGCGATGCGCGCCGATTGGAAGTTGCCGTTCGACAGCACTACTTGCACGCCCGCGCCGACGACGGCGATATCCATCTCGTTGCGCGGAATGAAGCGGAGATAATGCGCGCCGGATTGCGCGGGCGCGGCGGGAATTTGCAATGACACCAGCAGTTCACCGGCCGCGAGCGCGTTCTTGCCGGGCGCGATGCAGAATTCTTCCACCGGCAATTCCCGCGTGCCCTGCGCGCCGGCAACGCGGCACCGGGCTCCGAGAGCGATGAGCAAAGGCACAGTATCGGCGCTGGGCGAGGCGTTGCAAAGGTTGCCGCCGATCGAAGCGCGGCCTTGGATCTGGGTGCCGCCGATGATCGACGCGGTCTCGGCCAGTGAGGGCACATTCTTCCGCACCACGTCACTGGCAGAGATGCGATGGCACGCCACCGAAGCTCCCAGCCGCAGGCCGGTGCCGGCGTCGTACTCCAGGGCATTCAATTCGGGAACTTTCTTGACGTCGATCACCAGGTCCGTCTGCTTGCGTCCAGCGCGCATTTGAACCAGGAGATCGGTGCCGCCGCAGAGCAGGCGTGCTTGGGGGTGATTGGCATAGAGGCGCAACGCTTCGTCGAGCGTGGCCGGGGCCGCGTAGTCAAACCATTTCACGAGGGGGACAGCTCCTTTTCCACAACTCACTAGGGTACACGTTCACAGCCAGACGAAAAAAGGGGCCGCGGGAAAACCGCGACCCCCTCTCTTTATCCAAACCTTCTGTTAGAAGGAGAAACGCAGACCCAACTGGATCTGCCGGGCCGAAGTAGCGCCGGTCAGCTTGCCGAACGCGCTCGACGCGAAGTTGCCTTGCGGGCCGAAGAAGTTCACGTGGTTGGGAAGATTGAACATTTCCACGTGAAGTTCCAAGCGCTTCTGCTCGTCAAAACGATACGATTTTTCAAGCGCCACGTCCCAGGTGTTGCGGCCATCGGCCTGCACGAGGAACGCACCCGCATTCCCGTAGGTGTAGATCGGTTGCAGTTGAAACGCTGACGTGTCAAACCAAGTAGCATCCACATTGCGGTTGGAGAAGCCGCCGATATTGGGATTCCTGACCACGTTGGGGCGCTGATAGGTCCGTCCCACGTTGGCGCGGTCCTGACCGACGACGACGTTGATCGGCGCGCCGGACTGAATACGCGTGATGCCCTGCAGGGCCCAGCCACCGATGACGGCGTCAAGAGGGCGCGACCAGTTACCACCGTAGGTCTTGCCTTTGCCGAACGGCAGTTCCCAGACATAGGCGAGTTGGAAGATGTGGCGCAGATCGATCGACGAGCGCGAGTAGTCGGCCCGTTTGTTGAACGGATCTTGAGTCTTCCACTCGGCCAGTGAAGACTGGTCATCCATGGACCGGCCCCAGGTGTAGTTGAGATTGAGTTGGAAGCCACGCGAGAAGCGCTTGGTCAGTTCAACCTGGAAGGCATTGTAGTTGGAGCCGTACTCGTTCGAACCGCCATCCAGATCGGCGTATTCCGGCAGCAACCGGCGCGGCTGCACGTCGCCCGGACCCGGCTTCAGCGCGGCGTTGAGCGCCGTGTAGCCCACCTGCTTCTTGTTCGATGAACCAATATAGGCTACTTCCAGGCTCATGTCGTTCATCAGTTGCTGCTGGATAGTGAAGTTCCATTGCTGCGAATAGGGCGTGCGGTTGTTCGGATTCTGCGGCCAGCCACCAATGGCGGAGGTGTTGCTGAATGAAGGTCCCCCATCGGTAATGGCCAGATCCGGGGTCAGGCCCGTGTTGGCCACGAAAACCTGCTGTACCGTATACGGCCAGAACTTGCGCAAATCCTGGAGTTCCTGAACGAACGTCGAGTTGTAGAAAATGCCGTAACCGCTGCGGATCACCGTCTTCGGCATCAACTGGTAGGCGATGCCGACGCGAGGCGCGAAGTTGTTGAAGTCCCGATTCATCAGCCCCCTCGTCGTGCCCTCGCGTTTCGCGGGTGAATTGCGCTGTCCGGTAACCGGGTCGATCTCCGGATTGATGGTGGACCACAGCAGTGTGCCGGTGTATCTGCCGCTCGTAGGGTCACGCCGCACCCACAGGTTGCCCAGTCTGTCCGTCTCGTCATACGGGGGATTCTGGTATTCATACCGCATGCCGAGGTTGACGGTGAGTTTGTTGCTGACGCGCCAGTCGTCCTGGAAATAGAAGTTGCGCGCGAAGATGCGTCCCTGGGTGAGCGTGTTGCCCGTGCCCCGCCGGATCTCGGTGGGGAAGCCGAGGAGCATGGTGGCAAAGCTGTGACCCGACAGGTTGTCGGTGGCCGAGTTGGTAAGGCGGCGGTCAAAATCGCCGTTGCCGTTCATCGGGTTCGACGTATTGGTGAAGAAGTGACGGTGCTGGTAGTTCACGCCCGCTTTCATCGAATGCTTGCCGATCACTTTTGAATAGTTCACGATGCCCTGCCAGACCTTGTCGAGCGTCAGGTCACCGCCACCGCCCGCGCCAAATTCACCGATGGCGGATAACGAAGGAATCGGATTGGAGAAGACGTCGCGCTGGTACATCTTGATGCCGCTCTTGTCGATGAAGTCGCCGCGCGTGATCTTACGGTTGTAATCCTGGCCTGGGTTCCGAGGGTTGTTGTAGCCGAACTTCACTTCCAGCACCGAAGTGGGGCTGAAGATGTGGTTCCAAGCCGCCGCCATGGTGCGCGCATCGAAGCGCGCCTCGTTGTAGAGGTTCGGGTTGGAGTTGGGGGTGAAGTTGGCTACGTCTTGGAAGCTGTAACGGAAGAACACATTGTTGCTGGCGTTAAATGTGTGGTCCGCGCGGACGTTCCACAGCGACCGGTCATTCTTGCCGCCTTCGCCGTTAACGTAATTGTTGTTCGGCCCGGGTTGGTTTGGCAGCGGCATCATCGTGTCGACAAAGAATTTGATGCCGGGGTTGATGCGCGAGGCGGGAATCCGGTTGCCGGCGAAGGGCAGCCGCACGATCCCCTGTGGTGTTTGCGTTGACTGCAGCGGATCGTAAATGTTCCGGCCCGAGGCCGAGAAATCACCGCCGCGCTGTGCCTCGATCGGCGTGGTGGAAAGGGCGGTACGGCCCCGGCGGCTGTTAAAGCCTTCCCAATTGAAGAACCAGAAAGTCTTGTCGCGGCCATTGTAGAGCTTGGGCACCACCACGGGACCACCGAGCGCGAAACCGTATTGGTTTTGGCGGAACGGCACCTTGTTGTTCTTGAACCGCGTGGCGCCGGGCGCCAGCCGATTCTGGAAGAAGTCATTGGCATCCAGCTTGTCGTTGCGGAAGTACTCGTAGAGGCTCCCGTGCAGGTCCCGCGAACCGCTCTTGATAGCGATGTTTACGTTGGCGCCCGCCGACCGGCCGAACTCAGCCGACGTGTTGTTCATCACTCGGAACTCCTGGATGGAATCCATCGGAGGCGAAGCTCCCGGTGAATTCATCATCATAAAGTTGTTGTCGACGCCGTCCACGGTGAAGTTGTTGTCCTGGCGCCGTTGGCCGTTCACCGAGATCAGTTGCGTACCGGAGAACGTGCCCCGCGTCTGGCTGCCGCCCATGTCGCTCGTGCCCGGCATGAGCATGATTAGGCGGGTGTAGTTGCGTCCGTTCACCGGGAGGCGCTGCAATTCCTGGCTAGTCACTGTGCCGCCTACCGACGCGTCTTGCGTCTGCAGAATCGTAGCCGCGGCCGAGACTTCCACGCTTTCCGTAATCTGGCCCACTTCGAGCGCAAAATCCGCCTTTACCGTCGAGGCTACTTCGAGAATCACGCCCGTCGCGATTTTCGTCTTGAAACCTGCCAACGAGGCGGATACGTCGTAGGTTCCCGGATTAAGCGGGAACACCCGATAGTTGCCAGAGGAGTCGGTCCGAACTTCGCGGACCACGCCGGTGGCCGGATTCTTCACCGAGATGGCAGCCCCAACTGTGGCAGCCCCTTGTTGATCGGTTATCGTTCCCACCAGGGTTGCATTCGTGGTCTGGGACCAAGCGGTCGTCGCGACAATTAACAAACCTGTGGCAAAAATCAAAGCGCGCTGCGATAGCTTCATGGCTCTTAACATAAGACCTCCCTGGTCAGATGAGCCCTAAGATAGCAGTCCCTGAGAAATGGCGCAACCGCCCGCGAACGCCTTCGGCTCGTGGCAAGTTCAACTGAGATAATAGCGGGGTGTCGTGGCGGCCCATCTCTGTTCTGGTCTTTGGCTTTCTAGCCACGCTATTGCTGGGCCAAGGAGTGGCCACTCGCAACGCCCCCGCTGCGCCGCGCAACGCCCCCTCCGGCCGGCCGTTTGCCGCTTCCTTTGAAGACGTCGCCATCAAGGCGGGCCTCACCGCACCGGTCACCGTGGGAAATCCTGCTACGAAAAAGTACATTATCGAGGCCAACGGGACCGGTCTCGCCGCCTTTGACTTCGACCGCGATGGCTGGGTTGACCTGTTCGTCGTCAACTCTTCGCGACTCGAAGGCTTCGGCAAAACTCCACCGCCCACCAATCATCTTTATCGCAACACCGGCAAGGGGACTTTCACCGACGTCACCGAGGCCGCCGGTCTGGCCCACTCCGGCTGGGGCAACGGCGCTTGCGTGGGCGACGTCGACAACGATGGCGATGAAGACCTCTTTGTCACCTATTGGGGGCCGAATCAGCTTTACCTCAACAGCGGCACGGGCACGTTTGAGGAAGCCGCCGCGCGCCTGGGCGTAGCGGGGCCGGCGAAGGAGTGGAGCTCCGGCTGCACTTTCCTCGACTATGACCGCGACGGCCGTCTGGATCTGTTCGTCACCAGCTATCAGCAGTTTGACCCCGCCACCACGCCTCCACCCGGCAAAGCCTCCAACTGCGAGTGGAAGGGGATGCCGGTCTTCTGCGGTCCGCGCGGATTGCCGTTCGGCAGCGCCACGCTGTTTCATCAACGCCCGGACGGAACCTTCGAAGACGTCAC